>CAZYYT010000043.1:0-13373 GCA_964651775.1 uncultured Oscillospiraceae bacterium | reverse complement strand
AAGAAATATTATCAAAAATACCATCATACGCGCTCAGTAAGGATGGAAAATACGGGGTGCACCTAAATGACTCTTACGATGCACCTGAAGAACTTTGGATTCGTCATCCGGGTATGCTTATGCCTGCTTTTCCTATAGGTGAGTTCGATTTAAGAAATGGCGAAATGAAAGAAATTGTTTCTAATACGATAGACTTCCTTGAGGAAAACTGCGAAACGGGTATTTTTGGCTGCAGCTGGATTGCGGCTGCGGCGGCAAGGGTAGGTCGAGGACAGACCGCCCTTCGGATGCTGTACGAAAAAGGGATTGACCATATGCTTCGTTCAAACGGACTTACAGCCGAGGTTACTGAACGATTTATGAATCATTGTCTTATAATTCGCCAGCCCTTGTATTATCCTTGTATGATGGAGTTTACGGGCGAGATGCTTGCCGCTGTAAACGAGATGCTTTTACAATCCTACGGCACAGTTATACAGGTATTTCCCGCTCTTCCTGATGGGGACCCTGAATATGGAAGAATGATAAGAAACAGTTACTCCATAACCGAGTATCAGTCCAGGTACGTAAAATATGATGCTTGGAAAACGGTCAGGTTTGATAAGCTTCTTGCTAAGGGTGCTTTTGAGATAAGTGCTTCTATAACAGAGGGTGAGCTTGATTGGATAGAGGTTTACAGCAAAAAGGGCGGAATATTAAAGCTTAGCTGTCCGTATCTTAGAGAGAATATATCCCTTTACTGCGATGGGCAGAGAATAAAGTTTGATATTTCGGATAGCGTGGTAACTGTTGAAACAAAGGCAGGTAAGAAATATCTTTTTGCAAAAAACTTTGATTTGTCAACCGCTCAAGATAATGATGCTTATGATGGCGGCTTTTCCGAGCATATTACATTTTCTAGACGACATATCTATTTGGGTGAAAATTCCGAAACTGCTTATTATAGACGGCTTGATTGTTTTACAAGGGACAGATATTTAGGTGACACCTGCATTCCTTCACACACAGTATATAAGTTTGATTTTACAAACGAGCAGTCCAAGGATTATAGACCTGCATTTCCACAGATTGTGTATGTCAGCGAAAAGCATCTTGGAACGTGCTTGGACTTTTCCCGTATTGATAATTCTATTTATACGGATGTGAAAGGCTATGGCTTTAAGTCTTCGGATGAAATACAAATTGTAAAGCGTGATGAGGGCGATGCTTTAAGATGCGATTTTGCACAAGGAAGCGAAAATGCAGAGTTTGTTGTGGAGATACCCAGGGGTCAGTATGAAATATTGATAATTTCTGGGGATAGCAAAGAGGATAGTGTGACTGTCGCAACCTGTGAAAACAGTCGAAAAATTGGCGGCAAGGTTATTCCCGCAGGGTGTTATCAGTGCGATGTTATACCTGTTATTCATGAATATGATGAGCCACTATGCATAAAACTTTCCACCTTGAAAGGCTATAAATGGAAAATAAATTCTATTATGATAAACTCTGTAAGGGATTATTTGTAATTTAAAGCAAAAGCTACAAGTTTAGCGATATATCACATCAAAAACGCCTCATTTAGAGGCGTTTTCTTTTTATAAATCGATGTTTTACGGTTGCTATTTTATCTTTTCTATGGTATAATATTCCTTGAAAATTTAAAAGGTCCTATTATTCATCGTTTATTTTATAATAAACGATAAGGACTGTTTTAAAAAATTGCCGTATGACGTTGCAAAAAACAAAAATGAAGATGCAGAAAAAAGACGCAGAATTATAATAAAGACTGTTGAAAATGCAAAAACCTCGGGTGATACGAACATGTATTTTATTGATGGTAAAGAGTTTTACGATGAGTTAGGTGCAGGGGATAGCAAGAGTTGATGGTTGCCACCCTAACGACCTTGGATTTATGTGTATGGCAAACGTAATTGAAAGAACTTTAAAAACAATTTTGTAAAAAGTGGTGACCTTGTTTGCCAGAAACAATCTATATAAAAAAGTGGTGTAATTATGAAACGCTTATACGAAAAAAATGAACTCACATTTTCCCTGATTTGGATTGGCATATATGTGGTTGTTTACAGCTTTGCAGATAACTTCTCTCGTTACTTGGGAATTGAGAAAATACTGACGGCTCCATTAAGTGTAGCGTTTGTAACGGTTTTATTAATATGGATGAGAAATAACGGATTGCTTCAGAAATATGGACTTTGCCGGTTTGAGGGTAGATTAAAAGACTATCTATACTTCATTCCTCTTTTGATTATCGCAAGCTGCAATCTTTGGAATGGTGTTTGGATGAAATACTCACCATTCGAAACCATATTGTTTGTACTTAGTATGCTTTGTGTAGGGTTTATTGAAGAAATCATATTCCGGGGATTTTTGTTCAAAGCATTATCTAAGGATAACATCAGACAGGCAATAATAGTCTCGAGTATTACATTTGGACTTGGTCATATTGTCAATTTACTAAATGGTTCTGAGTTTCTATCAACACTTCTTCAAATTATCTATGCAACATCTATCGGGTTCTTGTTCACTATATTGTTTTATAAGAGTAAGAGCCTGTGGCCCTGTATTATTACGCACAGCATATTCAACTCGTTAAGTGTCATTGGGGCAGAGCCCTCGACAGAGGTCAACATTTTGACGGCGTCAATATTAACGGTTATTTCGTTAGGTTATACGATGTTTATTTATAAAAGTGAAATGTGAAAGCGAAAACCTTATTGCGGGGCAAAGTGTATTACCGGGTGGACCTTTGGGCATATTTATGTAAATGTCGTTGATTTCATTTTAATCTTTTAAAACTAATTATGGAGGAAATTAAAATGGTTAAGCATATTATTCTATGGAATTTAAAAGATGAATATACAGATGACCAAAAGGCAGAAATTTAGAAAAGTGCAGATAATTTCATTCGCCCTTATGCATCATCAAGAAGCTGTATTGATTACGAAATTTAATAATCCCACCAATCAATTTTGGACAAGCAGGAGTTTTGAGAAATTTAGCGTACTTTATGGTGTTGATTATGAAAGAAAAGTATATTATATTAGTGACCTAGGAAATAAAACATACCTTGATAAAGGTATGTTTTATGATGAAGACCTTAAAAAAACAACAAGGCATAGTAAATTGAGATTAGAATGTAATGTCAATTTTAAGGAAAACATAAAAAACACTGATTCTAATGATATTAATCCATTTTTTACACACGAGGTTCATTTTAAAGATGATAAAATACTTAACTGTATAAAAATGCTGTGTGAAAGCGGACAACAATACATTTTATAAATAACACCATTGGCAATATTTTACGGAGGTATATATGATAAATGATAAAATAAATAAGCTAAAAAAAGAAAAAAATGCGGTTATCCTTGCGCACTACTACACCACTCCCCAGGTGCAGCAGGTAGCCGATTTTATAGGTGATTCGTACTATTTAAGTAAGACTGCAAAGGAAACCAACGCTGATATCATCGTTTTTTGCGGAGTTCAGTTTATGGGTGAAAGTGCGGTAGTCTTAAATCCCGGGAAAAAGGTGCTTATGCCCGATTTAAACGCAGATTGTGCGATGGCACATATGATAACTGAAGAAAAAATAAAAGAAATGAAAGAAAAGTATGATGATTTGGCAGTTGTGTGCTACATAAATTCAACTGTAAAGGCAAAAATGCTTTCAGATGTTTGCGTAACATCATCTAACGCAGTAAAAATTGTAAAAAATCTTCCTAATAAAAACATTTTCTTTATTCCTGATGGAAACCTTGGAAGATATGTATCTCAGCAGGTGGAAGGTAAAAACTTTATTTTTAATGACGGATACTGCCCCGTGCACAAGGCTATCACAAAAGAGGATGTAGCTAAAGCAAGGGAAAAGTACAAAAATGCAAAGTTATTAGTGCATCCGGAATGTGCTAAAGAAGTTGTTGACGAAGCAGAATTTGTGGGAAGTACTGCAGAAATAATTGGTTTTGCAACAAAGGATAGTTCTAAAGAATATATCATCGGTACGGAGGATGGTGTGCTTTACGAACTTCAAAAGCAAAACCCTGATAAAAGCTTTTATACAGTTAATGAAAATCAGGTTTGTCCGGATATGAAACTTATAACGCTTGAAAAAGTGTATGAAGTGCTCGATAAAGAAATAAATGAAATCACACTTGATAACGAAACAATAAATGCGGCGTTAAAACCATTAAACAGAATGTTGGAGCTGGCTAAATAATGAAAACAGAAATTTTAATTGTTGGAAGTGGATGCTCGGGCCTGTATTGTGCACTTAAACTTCCAAGAAATAGTGATATAACAATCATCACAAAATCAAAGGTAGAAGAAAGTGATTCCTTTTTGGCGCAGGGCGGTATGTGCATGCTGCGTGATGAAAGTGATTACGACAGCTTTTTTGAGGATACCTTAAAGGCAGGTCACTACGAAAATGACAAAAAATCTGTTGAATTAATGCTTAAAAACTCAAAAGCAGTTGTTGATGACCTCATTTTGTGGGGTGCTGAATTTAAGAAAAATGAGGATAACACCCTTACGTTTACAAAAGAAGGGGCGCACTCAAACAAAAGAATAATATTTCATGCTGATGAAACCGGTAAGGAAATAACAAGCACACTGCTTAAAGAAACACAAAAAAGAGATAATATTAAAATTCTTGAAGATACAATGCTTCTTGATATTATCGAAAAAGATGAAAAGTGCATTGGTGCGATTGTAAAAACAAGCGATGGTAAAATAACAAAGCTTGCGGCAGATTTTGTCGTTTTTGCAACAGGCGGAATAGGTGGCCTGTTTAAGCATACAACAAACTACCGTCACTTAACGGGTGATGCGCTTGCAATTGCAGAAAATCACAATGTTAAATTAAGAGATATAACCTATGTGCAGATTCACCCGACCACCTTTTACGCAAGTGATGACAGACGCTTTCTTATTTCTGAATCTGTAAGGGGTGAGGGGGCGCTGCTTCGTGATAAAAACGGAAACAGATTTACGGATGAGCTTTTACCGCGTGACCTTTTGACAAAAACAATAAAAGAGCAGATGCAAAAGGATAAAACAGAGTTTGTATGGGAGGACCTTACCGTAATTCCTAAAGAGCATATTTATGAGCATTTTCCCAACATTGCGGCACATTGCCTTGAAAAAGGTTACGATGTTACGAAACAGTGGATCCCCGTTGTACCATCACAGCACTATTTTATGGGCGGCATCTGGGTTGACTATGTAAGTAAAACGTCTATGGATAGGCTTTATGCAGTTGGTGAAACTGCTTGTAACGGAGTTCACGGCAAAAATCGACTTGCAAGCAATTCCCTTTTGGAAAGCCTTGTTTTTGCAGGTCTTGCCGCAAAGGATATAACAGAAAGTAAATCAAAATTTGAAGATGAAAATGCTTTTATAGAAAAGCTTGATACAAAAAGATACGAAAATACAGAAAAGCTTGAAAAAGAATATCAGGCTTTAGCAAAAAAATTAGTTGAAAAGGATACATAAATTATGTTTAATAAAGTTACTTTAAAATTAAATGTAGATCCGCTTATTTTAAGTGCCCTTCGTGAGGACATAACAAGTGAGGATGTTTCCGCAAATTCTGTTATGCAGGTAGAAAAAATCGGACAAGCAGATTTAATCTGCAAGGAAGATGGCGTTATGTGTGGAATGCAGATTTTTGAGCGTGTGTTTAAACTTTTAGACGAGAGCATTGATGTTGAAGCTTTTGTAAAAGATGGTGACAATGTAAAAAAAGGCGCACTTATGGCAATAATAAAGGGTGACATCCGCACAATTCTTTGTGGTGAACGTACTGCGCTTAATTATATGCAACGTATGAGTGGTATTGCAACCTATACAAGAAGCGTTGCAAAGCTTTTGGATGGCACAAAAACAACACTTCTGGACACAAGAAAAACCACACCCAATAACAGAATTTTTGAGAAGTATTCTGTTAGAATTGGTGGTGGTAAGAACCATCGCTATAACCTTTCTGATGGTGTGCTTTTAAAGGATAACCACATTGGTGCAGCAGGTGGTGTTAAAGAGGCAATAAGCCTAGCAAAAGCATACGCACCATTTGTTCGTAAAATTGAGGTTGAGGTTGAAACCATTGACATGGTAAAAGAAGCAGTGTCTGCAGGTGCGGATATAATTATGCTTGATAATATGACAAACGAAATGCTTGAGGAGTCTATAAAAATTATTGATGGAAAAGCAGAAATTGAGGTTTCAGGAAATGTAACACGCGAAAACATCGCAAGACTTACAAAGCTTGGTGTTGACTATATTTCAAGTGGTGCACTAACACACTCTGCACCGATACTTGATATTTCATTAAAAAATCTTCATGTAATAGAAGAATAATTGCTTTTATCAGATTCTTAAGCTTTTTATTATGAAGGTTATCCTACCGGAGAAACTGAGGGCGAATATGACTGATAAATACAAAGATATATTAATTCTATCTGATATTGACGGAACGCTTGTGCATGGTGGGGAACTATCTGAAAAAACCATAGATGCGGTTAAAAGCTTTGAAATGCAAGGTGGGAAATTTTCAATTGCTTCTGGGCGTACTGTACAGTATATAAAAGAAAACTACGCATCGGTGCTTCCTATTAATTGTCCTGTTGCAGCAGTTAATGGTGCTGTGATAGCCGATGTGAAAGATATGAAGCTTCTACACGGCACAGAACTACCTACTGGGTTTGAAAGGCTTATATATCGTGTGTGGGAACTGTGTACACCTATGCGTACAATGACCTATACTTTTAGCGATATGATAAAGCTTTTTGATGGGTTTGAAAAGACGCTTCCAAAAGCGTGCTACAAAATACTTGTAGTAACAGAAACTGAAAAAGAAGCATGCCTTCTTCGTGATGCGATTAGAAAAGAATTTGGAAAAGAATATGACTGCGTACGCTCGTGGAATACGGGTGTTGAAATTATGAGTAAGAGTACGGGTAAGGGGAAAAGCCTAGAAATAATCAAGAAAATGTGCGGTGCAAAAATAGCTATTGGTATAGGTGATTATGAAAACGATATTACCCTTTTAAAATCTGCAGATATCGGCATTGCAACGGGAAACGCAATAGAAGAGCTTAAAGAAATTGCAGATGTAATCACTGTAGAATCAGAGCAAAGTCCTGTAGCACACGTTATCAAAAATTTAGATAAAATAATCGGAGAAAGCTATGAAAAACTATAGGCTGGTCATCCAATATGATGGTACAAAGTATAACGGATGGCAAAAGCAAGGGAATACCCCAAATACTATACAGGAGCGTTTTTATAATGTGCTTTCTAAAATGTGCGGAAGGCATATTGAAATATTTGCCTCGGGCAGAACGGATGCGGGTGTGCACGCAAGCGGTCAGGTTGCAAACTTTAAGTGTGATACCCTATTATCCTGTTCAGAAATTTTAGAATACCTAAATCACTATCTTCCTGAAGATATAAAGGTGTTGTCTATAGAAGAGGTTGATGAACGTTTTCATAGTAGGCTTAATGCAATCTCCAAAACATATGAGTACAGTATATCAACAACTAAAGCAGATGTTTTTAAAAGAAAATACGTTTATACAGAGCTTGTAAATCTTAATACCGAGGTTATGAGTATTTCGGCAAAGGAACTTTTAGGCACACACGATTTTTTAGGATTCAGCGCACTTAAAAAGACAAAAAAATCAACCATCAGAACCATAAATTATATTGAAATTAAAAAAGAAAATGACATAGTTAAAATCATAATTAACGGAAACGGATTTTTATATAATATGGTTAGAATTATATCGGGTACACTTTTTGAGATTGGAATAGGTAAAAAAGATAAAGATATAATAAAAGACATACTTGAAACAAAAAATAGGGAGCTTGCAGGACAAACACTTCCTGCGTGCGGATTAACGCTTAAGCAGGTTATATATTAAAGCTAAGGATAAGGAAATTATGTATATTGAGAAAGAAAGTAAAGGTAATAAATACAGAGAAAATTATATAAAATAAATTGAAGATATGATTAAAAATCTGCAGAATGAGGCAGATATAGGGGATTAAAAATGAAAAAATTATTAAATGCTGTAAAAAAAAATGAAAAGCTTATACTTGATACCGAAAGGTATATCTGGCAAAACCCAGAAACGGGGTATAGAGAGGTTAAAACCTCTGCTTACATGGAAAAGGTTTTTAAGGACCTTGGCTATGAGCTTACCTGTGCAGAGGGAATAACAGGATTTTACACTGCCCTTGATACAGGAAGGGAAGGCCCAGAAATACTGATTTTGGGCGAGCTTGACTCTGTAATCTGTCCAGAACATCCCGAAGCAGATAAAGAAACTGGTGCAGTACACGCCTGCGGACATTGTGCGCAGTGCGGTGCGCTTGTGGGTGTTGCCGCCGCACTTAAAGAAGAAGGCGCACTAGATAACCTTTGCGGAAAGATCAAGCTTTGCGCAGTTCCGGCTGAGGAGCTTTTGGAGATAGGGTATAGAAGCAAGCTTATGGAAGAAGGCAAAATCAAATACTTCGGTGGCAAGGCAGAATTTATGCACCGTGGATTTTTTGATACTTCAGATATTTCATTTATGATTCACACCTCTGAGAAAATTGCATCAGTTAAGGGAGCTGTGGGTATCATCGCAAAGCAAATTACCTATAAGGGAACTGCAGCACATGCAGGAGGCTCGCCTTGGGACGGGAAAAATGCGCTTTATGCCGCAACCTGTGGACTTAATGCCGCAAATGCCCTTCGTGAAACATTTAAAGAAGCAGATATAATTAGATTTCATCCGATAATAACATCAGGTGGTGCAATGGTAAATGCAATCCCTTCTAAGGCAAAAATAGAAAGCTATGTAAGGGGTAAAAATTACGAGGCAATAATTGACGCAAATCGTAAAATAAACCAGGCACTTTGTGGTGGTGCACTTTCTATTGATACAAATATTGATATTACGGATGCCCCCGGATATGCACCGCTTGAAAACGATGAAAATATGATGAATATTTTCAAGGAAGCGGCAGAAATTGTAGCACCGGGTGAGTGCACCATTCATTGGGACGGATACTCATCAGGCAGCACCGATATGGGGGACTTATCTCAGGTTATGCCAACTGTTCATCCATATTCAAGGGGGGCAGTGGGTACAAGTCACGGAAGTGATTATTATATCGAAAACCCAGTGCAGGCTTGTGTTGAGTCTGCAAAAATTCAGATTGGTATGCTCTACCTTCTTTTATCAAACAACGCAGAAAAAGCAAAAAAGGTAATTGCAGAGTTCAAGCCTAATTTTGCATCTATAAAGGACTATTTAAACTATATAGATTCACTTAATTCGTCAGGTGACAGAATAGAATACAAAGAGGATAAAACTGCAATAGTAAAGCTATAAGGACATTAATATGAATTACACTTTTAACATTTTAGATAACGAATATTGGTGGGGCGGCTCTTCTGATGATGGACTTTTGATGCCCCTTGATAAAAACAGCGAATATAAAAATGAATTTAGAGAAGTTGCACCTAACTAGACAATGCCACTTTACCTGTCAAACAAGGGCAGATGTATTTGGAGTGAAAATCCCTTTAAGGTTGAAATAAAGGATAAAAGCTTTGTATTTGAAGGTGAAGGTGTAGAATTATACAACGGCGGAAGTACGCTTAAGGAAGCGTACTTATCCGCCATGAAGGCGCATTTCCCATTTAGCGAGAAAACACTTCCCGAGGTGTTTTTTAAAACCGCACAGTATAACACTTTGATTGAATTCACTTATAATCCTACACAGGAAAATGTGATAAAATATGCTGATGAAATTATAGAAAACGGGTTTGAGCCGGGAATACTCATTATTGATGAGGGTTGGCATGGAAGATACGGAAATTGGGATTTTGACAGACTTAAGTTTCCTAATCCTAAGGAAATGGTAGATTATCTTCACAAGCTTGGCTTTAAGGTTATGCTTTGGGTTGTGCCATATGTTTGTGCGGACGGGGAGTTTTTCATTAAAAAAATTCTCGATGGTGAGGATGTTTTTATGCGCACCGAAACAGGTGATGTTGCCATTGTAAAATGGTGGAATGGCTACAGTGCAATACTTGACCTCTCGCACGAGGCAGACAAAAATTTTCTTGACAAACAGCTTCATCATCTTATGGACGAGTATGGTGTTGATGGCTTTAAATTTGACGGTGGTGATGTAGAATCTTACCGTCCTGATAATGTGGTAAACGGAAAATTTGCATCTACCAAAACCCCTGCAGAGCTTAATATTTCGTGGAATGAGTTTGGTGAAAGATACGAATTTCACGAATATAAGGATACCTTCAAGGGCGGTGGAAAGGCCACCATACAAAGGCTTCGTGATAAGCTTCCCACATGGAATGAATATGGCATAAATATGCTACTTCCAAACACCATTATGCAGGGACTTATCGGACATCCCTTTGTTTGCCCCGATATGATTTATGGTGGAGAGTGGTTGTCCTTTAATAATAACAATTCCATTGATGAGGAGCTTTTTATCAGAAGTGCGCAGTGTTCTGCACTTTTACCTATGATGCAATACTCGCTTTTGCCTTGGCGTGTTCTTTCAAAAGAAGCACTTGATATTGTTATAGCTGCAGGCAAGCTTCACAGAGATATGGCAGACGAGATTTGCGCCCTTGTAAAGGAAAGTGAAAAATCAGGTGAACCGATTGTTCGCCATATGGAATACGAATATCCAAACTGCGTATATGAAAAAATAACAGACCAATTTATGCTGGGTGAAGATATTTTAGTAGCGCCGGTCGTTACACAAAATACTACCGAGAGAACGGTAATTTTCCCCGAGGGCACTTGGCGTGATGCTACAGGAAATACATATAACAAAGGAACATCCCTTGTAAAAAGCCCAATAGAAACGCTTTTATGGTATAGAAAAGTAAAATAAAGGGGGTAAAAAATGTTTTATAGTGAATATGATTTTGATGAATTTATCGTAAATAAACACTATGATTATTTGCAATCTCTCACACCTATAAAAAGAGATGTGGAAACATTAAGATTTAAGCTTGAAGAAATTCCACTACATATTCTTGAAAACGATTATATTTTCGGATGGTTTGGTTTTACAGAAAAAATAAATACAGATAATTTTAAATCTATAACTAAATACACCTTCGATAGTAAGGAAAAAGAAATTATAGACTTTCCGCAAACTATTAACAGTGGTGTTACTATTGACAAATCACATACCTGTGCTAACTACGAAAATATCATAAACAAGGGTTTGGTTTCATATGAAAAGTCAATCGAAGAAGAATTGAGTAAAGCTCCTGATGATGAGTATCTTCTTAATATGCTACAAACCATAAAAAACATCAAAAGGTTTGGTGAAAGACTTTCACAGTTCACAGAGCAAAGGCTTACAAATGCCGTAGGCGATGAAAAGGAAAGGCTTATTAAAATAAGAGATGCGGTTTCAAAGGTACCATACTATCCCGCAGAAAGCTTTTTAGAGGCACTGCAATCCATATGGATTATTCATTTTTTAATTCCGCTTGCAGAAAATGCGTGGTACAGCATATCCCTGGGTAATTTTGATAAATATATGTATCCGTATTATTTAAAAGAAGGAAAAAAGTGCACATCGAAAGACGAAATAAAAAATATGCTTCATAACTTTTTTAAGCTATTAAACGGCTATGCAGACGGGGCTTGTGCGGTTAACCTAAGTGATACATATAATGAATTTTCAAGGCTTTTGATCGAATGCTACAAAAGCTTCAATTTACCGGGACCAATAATGTCTGCAAGGATTTCTAAAAGCACACCTGATGAGGTTTTTGATTATCTAATTGATGAAAGGCTTTTCTCTATGGGTCAGCCCACATTCTACAGTGATGAAAACTGCAAAAAGGCACTCACTGAAAAGGGGATAACGTCCGAAGAAATCTTAAAATTTGCCAACAGTAGTTGTATGGGAATATCAATCCCCGGTAAAGAATTTAACAGTATGTGGGGATGTGTATTTAATACATGTGCTGCACTTGAGCAGGCACTAAATAGCGAAGACAAAATAACAGATATAAACGATGTTTATACTATTTTTTCAAATAACGTTAAAAATTTGCTTGATAGGTGTATTTCGGCATATTATATTAAAGCCAGTAAAACTGCAGAATATGACCCTGATGTGTTTTTGTCAATTATAACAGATGATTGTATTTCACAGCATAAAGATAGGGTGTATGGAGCAAAATATCACAATATTACAGTTGAATGCTTTGGTATGGTAAATGCGTCGGACGGAATTTGTGCAATTGATAACCTTGTATTTAAAAATAAAAAATATAGTATTAAACAAGTTAATGCCGCTGTAAAAAATAATTTTGTTGGATATGAGAATATCCAAAGAGATATTTTAAATTGTCCTAAGTACGGAACAGACTCAATAGCAGACGAATACGCGGTAAGAGTATCAAATATTATGGCTGACATAATAAAAAGCTACGATAATAAAAACTTCTACTTTTTGCCATCATTACACACGCTTGATGGCAATGTAATGTATGGAAAGACTTGGGGCGCAAGCTATGATGGAAGACTTTCGGGTGGACCATTTGCCAAAAATGCAGGTCCTTGTAATGAGGTAAGAACAAATGTGCCGACAGCCCTGATTTTATCTGCCGCAAAACTACCACAATACAAATTTTATGGTGGTCAACCAATTGATATTAAATTTGACCCTAAGCTTATTAAAAATAATAAAGACGCCATCAAGGCAGCAATTAAAACATATTTCCAAAATGGGGGATTACAGCTTCAGGTTAATGCTCTTTCTTCGGAAATATTACAAGATGCTATTGATGATCCACAGCTTCATAATGATTTAATTGTGCGCATAGGTGGGTACAGTAACTACTTTAATAAGTTTAGTGAAGAAACAAAGCAAGAGTTTGTGGAAAGGTTTAGACGAGAAGAAAACTAATATGAAGGGTTTGTTGTAAAACAAACCCTCTTTTTGTAAAACAAAACCTTGAAAAGTGGTTGTAAATATGGTAAAATAAGAAAATATGATGGAGAAGTAGGGTGATTTTATGTACCTTAAAAGAATAGAGCTTCAGGGATTTAAGTCCTTTGCCGATAAAACAGTTATCGAAGTGCATCAGGGAATTACTGCAATTGTTGGCCCTAACGGAAGCGGAAAGAGCAATATTTCAGATGCAATCCGTTGGGTTATGGGTGAGCAAAGTGCAAAAACACTTCGTGGCGGCAAGATGGAAGATATTATCTTTGCAGGCACACAAAAGCGTAAGCCCCTCGGCTATGCGGAGGTTTCGCTTGTTCTTGATAACACGACTCATTTCCTTCCAAGCGATTATGATGAGGTTG
>CAZYYT010000042.1:12556-13578 GCA_964651775.1 uncultured Oscillospiraceae bacterium | reverse complement strand
GATAAATATGACGAAAACCCGCCTCAAAAAGGCGGGTTTGTCCGTGGTCTGAAGTAAAAGGCGTTATATTGTTATATAACGCCTTTTACTTATTTTTTTCGCGGAATCTACCCGGGGTAATCTCTGCAAATTTTTTAAAGGTGCGAATAAAGTGGAAGTGATTATTAAATCCCGAAAGCGTTGAAATCTCCTCAACGGATAAATCAGTTGAAATAAGAAGCATTTGTGCACGTGCAATTTTTGTATTTAAAAGGTCCTTAATAGGTGAGATGCCGAAGATTTTTTTATATATGTAAAAAAAACGCGACTCACTAAGTGACACTAGCTGTGCCATTTTAGAAACATTCCAATTCTCCTTAAATCGAAGATGAATTTCTTCACGTGCATTTTCAAAGCACTCTTTCTCCTTATTTGAATAGGTATATTGTCCGTCTGTATTTTTGCTTCGCGAAAGTGATGCGAAAAGCTTTTGTGCAAGTGCAGATGAAACCTCTTCATAATAAGGCTCTTTCTTTATATACTCAAGCTCAATCGACTTAATCATATCTGTTATTTCCGTAGTGTTTTGGGGGTAATATACCACCTCAGTTTCAAGAGAGTATTTGTCAAGTAATCTCCTGCACCACTCAGTTTCTGCGTGAAACCAATCGTGGATAAGAGATGTTTCCTTTGAATAAAAATGTTGCGGTTTATTAGGTGCAAAAAAAACACATCCACCTTGCTTTATATTTACCTTTTCCCCGTGGAGGATAGCTGTAACAGGCGTATGATATTTAATAAAAATATACATATCACCAATTGTTTTCCTATCCAATTCAAAGCCTTTTTTTTCGCGCCATAGCGTTTTCACAATTAAAAAATTCATAACGTGCCCCCAAGCCATGCAATAGGATATGTCAATATGATAAAAATATATCACTAACAATAAAAAAAGTCAAGTGCTATAACAAATATTGAAATTCATTTTAGAAATCATCTCATTTTTTTGGCTTGACATCTTTTGACGGTAGCACTCCCATAAT
>CAZYYT010000042.1:0-12546 GCA_964651775.1 uncultured Oscillospiraceae bacterium | reverse complement strand
AATTTTAGCATAGGTTTTTGAAAAGTAGGATTGATTATCAAAACCACATTTTTCGGCTATATCCTTAATATTTAAATTTCCCTCCATAAGTATTTCCTTCGCAAATACACACCTCATGTAGTTAAGATATGAAACAATTGTTATTCCCATATACTTTTTAAACTCACGCGACATATATGCCCTTGAATAGCCTACATAATTTGAAATTTCTTCAATAGAGATATCCTTACTGTAATTTTGCTTTATAAATTTGATGGCATTTTTTACACTATCCGGAATAACGTTTACTGCCCCCTCGCAGATTTTGTGGTTGTCCGATAAATATATAACAATATCAAGCACTGTTTCCCTTATTTTAGCAATGTAGTATTGCGGCTTTTTTGTGTAAAGCATATTAAGCTTTTCAAAGCAGCTTTTCATATGCACATTTGTTATATATGGCTCATACAAAATTGTATCTATAGGGATATCATTATCGGCAAAAAATTCTGTACCTATTATAAGACAAAAATACTCAACCGTGTCATTTACAGATTCTGTCTTTACGCTGTGTAAATGTCCGGAATTTACTACAACAAGATCCCCCTCCTTAACGTCATAATCTCTTCCATTTATAAGGACAGTTGCCTTACCCTTTGTAATAAGCCAAAGCTCTGCACTTTCATGCCAATGTGCTGTAAAAATACTTGCAAATATCCTGTCCTTGTGAAAATAAAATGGCATTTTTTTATTCTCATGCACGTGCTTTTCGTAATACATGTTAACCTCCTATAAAAGCATAATAGTGTTATAAATTGGCACAAATAATGCTTGATAATGTCATAATTCTATTATATAATGTTGAAAAAGTCAATAAGGAGATGTATATTTATGTTTAAAATCGGTGTAATGCTTGAATCTTTTCGCATTGACAGAAACGATGCTATCAAGATAGCCTCAAAACTTGGAGCAGATGGTTTTCAGATGTACTCTGTAAATGGTGATAACACACCTGAAAACCTTACACCTGACAAAAGACGCGAGCTTCTTGATTTCACCAAATCAAACGGGCTTGTTTTCTCTGCCCTTTGTGGTGACCTTGGTGGTGGCGGATTTTCTTACAAGGAACAAAATGCCGAAAAGGTTGAAAAATCAAAGCGTATTCTCGACCTTGCTAAAGACCTTGAATGTGACATTGTAACAACACACATCGGTGTTGTACCAAGTGACCCTAATCATGACAGATATAAAATTATGCAGGAAGCTTGTTTTGAATTAAGCCGCTATGCAGATAACATCGGCTCACACTTTGCTATTGAAACAGGCCCCGAATCTCCTGATGTACTTAAGGGCTTTTTGGATTCACTTAATTCAAAGGGCGTTGCGGTTAATCTTGACCCTGCAAACCTTAAAATGGTACTTGATGTTGACCCTGTTTACGCAGTACATACACTTAAGGATTATATTGTTCACACGCACGCTAAAGATGGAGAATTTATATCACAATGCGTTCCCGAAGAGATTTATGGACTTAAAGAAAGAAAGGTTATGGAGGAAAGTTCACCATGCTTCCGTGAGGTTGCGCTTGGCAAGGGTCAGGTTAATTTCCCCACTTACCTTAATGCACTTAAGGAAATCGGTTATGAAGGCTTCTTAACAATTGAGCGTGAATGTGGTGAAAATCCACTTGGTGACATTACAGATGCAGTTAATTTTTTAAAAAATTTAATATAAAAATAAGGAGTAATATTATGAAAAAGACAAGAATTGCACTTATCGGTGCAGGAAGCATCGCAAAAACACATATTGAGGCTTACAAGGATGTTCCCGAAGCAGAAATAGTTGCTATTTGCGATATTAATGAAGAAAAATTAAATAAAGTTGCAGACAAATATGGCATTCTTAAGCGTTTTACATCTGTTGATGAAATGCTTAAAAATGTTGAGGCAGATGCAGCTGACGTTTGCGTTTGGAACTGCAACCACGCTGAATGTGCTATTAAGGCGCTTAATGCAGGACTTCACGCTATCAGTGAAAAGCCAATGGCATATAATGCTGAACAGGCAATAAAAATGAAGGAAGCTGCAGAAAAGAACAATAAAATTATGATGATTGCATTCGTAATGCGCTTTGGTGGTGAAAGCCTTGTTATTAAGGATTTCACAGATCAGGGTGCCTTTGGTGATATTTATCTTACAAAGGCACATTACACACGTCGTCACGGAAATCCCGGTGGTTGGTTCTCCGATAAGTCACGCTCGGGCGGTGGTCCGATTATTGACCTTGGCGTTCACGTAATTGACTATAATCGTTATATTATGGGTAACCCCAACCCCACTTCTGTTTACGCAGTATCATTCAAGAAGTTTGATAAACGTGACAATCTTAAGACAGATGTTTTCTGGCATCCTGAAGATATCAATCCTGATGATCCGTGCGATTGCGAAGATCACGCACTCGCAATTATTCGCTTTGACAACGGATCTGTTATGCAGCTTGAAGCAAGCTATGACATGCACGGTGAGGGCTGCACACAGAATGATATCTATGGTACAAAGGGCGGCGCTGTAAGAGGTGAAAAGACAGGCTTAAAGATTTATACCGAGATGAACAACTATATGGTAGACGTTACTCCAGATATTAAGGATCTAAAGGGCGCACCCAAAGACGGCTTTGCACCTGCTTTCACAGCTGAACTTCAGCACTTTGTAGATTGCATTAATGGTCGCTGCGAATGTAGATGTCCTGCAGATGATGGAATTGCAGTTATGAAGATTCTTGATGCTATTTATGAATCTGCAGAAACAGGCAAGGAAGTTATTATTAAATAATTAATCATTAAGACACCCAAAGAAGCACGCTTCTTTGGGTGATGTTTTAAAGGAGATGATATTATGTTTAAAATTGGTGTAATGCTTGAATCATTTCGCATAGACAGAAACGAAGCAATAAAAACTGCCGCAAAGCTTGGGGCAGACGGATTTCAAATGTACTCAGTACATGGCGATAATACCCCTGAAATGCTTACAACAGAAAAAAGACATGAGCTTCTTGATTTCACAAAATCTAATGGACTTGTATTTTCTGCCCTATGCGGTGACCTTGGTGGTGGCGGATTTATCCATAAGGAGCTTAATGCTGAAAGAGTCGAAAAATCAAAACGAATTCTTGACCTTGCCAAGGACCTTGAGTGCGACATCGTAACTACACATATTGGTGTTGTACCCGCAAACCCCGAGGAAGAGCAATATAAGATAATGCAAGAAGCTTGCTTTGAATTAAGTCGCTATGCAGACAGCATCGGTTCACATTTCGCAATTGAGACAGGTCCTGAGCCGGCTGACAGACTAAAAACATTTCTCGACACACTCGGTTCTACGGGTGTTGCAGTAAATCTTGACCCTGCAAATCTTATTATGACATCTGACGATGATCCTATTAAGGCAGTTTACACACTAAAGGATTACATTGTTCACACGCACGCTAAGGATGGCATAAATAAGAGTACATATGGTGATAAAGATGAAAAGGGCGTAACTCGACTTGAGGTTCCTCTCGGAAAAGGTCTGGTTAACTTCCCCGAGTATCTTAAGGCACTCAGTGATATCGGTTACGAGGGATTCCTCACGATTGAGCGTGAGTGTGGAGATAACCCCTTAAAGGATATAACAGATGCTGTTGAATTTCTTAAAGATTTAAATAAATAAGGTGATAGCTATGAAAAAAACAAGAATTGCGATTATAGGTGCAGGAAACATTGCAAAAACTCACCTTGATTCATACAAAACAATAGATGAGGTTGAGATTGTCGGAATATGCGATATAAATTTTGACAAGGCAAACAAGGTTGCAGACCAATATGGTATTCTTAAGCGTTTTGCATCGGTTGACGAAATGCTAAAAAATGTTGAGGCTGATGGGGCAGATGTTTGTGTTTGGAACTGCAACCACGCCGAATGTTCAATTGAAGCACTGGAAGCAGGTCTTCATGTGCTTTGTGAAAAGCCTATGGCCTTTAATACTGAAGAAGCTATTAAAATGAAGGAAGTTGCGGACAGAAATAATCGCGTACTTCTGATTGGATTTGTAAGTCGTTTTCGTAATACAAGTAAGATTCTTAAGGATTTTATCGAAGTAGGTACTTTAGGTGATATTTATCTTACAAAGGCTTGCTATACGAGAAGATGCGGTAACCCACTTGGTTGGTTTGCTGATAAATCACGCTCAGGCGGTGGTCCAGTTATTGACCTTGGTGTTCATGTAATTGATCTTAACAGATATCTTATGGGAAATCCTAAACCCGTATCTGTTTATGCAGTCACCTTTGATAAGTTTGGTAAGCGTGACAATCTTAAAACTGAAGGCTGGCACCCCCAGGATGCTACACCAAACGACCCCTGCGATGTTGAAAAGCACGCACTTGCAATCATTCGTTACGAAAATGGGAAGGTTACTCAGCTTGAAACAAGCTATGATATGCACGGAGAGGCAAAAACACAAAACGACTTCTATGGCACAAAGGGCGGTGCATTGCTTGATAATTTGGGCAACCTTAAGCTTTACACCGAAATGAATGACTATATGGTGGATGTAACCCCCAAGACAGAGAATCTAAAGGGAGATGCATTCCTCTTCACTGCTGAAATGAAGCACTTTGTAGATTGCATAAATGGTCGTTGTGAATGTATAGCAACTGCGGAAGATGGTATTGAGATTATGAAAATTATTGATGCTATTTACGAATCTGCAAGAACAGGAAAATTAATTACATTTTAAAGCAAAAAAGACATTTGCATAGCAAATGTCTTTTTTGTTATAATTTTTATTATGTGTTTTTCATTATAACACTTTCGATGATGTCCGTAACATCTTCACAAGCATCAAGGCAAAGCTCAAGTTGCTCATAGATATCTGTCCAAGCAAAAAGCTCCCTATCAGAAGCTGAAGATGCAGCAATTGCGTGCACACCCTCGACGAGAATTCTGTCACCCTCACTCTCGTAATTGTTTACAACTACGATAGCTTCTCTTATAGAATTAGAATTTTTAAAGTTCTTAAATTCTGCAATAACCTTATCAAGCTCTTTAGCGCACTTTGTGATGATTTTAGCACAACCAACAGCGTCTTCACGAAGTACTGTAACATTAAACATATAGATACGAAGAAGAACATCTTCCATACTATCTACTACAGTATCAAGGCACTGTGCTAGCGCAACAATATCTTCTCTTTCAATAGGTGTAATGAATTCGTGTGCAAGAAGTTTCATCATTTGATGCTTTGCACAGTCTGCCTTATGCTCAATCTCATGCATTAGATCAAGCTCCTCGCGAAGTTTGCCGGGGTCAAAATTGCTAAATGTAGCATAGAGATAATCTGCCGCTTCACAAATAATGTCCGATACATCCTTAAAGTAATTAAAGTAATCAAATTTCTTTTTAGCCATAAATAATATTCTCCTTTTATTTAAGACAAAGGGAGTTAAACCCACAATGCCTGTTTATTATTCTTGTGTCTTAAAATACTAATAAGAATAGCTTAACCATAATATATGATAGAAGTCCGCAACCTGGGAAAGTTAAAACCCATGTCATAACCATTTCACCAACGATTTTCCAGTTAACAGCAGAAGCCCTCTTTGAAAAACCAACACCCATAATAGATGATGTTTTTGTATGTGTTGTACTTACGGGGATACCTGTAACTGATGCCAAAAGAAGGCATAATCCTGCGGCCAAGTCAGCCGCAAAACCCTGGTGTGTCTTTAGCTTAACCATATCCATACCAACGGACTTAATTATTTTCATACCACCCATCGATGTACCAAGCGCCATAACAATGGAGCATACAACCATAAGCCAAATGGGAATAACGAATTCACCCCTGCTAATCTGCCCTGCACTAAGTGCGGAGCCAAGCAAAAATACACCCATAAACTTCTGCCCGTCCTGTGCACCATGCATAAATGCCATAAATGCACCACCACAGTTTTGTGCAACTCTGAAGCCCTTGTTAGCCTTCAACCTATCGCTGTCACCAAAAATTTTTCCCACACCCCGAATTGTAATAAAACCAGCTACAAAACCAAGTAGTGTGGACAATCCTAATCCGTAGATTACCTTTATCCACTCTGCAGGATTGATACCATCAACGCTTCCATGCATGGCAATTGCCGCACCTGAAAGTCCTGCAATAAGTGCATGGCTTTCACTTGTAGGAATACCAAATTTCCAAGCAGCTGTTGCCCAAACAACGATAGCAAAAAGTGCAGCCGAAAGGGCGATCGTGGCTTCATGACCATTATTACCAAAGTCAACCATGTTTGAAATAGTAATGGCAACCTCATTATTTATCATTGTCATAACAAATACGCCCAAAAAGTTAAATACTGCAGCCATAAGAATAGCACTGCGCGGCTTCATTGAACGTGTTGAAACACAGGTTGCAATAGCATTTGGGGCATCTGTCCATCCGTTAACGAGAATAACCCCAAGCGTAAGCACTGCAGTTAAAATTGCGAGCGGGTTACCTGCCAACTGAGAGATGTATTGTACTATTGTCATCTTTTAGTCTCCTTCTAAGAATAAGTAAAGTATGTTAAATCCTCAACATTTCTAATTTTAACACATAAAATTTGTTTTGTCACCTTATTTTTTTATAAATTGTAAGAATTTGTTCCTTTATTATTGGAGTATTCATACCCTCTACCATTGTATCGGAACGGGGTTTTAACTGTTTTGCTTATTAACTATCACAATACCTGCACAAACCAAAACAAGTGATATCAAAAACTGAATCTGGAAGATATCCTCATTTAAGAATATCCCCGATAGGATGGTTGCAGTTATGGGAATAATAAAATTATAAATACTTATTTTACTTACAGGGTTGTATATAAGAAGAATTGTCCAAATCGTATATGAACCTATTGAAAGGCAGCTTAAATATAAAAGACCTAAAATACCACCCAATGTTACACTTGTAAACGTACCTCCACCTAAAAGGCCGATAATAATAAGAACAACACCACCAAAAAACATATTGTACATACTTACTATAGCAGGGTTTTCCACTTTAGTTACACGCTTACTTATCATTGAGCCTACTACAAAGGCCAAAGCCCCAATTGCGATAAACCCTTCACCAAAAAGGTTTACACTTTTTGAGCCATCACTAATAGTTACTGCTAAAACACCAATAAAACCGATTATTGTACCAATCACTTTTCTTATGGTCATCTTTTCGTTTTTATAGACAAAATGTGCAAGTATTACTGCCATAAAGGTAGATGTTGAATTAACGATAGACCCGTTTGTACCACTTGTATTTGAAAGACCAAGATAGAAAAACAAATACTGAAGTGTAGTGTACACAAGTGCCAAAACAATCATAATAGGCATATTTTCTTTTTTGGGTATTTGCATTTTTTTTGCTTTTACACTTGTAATGCCAATAAGTATTATTGCCGCAAGTGTAAAACGAAGCCCTGCAAAAAGCAGGATTTGGGGTACTGTTTCAATGTCAAACGCCTTATATCCAAGCTTGATTCCGGGATATGCACTGCCCCAAAGGACATTACAAAAGATTGCAAGCAAAACTGTAACAAGTGTTGATTTATATATTTTTTTTTCCATTTTTGTTTCTCCTTTTTTCATCTTCCTGAAAGTAAAAAGCAAAGACCGATTATAATTGGAACGCACCCTGCGATAGCATCACCATACCAAAAGCCAAGGCGTGCCATATTAAAACCAAAGCCTAAAAGGGTTGCTATACCTACTCTGCTGATAACACCATCAATAATTGCAACTGCAAGGTTTTGCTTTGTATTGCCCGATCCATTTATAAGTGAAAAGCTTATACTTCTTGTAGCCACACCAAAATAATTAAGAATTATAGGCATAATAATGATTGATGCGATTTTAAGGACTTTTTATCATATATAAATGCAGAAAATACCCGGTTTGGGTATATCAATATAACCAGGGTAAATAGACCACAAACAATCATTGAACATATTGTAACTGTTTTTAAAATTTCAGGCACACGCTTATATTTTTTAGCACCAAGGTTTTGTCCAACAATTGTGCAACCTGCCATTGTAAATGTATTTGAAAGAAATAGAGGAAAGGCAAACTTTAAAAGAAGCTTCGCTATGCTTCCTTTCGTTAAGTCCATAACCATAGAATTACTCATTACAATATATCCCCATTATAATTTGTACTATTCTCTATTATACTACAAATTCCGCAAAAATCAAGATAACCTAATAAAAAACAGACGTAAAAGCGACTTACTTTTACGTCTGTTTTATTTGGTCTTTATCTATGTCTTATGGGAATAAGGTCAACTGGTGATTTACCATCAAATTTAACTTCACCATATAGACCGGAAACAAGTGTTTCAAGTGTTTCGCGGTTATTCCAATATGCATTTATGTACGAAGGTGCGTTTGTGAAGTAATCGTAGTAAATATATGGTGAGGAAACTGAAACAGCCATAGATTTTTCCTTGCCCGCAGTCATAACAAACATCATGCCCTGCGCCTCCTCTTGAACCAAAGCACCTGCGCCAAATGGGGCATGCCCTGCAATGTGAGCAACGTATAGAATAAAGTCGTACTCATTTGCAATCTTAACCATATCCTCGGCGCTGTCTACCCTTCTTTGAATAGATACCTGTGCACCACGCTTTTCAAACTCATCTTTGAGTATATCCATCTTTTCAAAAACCGAATCGGAATGACCTGAAAATACAATTTTTACCTTTTTAGTTTTTTTAGAATTAAGTGGAATGATTTTGTTATCATCACGAACTACTGTGATACTCTTTTGTGCAATCTCAAAGTTAACCTTTTCGGTTTCACTCAAAATATCATCTGTAAGTCCACTTCCCGGGTTTATGTAGCCTTCGTCAAACATTCCAAGTTTTTCCTTAAGGTCAAGAACTCTTTGGCAGGCATCGTTAATACGCTCCTCCGAAAGTCTTCCTTCATGAACTGCTTTTTCAACGACATCAATATAATCATCATAGAAGCTTGAAACCAAAACTATATCATTACCTGCTTCTAAAAGCATTATATAAAGCTCCTGCATAGGTGCAATTGCAGTAAGATTTTTCATACCAATACCGTCAGTAACAACAACACCCTTAAAGCCCATTTTTCCCTTAAGAAGCTCCATGATAATCTTATAAGAAAGCGTTGCGGGGATATATCCGCCTGTAACCTCTGTATCGTCAACTGCGGGGAAAGCTGTATGACCAATCATTATTGAATAAACTCCATCATCAATCGCTTTTTGGAAAATACGGCCTTGTTTTTCCCACCACTCGTCATAGTCCTGATTGATAACACTTGCACAGAAGTGAGCATCACGGTATTCTTCCTTATCAGTTCCGGGGAAATGCTTTGCAGTTGCAACGGAGCCTGCCTTTTGAATACCCCTTGACTGTGCATTGCCCATCTTTGTAATCAAATCAGGGTCATCAGAAAAGTTTCTCGTAAGCTCAACTGCAAGGAATGGACTTGGATTATCATAAACAGGTCCGAAAATCCAGTTTATACCACAATCCTGAAGCTCTTTAGCAATACATTCACCAATCTTTTCAGCACACTTTACATCGTGTGTTGCACCAATACCCGTAGCACAGGTTGTTTCACTACACCCTGTATAACCACTTCCCTTTTCAGCATCTACTGCATAAAGAAGCGGAACCTTAAGATTACTGTCCATCTCCTTTGTCCACTGGGCAAAAGCCTTGCTTTGGTCTGCCCCGGGGCGGATTTTACCAGTGGTATCAATAATGGTTTCCATGCCAAGATTAAAACTGCCATGACACTGAGTAGAGCCGTACGGATTTTCCTTAAACCACTGCATACTCTTTCCTGTTGCCCAAGCAGGTCTTGCGCAGGCAGTTTGTCCAATACGTTCACGCAGGGTGAGGTCAGAAAGCTTCGGTTTCATAGTATCTCTCCTTTAATAAAAACGTTAAGTTCATTGTAGCATAACATTTTTTTAAAATCAACTTAAAAGCATGGAATTAAGTCGCACAAATATGGAATTTTTCCCAAAAATAAAGGACATCATTTTTTATTTATGCCTGTTTTATCAGTTCCAAGCTATGAAACTATAGCTTTCAAGAATTTGAAAATATTTTGCAAGTCTTTCATAAAGCGGCTGTGCCTTTTCACCAAACTTTTCTTTAACAAAATCACTAAATTCAAGAATTGTTTTTTTTCCATCTATTAGTTGCCACACAAAGCTTCCCATTTCATCAAGATGTACATAGCTTATCTCGGGCTTTTTAAAAATCTTTTGTGCTAACTTATTCATAAGCCCTTCATTTTTGATCTCAAGGGTTACAATTCCACCTTTTTCTGTCCATGTAATCTTTTGGTTTTTTATGGGCTTACGCTCAAGATAATTTTCTTGTTTTTGTGATTTTTTCATTATCTTCTCTTCTTCCATACAGAGAATTTAAGCACAGTAAGAATAATAATTCCAAAAAGTACTAAACCACCGATATTAAAGAATGTCGGTGAAAATGCAAGTTTAGTAGATAAGTCAACAACCTTATCTAGGCCAAATATCGCCAACACAGCAAGAAGTATACCAACCAAGCCTTCACCGGCAATCATACCGGAGCAGAAAAGCACACCATCATTAACGATTTTTTCTTTTTCTTGTTTGTCACGTCTAAGCTTATCAAATGCAAGACGAATAAGCCCACCAACCATAATGCACGCATTAAGCTGAACAGGGAGGTATACGCCAATTGCAAACGGAAGCACAGGGATGCCCACAGTTTCAACAAAAATTGCAATAAATACGCCGATAAACACAAGTGCCCACGGAAGATTTCCTTCCATAACTCCTTCTATGATAAGCTTCATAAGTGTTGCCTGAGGTGCCGCAAGCTGATCAGTACCAAAGCCCCAAGCGCTGTCAAGAAGATATAGTGTGCCACCGATTGCAATTGCCGCTGCAACAACACCAAATATTTCACCTATCTGCTGCTTTTTGGGTGTGGCACCCAAGATATAACCTGTTTTTAGGTCTTGTGATGTATCGCCTGCAATTGCAGATACAATACAAATAATAGAGCCAATTGCAATGGCACTGCACATACCCTCAATACCTGTCATACCGGTAAGTTTAAGAACAAGTGTTGCAACAAGAAGTGTGGCAATTGCCATACCTGATACAGGGTTGTTACTGCTACCTACAAGTCCAACCATTCTTGATGAAACAGTGGCAAAGAAAAATCCAAATACTACAACAATAATTGCGCCTATCAATGTAACCGGGATAGCAGGAACAAGCCATACTAGAAGTGTTAAAACTGCAATATATATAAGAACTGTTTTAATGCTTATATCTATGCTTGTACGTTCTGTAGATCCTCCCTTTGCCCCTGCAACACTCTTAATAGTGCTACTAAATGTTTTAACAATCAGGGGAAGTGACTTAATAAGGCTGATGATACCACCTGCCGCCAAAGCACCTGCACCGATGTATCTGATATAAGTGCTCCAGATTGCACCTGCTCCTCCTTCGGCAAACATATCACCAATTGATGAAGTTCCCGGATAAAGAACTATATCCTTACCAAAAAGCACAATAAGCGGAATAAGAACGAGCCAGCTGAGGATACCGCCTGCAAACATATATGAAGAAATTCTTGCACCACAGATGTAGCCAACACTCAGTACAGCGGGGTATATCTGTGTTCCAATTTCCCCTGCGAAGCCCTTAACTCTGAAAGAGATTTCACCTGAAACAAGCTTAAGCCCATCAACAATAAACTTAAAAAGTGCAGCAAAGCCCATACCTGCAAATACTGTTGAAGCACTAGCGCCACCCTCTTCCCCTGCGAGGAGAACTTCTGCACAAGCAGTGCCCTCAGGATAAGGAAGAATTCCATGCTCCTTAACAATAAGTGCATTACGAAGCGGAATCATAAAGAATACACCCAAAAATCCGCCTAAAAGAGCGATAATAGTAATTTCCATTAATCCCGGCTTATCTGTTTTACCCTCTGCTGCCCAAAGGAAAAGTGCAGGAAGTGTAAATATAGCACCCGCCGCAAGTGATTCACCTGCTGAGCCGATTGTCTGCACCATATTACTTTCAAGAATTGAGTTTTTACGCATAATAACACGAATAACACCCATTGCGATAACTGCTGACGGAATTGATGCAGAAACTGTCATCCCCACTCTCAACCCTAAATATGCATTTGCAGCTCCGAATATTATTGATAAAATCATACCAATAACAAGTGATGTCACCGTTAACTCCGGTGTTATTTTCTCTGCCGGTATATACGGTTTAAAGTTTTTATTTTCCATTTGTCTCTCCAATCCGCCTTGCTATTCAGGGCCTATATAGATACCTTAAAACTGTAACGTTTTTAAAGGCATATCTAAATATTAATCATATTTTTTTCTAAGGATTTCGCATAAAAGATCAAAAATAGCTTTTGTTGATGAAATACTGAGCTTTTCCCTATAGGTATGAACATCAATCATATCTGGGCCAATCGCGATAGAGTCAAGGTTTTCTATGC
>CAZYYT010000041.1:0-13615 GCA_964651775.1 uncultured Oscillospiraceae bacterium | reverse complement strand
CTGTAGTGGGGACTTCCTTCCAGAGAACGAGGCTTGGTTTGGTAATCACATTATGCAGTGCGCATATAATGACGTTATTCAGGGGCAGTTTTATTACTGTGACTGGGATATGTGGTGGACAGATGACACAAACGCTATGAAAAACAGTATCATCCGCTCAATAAGTGGTGGCCCTATCTATGTTAGCGATAAGCTTGAAAGAAGTAATAAGAAGTATCTTAAGCCACTTTGCTTTGAGGATGGAAGAATTCTCAGGTGTGATAATCCTGCTGTGCCGTCTCTTGACTGCTTGACGGTTGACCCAAGGAAAAACGGAAAAATCTTTAAACTTCAAAATATCTGTAACGGTAGTGGAGTTATGGCGACCTTTAACCTTGACGAAAACGATGGCGCAGTTAACGGAACAATTTCACCTTCGGATATAAAAGGACTTGAAGGCGAAGAATTTGCAGTTTATGAGCACTTTACTAAAACACTTAAAATTATGAGATATAACGAAAAGCTTGATGTAAGCTTTAAAAACAGAGGTGAATATGCACTTTATGTGTTTGCACCGATTAAGGATGGCTTTGCGGCAATCGGTAGAACAGATAAGTTTATGTCACCTGCATCAATCAAGGCAGTTTACGGTGAAGAAATTGAGCTTGTTGAAAACGGTGAATACGCTTATGTTAAGGACGCAAAGCTTGTAATTGAAACAAAGTAAGGAGTATAACATGGAAATTAAAAGGGTAACAGATGCTTCGTTTAAAAAATATGGTCAAGTGATTGACCTTGATACAGAAGCGATCATTAAGGAAACAGAAAAAATTAAATATCCCGAAAGTGGGTCAGCATATGTTCCAACTGTTAAGGAGTTTGAGGCACTTCCTATAATGGATAAGGTTAAAAACGAATACTTTGGTGGTTTGGAAACACAGCTTGGCTACTGCTGGGGTTATAATAATGAATTCGCCGCACTTGAGTGGCACAAATGCTCCGAAATCAATATCGCGACGGAGGATTTAATTGTACTTCTTGGTGATGTTCGTGATATTGACGATGAAAACCGTTATGATTCATCCAAGGTTGAAGCGTTTAAGGTACTAAAGGGTGAAGCTCTTGAGGTTTATGCAACAACGCTTCACTATTGCCCCATACAGGCAAGTGAAAAAGGCTTTGGTTGGGTAGTTGGTCTTCTTAAAGACACTAATACAGACCTTAAATTTAAGCCCGATGATAAGCTTATCACTGCAACTAACAAGTGGCTTTTGGCACACGCTGAGAGTGAGGACCTTGTTAAGAGTGGCGCATTCGTAGGAGTATACGGAGAAAACTACAAATTTTAAGAAAAAGGAGCTGAAAATCGTTTTTTCAGCTCCTTTTGTTACAATACCATTATTTTTTTATTATTTGCTGGATTTTGCATATATGCTATGCTATAATAAAAATATAATATCGAAAAGGAAAGTAGTATATGAAACGAATAATTACTTTATTTCTAACATTAATGCTAATTTTTTCGCTTTCTTTGGGCGCATTTGCACAAAGGGAGCTTACAAAACCACTTTGGGCGCCAAACTCAATTATTCCCGAAGAAATTGTACCACCTGCCGCAAAGGAAGAGGATATGCTTCCTATGTCAAAAATGGGCTATGCCACGCTTGTCGGAAGCGGGCAGAAATTTACAAGTAACGTTGACGGGTACTCCATCGTAATACCCTCAGATATGAAAATTGATATGTCACTTTCAGATATCGGGGTAAAATTTTCAAACTCACACATGACGCTTCGCATTTTTAAAGAAAGCTTTAATACACCAGACGAGCGTAATTCGTATCTAAACTATTCAAACAGATTTATACATAACACAACTGACCATGTGCTTGAATCACAGCTTTCTTATGAGTCAAACGGGTATGTTTTGAATGTACTTCAGTGGTCAAGAAGAAAGCTTTCAAGGGTAGAAAACGACCAAAACTACTACGCTGTTGTTGATGCCTACAAGGGAAACGATGTTTACACCCTTTTCTTTACATCAAGTGCACCTTTCTTTACATATGGTGGATATATGTTTATTGTAGATTCGCTTGAAACATTTACACCAACACTACCACAGGAAAGTGCATATAATATAGGCTACAGAAAAACAGGCATTTCGCATATGAATGAAACCACACAAAAAGCCTATAATGAGCTTTTTGGTGAGGATACAAAGTTTAAGATGGGTATGTTTCCCACAGACGATCTCGGTGGTTTTAACAGAATGGAGCATATAGAAGAAACAATAGACTACAAGTTCTGCGCATTTTTGGTATATACCGGAGTTACCGACAGATTCGGAATTGAATGGAACGATTATATAGGAAGGGTAAATTCATATCTTAACAGTGTTGAAACAAACCTTCAGTATGCGCGCCGCACAAAAAGGGCAATTGAGCTTACGCTTCAGACACCGCTTTTAAGAAACACAGACAAAAATATGATTTATGAAATATTGGATGGTGAGTATGACTATTTCATAAATGCATATGCACAGATGCTTTCAGAGTATAAAGATGTAACAGTGCTTATCCGCCCATTTAACGAGATGAATAGTGACTGGTGTAACTACAGTGCATTTCACACATCAAGGGATGCCTCGATATATGTTGCACTCTACAAATATCTACATGATAAATTTAGTGCCGTAGGCGGTGACAACCTTATCTGGGTATGGAATCCGAATGAAAAGAGCTTTCCCGGGTATAAGTGGATGCACGAGGCGCTTTATTATCCCGGTGACGAATACGTTGATGTTTACGGACTTACCGGCTACAACACAGGCACATATTACCCTGCGGAAATATGGCGCTCATTCAACCAAATTTATGCGCCACTTTATAGGCGCGCCGAAAGAATTAACGAAAAGCCTATGATGATTACGGAATATTCCTGCTCGGGAATTGGTGGGGATAAGGTAGCGTGGACACAAGATATGTTTGATTCTCTTAAAAAATACAATAAAATAAAGTTGGGTATATGGTGGCATTCGCTCGATTTTGATGGTGAGGTTTATGCACGACCATATTTTATAGATGACCCAGTAGGTATGCTTGATGTATTTAAAAACAATTTAAGGAGTGAAGATTAAATGGCACTTGTTTGGACATTTTTAACAATTGCACTTGTGTGTCTTGAGGCGGCAACTGCACAATTTGTGTGCATATGGTTCGCAGGTGGTAGTTTTGTTTCACTTATTGCAGCCCTTTGCTCTGTAAGTGTGGGCTGGCAGTGGGTAATATTCGTTATTTCTTCGCTTATTTTCCTTATTCTTACTCGCCCGTTTGTCAGAAAGTTTAATGTAAAAAGTAAAGAAAAGACAAATATTGATGCGCACATTGGTAAAATTTGTGTAGTCAAAGAGGAAATTGATAACCTTAATGCAAAGGGCGTGGTTGTGCTTGGTGGGATTGAATGGTCTGCCCGCAGTCTTACAGATGAAATAATAGAAAAGGGCGGCACCGTTAAAATCATAAAAATTGAAGGCGTTAAATTAATTGTAGAAAGGGTGTAGATTATGGGTTTTATTCTTAGTATCGTTGTTCTCGTTATTTTAGGCATTATCGCAAATATCAAAATTGTACCGCAGGCTTATGCTTATGTTATTGAGCGTTTTGGCGGTTACAGTGAAACTTGGTCTGTAGGAGTTCATATTAAGGTACCTTTTATAGATCGAATTTCGAAAAGAGTTAATCTTAAAGAGCAGGTTGTTGATTTTCCGCCACAGCCGGTTATCACAAAGGATAATGTGTCAATGCAGATAGACACAGTAGTGTATTTTCAAATTACGGATGCAAAGCTTTTTACCTACGGTGTAGAGCGTCCGATGATGGCCATCGAAAATCTTACCGCAACCACACTTCGTAATATTATTGGAGATCTTGACCTTGACTCAACGCTTACCTCAAGAGATACTGTAAACACAAAGATGCGCGCTATCCTTGATGAGGCGACAGACCCCTGGGGTATTAAAATCAACCGTGTTGAGCTTAAGAATATTATCCCGCCTAAGGAAATACAAAACGCCATGGAAAAGCAGATGAAGGCAGAGCGTGAAAGACGCGAATCTATCCTTCGTGCCGAGGGTGAGAAAAGGTCATCAATTCTTATGGCAGAAGGAGAGAAGGAATCTGCAATTCTTCGTGCCGAGGCTGCAAAGGAGACTGCAATTCGTGAGGCGGAAGGTAAGGCAGAGGCCATTATAACAGTGCAAACAGCTATTGCAGAAGGTATTCGTAGAATTAATGAGGCTAACCCATCACAATCATACATTGCAATTAAGTCGCTTGAAAGTCTTGAAAAAGTGGCTGATGGACAGTCAACAAAGATAATTATTCCTTCTGAAATACAGTCCCTTGCAGGCCTTACAGCAGCGCTTAAGGAATTAACTAAATAATTAAAACCACTCATTCATTTATTTGAATGAGTGGCTTTTTATATCGTATTTAAAATTATTGCCCCTATTGCAAGTGCAACGGATGCATAAATTGTTTTTGATTGCTTTTCCTTAAAGTATAGCCTTGAAATAAGCGTCTCTGAAATCAAAGTAACCGATGATGATATAATTGAATATAACGAAAGCGGCATCGACGCTAAAATTGTAATGAGAATTACGGAGCATATGTTTGATATTGTGTTTTGTATGGCAAGGCTTCCAATCTGCTTGAAAGTAAACCAACGAAACTCACCTTTAACCTTATACCAAAACAAAATTACTCCTGTAATTACAAGTGAAAGAAGATTTATTATAAGATAAAACATATTCGCTCCGGTAACTCTATCATCCACTGCATATAGTTTTGTTATAATAGTTATCATACCACCTATGAGGATATTTATTAAGCAGATAAATATAACCTTAAAGCTGTTAATCTTTAGGTCTTTTTTACTAAAGTATGGAAGCACTATGCAAATAATCATAATTATTGCTGAAAGAATGAAGTTTAAATCCATCCGTTCTTTAAAAAACAAGGCTCCTACAAATGTAGACATTACAATCCCGCCTGCTACAGATGTGACAGCATTTACAGACATAGGCACCATTGATAAAAAAAGAAGAGATACACAAACGCTTGCTATCATAAACAGTGTGAACACAAGTGCATAAACAAAGGTTACAGTATTTATTTCAAACTTAAATCCAAGAGCGATTGAAAAATATAATGTTGCAAATATACTTGCAATAAAATTATATTGGATAAGCTCTTGAAAATTCATCACAAGTGACTTTTGAAGATTTTTTTTCAAAATTGTGCTGATTACACCAAGTGCATTTGCAACCAAAAATAAAAGTGCTATGTACATAGTAACACCTACTTTCTATGCTATTATACTCTTATTTATAGTATTGTCAAGAAAGGCGGACGATAAAAACAAAGGTTTTAATCATCCCCACTAAATAGGGGATAGGAGAAAAAGCTGTAAGAACGGACAAACCGAACCAAACCGTAGGTTTGGGTTACCCGAAGGCGTACGAGGGTACGTCGAGAGGTGAGGTTTGTTTGTAGCATAAAACTTTAAATCAAGGTAAAATTTGATATCAAATTTTACTACACATATTTATGCTTTTTTTATTTTGCAATCACGATAATCACAAATATATTTTGTTTTATGCGTTCTACACTTTTTAACCATCCCCTTTTGTGTTTAGAAGTTTGGTGAGTATATCCTTTCAAATCCTTCACCGAAGAAAATGTTTTCACAGGTATTTTCCCACGGGTTGTAGTCAAACATTCTACGTTCATTCTCAAGCTCTTCAATTTTGTCAAGAGAACCTTCAAGATACTTTAAAATCATATAGTGTGTTGTTTCAAATCTTGAACGAAGCGTTGCCCTGCGCATTTCTACAACATCAAGACCAAAGCCACGATAATACGATGTATAAAGTTCTTTATCAACATCCATAAAGTGCCTAAAGCGGTCTGCAATCACAAGAGATTCATCAGCAAGTGCTTGAAGCTTTGTTTTGTCCTTATTATCATAAGCCTCTTTAAGCCTTAAGCCAAAATCTGCCTTAAGCTCAAGTGCCGAAAGCATTGCCTTAAACTGCTCAAAGCAAAGCTTCATCGGTCCGAACGAGGGATTAACGTTTTCGTAATCCTTTACAAGCTGACCATAGTGATTTTTTAAATCAAGCCCTTCTGCATTTTTATCAAGAAGCCCAAAGAGAGGGTCATTGTAAAGTAGAAACTTCGTTGCAAGCTCCATATTATCGTTATCGTGAATATTATCGGCCCTTTCCATGTCCACAAAAGGCTTAAAACCAACATCGTAAAGAAAGTTAAGCTTTCTTTCAAGTTCTTCCTCATTATAGCCTACGCCAAAATCGTATTCAGCAACAATTAAAAGTGCAGGTAATGCAAAGAAGTGGGGTGTTTCGCCTGTATCCTCAAACATAGACAGCGCCATATCCTTTACATTTGCTCGAATTGCAGCAGGAACACCTGCAGTAATTGTAGCAAGAGTTTTTTTGTATTTAGCAATTAAACTCTGGTACATTTTTACGCCGCCGAGGTAGAAAATATCATCTCCAAGCTCAAAATGTTTTTCGAATAATCTGACCATCTTTTCTTCATCTTCCGCACTGTAGTTCCAAAACATAAGCTGCGTATTTTCAGGCACACCCTCAATCGCTTTTTGTGTAAAGGTAACATTATCCTCAACATAGTAGCCGTTTGTGGGGGGGTTACCCTTCCAACAGTATTGGAAAAACATATCACAAGGGATTATCGGTTTTAATCCGTGCTTGTTTGCAAGCGCACAAACCTTATTAATGTGCCTGTAATAGATCTCTTCAGCATCTACACTACCATGAATAGCCTCGTATTTGCCTTTGTTTATTGTTCTTGCCTCATCAATACCGATGCCGATAACATTTGTAATCGGGAAATATTCTTTAACTGCCTTTATCATATCCTCGATAAATTCATAGGTTTTAGGCTCATCAGCTAAAAGTTCATGAAAACTTGAACGAATTTCATTAGTGCTATGATATTTAAGATATTTTTCGAGATGCCCCAACGTTTCTATATAAGGAATAAGCTCAACACCCAGATTTTCAGAATACTCAGTAAGTGCCTTGAACTGCTGCTTGGTATATCTTCCTCGTTGATGGCCGAACAAAGGGCGTGAGGGAAGCTCAAACATATCCTCAAGATAGAAATGAAGTGTATTATGCCCCATAATTGCGCTGTGTCTTATAAAGTACTCAAGCCCCTTTATGCTTAAGGGATTGCATCTTGCCAAGTCAACAAAGCCACCATTTGAATCAAAGTGCGTCGACTCCTCAATTTCATAGGATGTTTTTTCTTCATAAAGCGCAAGGGAAAGAAGCATAAGCCCCCTAAAAAAACTTGACTTACGCTCACCGTAACAGATAGTAGCGTTATTTTCTTTAAGGCTAACCTTTAATCCCTTTATCGCCTCATTTTTTACATTAATAATAACATCGGCACAGTTTTTGTCTGCTAATTCGAAAAACAAATCACTCGAAACGCACTTAATACCTTCCATAAGTGCATCTGCCCCTGTAAAATGAAATTTAAATATCTTTCTCATAAAATTACCACCTTTTTTGTCTAATTTTGCAATTACTGTTAGCTTTATTGTACAGTATATATGTATCATAATCAATGTACAATAAAGTAAATTTGTATAAAACAGAAAAATATTGACACCGCATATATGTGGTGTTAAAGTTAAATAGGGGTGATTTTATGAAACCATTTTATATAGAAAAAATAAATATGATTCATATAGCAAAAACCGAGGGGGAAGCCCCTCGGTATAATGAAAAAAGAAACTATAATGAAAAAAGAAACTATAACGTCGTTGTATACCACCTGAAAGGTACAAACAAGCACTTTGTAAAAGATAGTTTAGTAGATATTCCTTCAGATACTGTTCTTTTTTTATCAAAGGATGACCCATACTGCTTTTATTGTAGTGAGCCTTCAGTGGGAATTTGTGTGCTTTTCACTACACAAACACCTTTGGAAAGCTTTGTTTTAGATTGCAGTAGTAATCCCAGAATTAAAACGATTTTTCAAACACTTGCTTCCTCTAAAAACATAGAAGATACAAACAATATGTTTTTGTCTCTTTCGGCATTGTATGAAGTATTTAATGAAATTGATAAGATTCAAAAAAAGAAATATAAATCATCTGCAGAAAAAAACAAGCTTCTTCCCGCATTTAACTACATACAGGAAAACTATTCGGATAAGCAGATTTCAAACGAAGAATTGGCTGTTATGTGTGGTTTTGGGGAAAGAAGGTTTGTTTCACTTTTTAAAGAGGTCTATGGATTGACACCAAATCAGTACATCATAAATAAAAAGATAATCAAGGCAGAAACACTACTTTCCTCCGGACTCTACACAATTGGTCGCATTTCCGACATGTGCGGATTTTCAGATATTTATTATTTTTCCAAGACCTTTAAAAAACACATGGGAATATCGCCAAGGGAGTATATACATGCTGTAAAAAACGATAATTAAAAGCTATTACTTCATTTGATTTTCAAAGCCAAGACCACGAAGGTCCGCAATCATATTGTTCTTTTCTGCATCGTAAAGCTTCCAAATAACGCGAAGGCTTTGAAGGGCATTTTTACCGCTTGTCATAGGCTCTTTACCTTCACTCACACATTCAATAAAATGCTGAATTTCGTAGCGTGTTGATTTTGAGTTTTGGTCTTCACCCTTCCAAAGCACTTTATACTTGGCTTGTTGCTCTGTCATCGCACCGGGTACGTGAGCAATGTTTTCATCATATAGCCTGATTTCATCCTCAAAACGCATATACTCAAGCATTCCGCCTTCGGTCTGAATCTGGAAGTCGTAGCCCATACGTGTGCCCCTTGCACCCCAGGTTGCGCCGTGATATGCCACTGCACCGTTTTCAAATTTCATAACGACAGCGCTTGTTCCTTCTTTAAGCATCCAAGGAGTACCAGTATTTGTGCCCATATGTGCACCATAAACGGGATTTCCAAGGAACCAAAGAAGTACGTCTATGTAATGGCAACCATGGCAGAAAAGCTGACCGCCGCCTGCACGATTATCAAACGACCAGGTGTCTCCATTAATATAATTCATATCTGCACCTGTAAGCTGCTCTGTCCATATAGACATCTGTATAACCTTGCCGTATTTACCTGAATCTATAAGCTCTTTGTACTTAAACATGCCGGGGCGGTATCTGTTAGGATAAGCACACTGAAGTGTAACACCCATTTCATCACAGGTTTCTATAAGCTTTACACACTCTTCCTCTGTATTACAAAGTGTTTTTTCCATAAGAATGTGTTTCTTTTTAAGTGCAAAATACATACCACAATCAAAATGTATATGATGCGGAAGCGCGATAAATGCTGCATCAATATCAACCACGTCAAGAATTTTCCTGTAATCTTCAATAATAATGGGGTTATTCCCTATCTCCTTTGCAACCGCCTCTGCGTTAGCGCGATTGATATCGCAAACACAGACAATTTCCGCGCCTTCAACACGGTTAACCTCGCTTGCGTGGCGTCCCATCATACCGCCACAGCCGATTAATGCAAATTTAAATTTTTTCATTTCTATACATCCTTCCTACTTGACAGATTTTAAATTCCGTCATAAGATATTTGTATTATATAGTAGATTTTAATACTTGTATTTGCATATTAAGGCAAATAATTTGCACAATCAGACAAAAGGGGTGATTGAGATACTAGTTAAGGGGTTAGAGCTAAAAAACACTTTATCGGTAGACGAAATTGTATCCGTATACAAACTGGAATTCGGTACTGGCAGGAAAAAAATTGGTGATGTCCACGATTATCCGGAGATACTTTACATTTTAAAGGGTATGGCACATATCCTTGTTGACGGAAAGCCACATACTCTGCACGCAGGAAGTATGTTTATGTACGCACCAAATGCGTACCATACAGGTGATAAAAATTCAGTTGCAAATGTGCTTATTATAAGCTTTAAGTCAGACAGTAAAAAGCTTAAGCATCATTATAACAAGGTAATAGAGCTTGACTCTAAAATGCAAAAAGCATTTTTAGATATTTTAGATAGCTCACTTAGTTCTTTTTGTTATAAATATTCTCAAAAGGGCAAACGAACGCTTGTTGCAAAAGAAGGAGTTGCCCCCTACGAGATTGAAGTTATAAAAAAGAAGCTTGAAATTTTTCTTTTGTCGATTGAATCACGTATAAAAAACAAACAAATCGTTAATAGCAAATACCAAGATGAGCTTATGGCAGTTATAGACACTATGAATGAAAATATATCGGAAAATCTCACGCTTTCGGAAATAGCTATGCTTAATGCGATGAGTCAGTCGAAACTGAAGCTGCTTTTTCGCAGGCAACTTGATACCAGTCCGCTTGTGTATTTTCAACAGCTTAAAATTGAAGAGGCAAAAAAACTGCTGCATAATACAGACATTACAATTACAGAAATTTCTGAAAAATTGGGATTTAATTCAATTCACTACTTTTCACGTTTTTTTAAAAAGCATATGGGAATATCGCCGAGGGAGTATGTTATTGCCGTTAAAAACGGTGAGAACACATATTACGTATAAAAACGTAATAATACCAAGATTTTCTGAAAATAAGGTTGTTTTTTTGCCCCTAATATTGTATAATAAGGTAGTTATTATGTATAAGAGGAAAAAGGGGAATATTTCATATGAAATTATATAATACTCTTACAAGAAAAAAAGAAGATTTTGTACCCGTAACCCCCGGGGAGGTTAAGATGTACTCCTGTGGACCTACGGTTTATAATTACTTTCATTTAGGTAATGCCCGCCCGTTTATAGTGTTCGATTGCTTAAGACAGTTCTTTGAATATATGGGATATAAGGTAAACTTTGTTCAAAACTTTACCGATGTTGATGACAAGCTTATTAACAAAGCCCGCGAAGAGGGAGTAACCGTTGGGGAAATTGCAGAAAAGTATATTAAAGAATACTTTGTTGATGCAAAAGGTCTTGGAATTAAAGAGGCAACCGTTCACCCAAGGGCAACGGAAAACATAGATGCAATTATAGAAACTGTACAAACGCTTATAGATAAGGGACATGCTTATGAAGAAGATGGTGATGTTTACTTTATAGTAGAATCCTTTAAGGAATATGGAAAGCTCAGTCATCAGCCACTTGAAGACCTTGCATCCGGCGTCCGTAAGGATCTTGATGATAAAAAGCATAACCCGATGGACTTTGCGCTTTGGAAAAAATGCAAAACCGAAGACGAAATAGGTTGGGATAGCCCCTGGGGCAGAGGCAGACCGGGCTGGCATATTGAATGTACTGCCATGGTAAATCGTTACTTAGGTGAAACCATTGATATTCACAGTGGTGGGTTTGACCTTATCTTTCCGCATCACGAAAACGAAATCGCACAAAGTGAATGTGCAAACTGTGCACCCTTTGCAAACTATTGGATGCATAACGGATTTATAAATGTCAATAACGAGAAGATGTCGAAGTCGCTTGGAAACTTCTTTACTGTTCGTGATATAGCAGCAAAATATGATTATGAGGTTATTCGTTTCTTTATGCTTTCCGCACACTACAGAAGCCCCATCAATTTCTGTGATGAGCTTATGGATGCAGCTAAAAACGGACTTGACAGAATCTATAACTGTATAGATAACCTTGAATTTATTCTTGAAAATGCGCCCGAGGGTGCACTTTCTGATAGCGTTAAAGAATCGATGGAAAATTTTCGCAGTAGGTTTATTTCTTCAATGGAGGATGACCTTAATACTGCCGATGCAATATCCGTTATTTTCGAGGCTGTGCGCTTTGCAAACAGTATGGAAAAGCCCTCCAAGGCAGATATTGAGTGTGCAAAAAATATGATTAAGGAGCTTGGGGGCGTTCTTGGGCTTCTTAAAAACACACAGAAAGAAAGCCTTGATGAAGAAATTGAAAAGCTTATCGAAATGCGTGCACAGGCAAGAAAAGATAAAAACTGGGCAGAAGCAGACAGAATCCGTGATGACCTTAAATCACGTGGTATTGTGCTTCTTGACACGCCTGATGGTGTAAAGTGGAAAATAGAAAAATAAGGTGGTAAAAAGATGCTGTTTTATAATGGCGGAATTAACCCAAGAGATTATAATCCTTTAGCACTTGCATACATCGGGGATACAGTTTATGATTTGTATGTGCGAACAAAGGTTGTTGAAAAAGGAAATAAGCACGTCACACAAATGCACAAGGAATCAGTAAGGTTTGTTAAGGCACATTCGCAGGCAGTAAGCATGTATGCTTTAGAGCCGCACTTAACAGAAGAGGAAATGCGTATATTCAAATGGGGTAGGAATGCAAAAAGTAACACCGTCCCTAAAAATGCCGATGTAACAGAGTATAGGACTGCCACCGGCTTTGAAACACTTATCGGATATTTATACTTAAATAGTGATAGTGAAAGACTTGAAAAGCTAATTGACATAGCGTATAGCGAGATAGCAAAAGAATTTGAGGAGTGATTTTATAATGAACAACACGATGCTTTATGCCTACAAGGCAAGAAGGCACGCAATCGAAGGAATCTATAATGCAAAGGCAGGCCACCCCGGTGGAAGCCTTTCAATAGCAGATATTCTTGCAGTGCTTTACTTTGAAGAAATGAATGTCGACCCCAAAAATCCTAAGGACATAAATCGTGACCGTTTTGTTCTTTCAAAGGGACACTGTGCACCTTCACTTTATGGCATTTTGGCAGAGCGTGGGTTTTTCCCGGTTGAGGATTGTAAGACACTTCGTAAAATAGATAGTTACCTTCAGGGACATCCAGATATGAAGGGCATACCGGGTATTGATATGTCAACAGGCTCACTTGGCCACGGCATATCTGCTGCAAACGGAATGGCACTTTCAGCAAAGCTTGATAATAAGGATTATCGCGTGTATACAATACTTGGTGATGGTGAACTTGAAGAGGGTCAGGTTTGGGAGGCGGCAATGTTTGCTGCACACTATAAGCTTGACAACCTTACAGCGTTTGTTGATAACAACGGCCTTCAGATTGATGGTAATATCAGTGAGGTTATGAACTCTAACCCAATTGATGAAAAGTTTAAGGCATTTAACTGGCACGTTATCAAAATAGATGCACATAACTATGACGAAATCAGAAGCGCACTTAAAGAAGCAAAAAGCATAAAGGGTAAGCCCACCGTAATTATTGCAAAAAGCGTTAAGGGTAAGGGCGTTTCATATATGGAAAATCAGGCTGCTTGGCATGGTGCGGCGCCTAATAAGGAGCAGTATGAAATTGCAATAAAAGAGCTTGATGAAAAGATTGCAGAGCTTGAGAAATAAGATTTTTGAAAGGAATGTGTATAGATGGCTATAGGTGACAAGATTGCAACTCGTGAGAGCTATGGTAAAGCCCTTGCTGAGCTTGGTGAAAAATATGATATTGTAGTTATGGATGCAGATTTGTCAAAATCTACAAAAACTGCAACCTTTAAAGAAAAGTTTCCTGAAAGATTTATTAACACAGGTATTGCAGAAGGGAATATGATGTCTACTGCGGCAGGACTTTCTACATTTGGAAAGATTCCATTTGCTA
>CAZYYT010000040.1:0-13685 GCA_964651775.1 uncultured Oscillospiraceae bacterium | reverse complement strand
TTCGTCCACAAAGATAAGCTTAACAAGGCAATTAAGCAGTATGAAAATGGTGAGATAACTTCAAAGGAATTACAGAGAATTGTAAATGATATTGCAAATACAACCGATGATGACACAATCGAAAAGGTGGGCAAGGCACTTTCACTTATGAAGGAAAACATCTATGGATTTGAAGTGGATTCCGGTAAAAGTGATATAGTATCAGGAAAAATTGATGCAAACCTTGCGTGGAGTGGTGACGCTGTTTATGCGATGGACCTTGCAGAAGAGGAAGACCAAAAAGCTCTTGAGTTTGCCATCCCCAAAGAGGGCAGCACAATGTATTTTGATGGATGGATAATGCCCAAGGGTGCAAATACTGCCTTGGCGCAGGACTTTGTGGACTTTTTGTGTAAGCCTGAAATTGCCGCAAGAAATATGGGCTATATCGGTTATACAAGCGTTATTGCCTGTGATGAAATTTACGATATGATAAAGGACTTTTACGGTGATGATGAGGGTGAGTTTGAGTACGACCTTACTTATTTCTTTGATGGCAAGGTGTCAGCGGATAAGTATAATAAGGACGGAAAAATAACGATGCGCACAGCATCACTTTCCCGTCAGTTAGCTACACAGTATCCAAGCATGCACGAGGCGGCGCGCCTTGGTGTTATGCAGGATTTTGGCGACAGAAACGAGCTTGTGCTTGAAATGTGGTCAAAGGTAAAAAGTAACGATATATCAGTGATTTCATACGCCACGATAGTGATTATTTTGCTTCTTATTGCACTTGTGATATTTACAAGACTGAATAAAAAAATCAAGCGTAAAAGAAGACTTGAAAGATTTAAAATAAAATAATAGACCTGTCCTAAAACCTTTCGCGAGCAGGTTCTAGGACAGGTCTAATAATAAACAAGCCATTTTTGTATAAGAATGGCTTGTTTTTGTATATAATGGCTTGCTTTGTATATAATTAATGCCTGACAATAAGCACTGTTGTACATCTTGCACAAAAAAATAGCTTAAAGTTTAGTACATAATACCTCTTGTAAAAGGAAAAAAGAAGCAGTATAATAATATTAAATTATTATAGGGGGATAGTATTATGAACAGGAAAATTTTGTCAGCCATTCTTGCAACTGTAATGGTGCTTGGTATGGCAAATGCTGCATTTGCAGTAAACGAAATGAAGCCTGCCGATATGCCAAGTGATATCGCTACAGTTGGTTCAGGCTTCCAAAACAACAATCTAAATGAAAGATTGCCTTCGGGTGCAATTGCAGATGCTACCGAGTTCACTAATGCATTTGGTGGAGCGGAGCAAACCCTTGTGCAAAACAAAGCTGCATTGGCAGGTACTGTAGTTACGGACCCCATTACGGGAAGCGGAAACGTACTTAAAATTTCAGCGCGTTACGCACAGGGATTTTGGATGCCTTCAGATACTGAAAAGGCAACTACATACGGACAGAAGGTTACTATCGATACTATTGAGTATGATGGTTATGAGATTAAGGGTTACGAAACTAATGCATCTTTAACAGCGGAAATTGATTGCTACGTTGTAAAGAATGGTGCTTATAAGAAATGGTACAAAATAGCAGATACTTCAGTGAGTGGCACATATTTCTTCGGTGATGCACCTGTTTGCTTAGGAAATAATGACATGGTAAATATTAGCATGGGTGTAGAATCACGAATTGCAACATCAGGTACAGTTTTCTATGGTTTCAGATTCCTTGGCTTGCCTGAAGAGGGCGCTACATGGAATGGACTTGCAAACAGATTCAGAATATCATTACCTCAGATGGCAGGGGATTTGCACAAGAATTATGACACGGGTCAAGGTGTGGAACCCGGCTACTTAATGCTTGTGGAAAATGGTATTATGACATTCCCCTTCTTTAAGGTTTACACAAAGGCAGACCTTTCCGAAAAAGTTCAGAGTGCTGCATCAGGCTCTTACCTTGCAGATGAGCCCGGCGTGTATAGTGATACTACTAAGCTTAGCCCCATTAACTTGGGCGATAAACAGTGGCATGATATTATGGTAATGATATCACGTGACTTAAAGCTGTGCAGACTTTACATTGACGGAAAAGTTGTAGTAACAAAGCATACTACAAATATACCGGATGGTAAGACAATTTACACAAGTGAATTTGTGTATTTCGACAACTTCGCTACTCCCCAAAACCCTTCAATTGCTATTGGTACACCAAGAGATGCTGTTCTCTCAGGAATGAATTTCTATGTAGATGACATTACAAGAAAAACATCTGCAGCAGTTGTTACAAAGAACAAGGATATAATCATTACTGATACAAAGCTTGCAAACACAGATGGTAATGATGCTTTCACAGGTGCAGCTGTTGAAGTGGACTTTGATGCCCCCACTGTAGTAAATAAGATTAAATGGGTATTTGATACTGCTGAAGGAAGATTCTATTCGGCAACAAAGGATATCAATTACAATGTAGAGGCTGAAGGTATAGTAAAATTTGCGGCAGTAACAAAGAATGGTACTGTCGAAGATGGCGCAATTGTTGGTGCAAAAGAAATTACAGGTATTGATGCAATCCTAAAGATTGGTGAAACTAACTATTTCACAAACCTTGTAGATGCAAATAATATGGCAGAATAAGGAGGAAAGAGTAAGATGAAAAAATATAATAAACCCGAAATCGAGGCTCTTTGCCTTGAAATGCTTGACGTAATCGCTTTAAGCGGTAAAGAAGCAGTTATTAATGAGCTTGAAGCTGCAGGTATCCCTGTAGGTAAGGTTGATGAACTCGGCGATGTATTCGCAGATGTAACAACAAACACCTGGTCCTGGTAAACCAAAAATATAAAGAGAAGTGGAAAAATTCCACTTCTCTTTTTGTATAAATAAACTTTTAATTGTCAATGCGAATTCATTATACATTTTTTTGCAAACTACGATAGGTTATTTGGGAAATAAGAGGGTGACACCACCACATAATTGCCAAACAACTTATAACCACTAAAACCCTCCTAGTGGCGTTTTTAGTTTTTATCTTTTTCGGTCATTGCTTTTACAGATTTTGAATACTGGGTAGGCGTCATATTACGGATTACCTTAAATGTTCGCGAAAAGTAATGAATTGAGCTAAAACCAAGCTTTGAAGCTATTTCGGTGAAGTTATCCTCACCCTCACGCATCATTTTACAGGCCGCGTGAATACGGCGCTCCCTTATATAGCTTACAATGCCTTTCCCGAGGTGCTTTTTGGATAGCTTATTAATAAAAGACTCACTCATATTAAACTTAGCAGCTATATATGTAGGGGAAAGCTCATCCGAAAGGTGGGTGTCTATAAACTGCTTTAGCTGTGAAATAATCGTAAGCTCATAATTGTTTTTGTTTATTGATGGTGACTGAATATGCTTTCCGGCTTTTTTGCGAAGAAGCATTATCATAAGCTTTTCAAGGTTTATTTTAATAAGCTGAACTCCGCCATATTGTGGGTTGTCAGAGGGCATAAGCTTTGTATAATGTGGGTCACCAAGGTTTGTTGAAAAGGCATACGAAGCCTCACTTATAATTTCACCGATAAGTGACTTTTGCGTTATATCAAGCTCAATTTTTTGCCCTGAAAGGGAATATAGGTCTTTACAATCAGAATGAAATGAAAGCACAACCGTGTTTGGTGCAGTGATGCCATTTGCGTGAAGCTGATGAAACTCGTTAGGCTTATAAAGTACCGCATTACCCTCCAAAAGCGTTTCTGTATTTTTACTTAAGGTGGCACTTATTTCGCCCTTGTCAACGTAAAGCAGCTCCCAAAAATCATGCACCTCACCACCAAAGGAATAGTCGTGATTATATTCAAAATAGTGAATTGTGTAAATTTTGCTGATGTTTACGGCGTTTTCAATTTCAATTGGTTGATAGTTCAAAAGCTTAACCCCCAAGCTTTATTTTTTAAAGGATATATCAAAATCACTAAAAATACGCTTTGCAAGGGAAATGTCTCCCTCTGTAGGCTTTTCAAAGCTGTACTTATATTCCATGCCAAGCATTTTATACTTTGCACCTGCCATCGTGTTATAAGAAAGAAACTCTATCTTCGGCTTTTTAGGGGCTTTTGAGATAAAAACCCTCATAGCACAAAGGTTTTCCTCATCAGTATTAATGCCTTTTATAAATGGCACACGAAATACATAATCTACTCCAGAATTCATCAGTATCCTTGCATTATTAAGTATAACAGAATTGTTAAGTCCTGTATAGTACTTATGCTTATCACTATCCATAATTTTTAGGTCAAAATATACAAAATCACATAGAGATAGTACTTTTTTAAAGTTGTCCTCAGTACCATAGCCCGATGTTTCAATAGCTTTATGAAGGGCGCTTGTTTTTTCAAGCATTTCACAGAGAAATTCGGGCTGCATCAAAACCTCACCCCCACTGAAGGTGACGCCCCCACCGTCTGTGAGAATATGCTTTAGCTTTAAAATTCTTTGGGAAAGTGCATCAGAGTCCCATACTTCCCCACTAAAGCGTATAAGATTTTGTGGGCAGTTATAGGCGCACTCACCACATCCGATGCAGGCGTTAGGTGATGGGCATACATCCCTGCATTTATTACATCCGATGCACCCGTTAGGACTACGCACCATCTGTATTTTAGGTAGCCACCCTTCTGGATTATGGCACCATTTACAGCGAAGGTGGCATCCCTTAAAAAACACGTTAAGACGGATGCCCTTACCATCGTATACTGCAAATTCTTCAATAGAAAAGATAAGGCCCTTCAAATTAATCCACTCCAAATTCTACACGGCTAAGCACTTGGTCTTGGTAGCATTTATCAAGCTCAATAAAATGCCCGCTCCACCCCCATACACGAACAATAAGGTCGGGGTGATTTTCGGGGTGTGCTTGCGCATCACGAAGCTTTTCACGGTTAACAGCGTTAAGCTGAAGCTGATGGCCACCCTCTTTAATATATGCACGAACAAGTTGTGCAACCTTCATTATGTTTTCCTCATCCTTAAACACATTATCGTGAAGCTCAAGAGTCATAGGACCACCATTACTTGTGCGAAGAAGTGCCTTGGGGGCAAAGCCAACTAAAGCTGAAAGTGCACCTGTTTTTGTGATAAATAGAGATGGGGAGAAATTACATGGTATATACTTACCCTTTCCTCTTCCATCTGAAGTGGCGCCAAGATTTTGAGAGTGCCACACATAATACATTGCAGAGCCTGTGCCAGCGCGCCAAATTCCGCCACGGTCTGTTTTTATCCCTTCAAGGGCATCTGCAAAATAGTTCAGAAGCGTATTACCAAGCTCGTTAGAAGACTGGTCACGACCCATTTTTGGGGCATTGTTACGAAGCTCGAACTTAAGCTTGCCACTGTTTTTGAAATCATTTTCAAGTGCAGTAAGAAGCTGTTTTTTGTCTGTTATCTTTTTATCATATACAAAATCCTTAACGGCTGCAAGCTGGTCCGCACCACAAGAAAGGCCCGTTCCATGTAGTGCAAGGTTGTTATATTTCCCACCATAGCTGATGTCTTTACCTTGTTTTACAGAGTCCTGCATTAAAATTGAAAGGATTGGGGCAGGCTCGATATGAAAGTTTTTAACGCCTTTGGTCATTGAAACTGCTTTTTCCTTGATTGCTGTTTTAACGCACCCTAAAAGCTGATCAAAGGTTTTAGAGCATTCAAGCTTTTGTGTTATGGTGTCACGAACAACCTTTGCAATGGGAAGGCCGTTTATGTTTACAATATCCATTGAATTTTCGGGTATGATAAACTCCCAGCAAGCGGCAATGCAGTAGTCACGCGCATCGGCGGTATCATACCCCCAATGCTCAAGGCAAGGGATTACAACGTCGTCATTAGAATACTGCGGAAAGCCAAGCCCAATTTTCGTAAGCTCTGTCGCAAGTTCAAAAAGAGCAAGTGGTGTGTTTTTATCAACGCGAAGGTTAATCTTTGGGTCAATCTGACGAAGCTCCTTGGCGGCTATAAGCGAAAGCTCTGTAAGGTCATTTACACCATTTTCCCCATTGGGAAGAATACCGCCAAGCACAAGACTTTGACCATTATCACCCCAAGCAAGGCTATAGTAAAGGTCAGAATCCCAATTGAAGGAGAGGAAGAAATCCTCAATTTTTTCAAGGGCAGATTCTTTTGTTTCTATGCCTGCTTTAAGGTCATTTAAGTAAAATGGAAGTGCCCACTGGTCAAATCTGCCGATAGTGTTATGATAACAATCACTGCACCATATGGCAAAGTGAAGAATGCGAAAAACCATAAAAGCCTCAACCATTGTTTTGGCACCTGTACGAATGGCGCGAGAAAGTGTGTCTGCCTCCTCTTTTTTCCCTATACGGACAAGCTCTTTTGCATATTTATCGGCAAAGGAGAGGAGGATATCTATCGTTTCGTTTGCATGGAAAACAAACTCCGGATCTTTTTTTTCACCACTCATAAGAAGGGCGCGCCTTCCCTCAAGCCCATCTGTAAGAGACTCCTTAACTGACCAGGTAACATTTGTTACCTTGCCTTTTTCGTGTACATAGTGTGATTTTTTAATTTCAAGAAGCTCCTCGGGGGAGTATATATCAGGAAAGCTTTTTATTGTTCTTAACCCATACATTTGTGTATCAGGAAGAATAACGGGCTTTTCCATTTCCAAAAAAAGCTTAAGACGAAGGGTGTGTCTTGCCATATAGGAAAGTGCGTCATCACGGATTAGTGTTGTGATTTTTATTAGCTCATCCTTTGTTAAATCACGACGGAATGCGCGATGCTCTCTATCCTCAAGATATTTTTTTATTTTTGCTATTCTGTCGGTCATAGTTAATCCTCTCAATTAGTGCTTAATAATTGCCCTTGCAGGGGCGCAGCAGGTCCCCTCCATACGAATGGGAAGCACGGTGAGTGTTACTTCTTCCTCCACAATTATGTTAAGATTTATAAGAGATGCAAGAAGAAGTGTGTCTGTTTTTGAAAACAGATCAAAAACAACTTCATCCTTTTGCCAAGAAGGTGTGTCGGAGCCTAGAAGATATGGCTTAAAGGAAAGAAGGTACTCCATAGCATCTCTTGATAAATATGTTGAGTTTTGAACAAAATTAGGGGAGTACCAATCATCCCAACCACTGTCAAGTAAAATGGCACTACCTTCTTTTATAGGGGTATTACCAATAGCATTTTTTATATCAACTGCAGTGATCTTCTTTTGTGTGTTTATAAGGTGAAGCACCTTACAGGGGATATCAACCAGATCTTTAACATCAGTATCCTCTAACAGGCAATTACCCTCATATCCGTTTACATGGGCGGTTGTTTCAAGGTATGTACCTGTTTGCGAGTTCATCCCGTGAAATATTTCATAGCACACATCTTTCTTAATATGCTCAACAAAAAGACATGGGTACCCCCCACCATAGCACCATATTCCATCACGGATGCTGCCTGTGATATCCGTTATCATACAATCAGTTTTCATATTCTATTTCTGCAATGTCCATGCTAAAGCCCGGAATAATCGTCATAAACGAGTGCTCATCAGGGCGTTGAATGGGGTATGAGGACGGCTTTGTTATTACATTTACTGATTTTATTTTTCTATCTGTTTTAATTGTGGGAACAGCGTAGTAATACTTGTTGTTATCAACATAAATACGGGATTTATTTTTAGATAAAATAACCTCGTTAATATTACAATTCCAGCACTCCTGCGTTATTGTGGGAAGACCACAGCTTTCATTAATATATTCTGCCGCACTGATTGTAATTTCCTCAGGAACATCCATAAATTCAAGTGAATATTCAAATTTGATGGAGTCACGGTCAAGAGGCTTTACATTTGCAGAAATGGGGTCTGCCTTTATTTCAGGTGCTTCGGAGAAATAGATTTTTCCGTCACTATGCAGGCCAATTGTAAGCACATTTCCACCCTTGTAAGCGTTTATCATCTCAAGCTCATCCTCTTCATAAAGTGAGGGGTTTATTACTAAAATATCACCACTTACTTTATCAAGGTTTTCGATGCGTGCAATTTTATGTACTGCGGCGCCGTGATGCATAAGCTCTGCCACCCATTTGCCGTTATACCAAAGGCGACTATTTATAAGCGCATCCACCTCTTTTTCCACCTTTTTGTCTGACCAAACAACCGTAACGCCCTTAACATCCTTTACATTTTCGATAAAGGCATTATCCCACATAAGACGAATGTCATCCCACTCATGCTTTTTAAGTCCGTCACCAAGGCAATAATGTGGGCCATTTGTTGTTGGGATAAACTTTCCATCCTTATTTATTAAGAAGTTCATAAGGTTTGCAGAAACTGCCCTTTGCATTGCAGTCGGCATGTGATGAAGCACATCCCACTGCTCATGCGTGTCACGAATCATACAAAGTGGGGTAAGAAGCGTATCGGGAAGATATGCACGAAGCTGCATAAGGTTTGAGGCATACTCGGGATAGATAAAGTCGCGCCTTTCCTCAGGCATAATATTGTCACCATCCATATTTGGAAGGATGAATACATCTGCTGCAACGTCCTCAACAATAAAGGATTTTGCACCTGAATTTACATAGCTTTTGTAGTCTGTGCCATAGCGGTAAAGCGCCTCTACGGGGCCTTTTGTCCATGCACTGTTAAAGGCCGCTTCTGCACCGGTGGATGTAATTGCTTTTATAATTTTGTCCATAAAAGAAGCCCAGCGCCTTGTGTTATACTCAATCCACTCCTTGGGATAATTTTCAAGTATCCAATCAAAACGAAGCGGAGATGTGTTTAAGTTTTTGGGACAGTAAAGCTTCATATCCTTTATAAAATTATCGGTATGCTGAATTGACCAATCTGCTATATAAAGCGGGCAGCGGGGGCTTGATATACCATCTGCAAGTTGAATTCCGTCAAGCTGATAATCTGCTATAATTTCTTTAAGCTTTTTAACAAGCACATCCTCAAAGGCAGTTCCATCTTCAAAGCTTTTAAGCATATTTACAATCCAGCGGCACCCGCTACCGTCCTTTTCTGTGACAAGAATTTCGGGATGAAGGTCAGCATAAGGGGTAACACCGTCAAGCACCTCTTCGTCAGGGCTTAAGAAGTCAAACATACTTACAAAGATTTTTACGTTATGCTTGTGAAATTCTTTGATAACGCCTAAAAGCTGGTAATTTGTCCATTGTTGGCGGAAGCGGTCATCATTTTCATCGTGACCACCATATGAGCAAACGTACCTTGGAAGCACGTACTCCTTTTCCATACCTTTATGCAGTATTGCAAATAGCACTGCAGTAAGGTGAAATGACACCATATCAGGCACAAAGCCTGTTTTGTAAAGAAAGTCACCAACACCGTAGTCAGGGAGAGTGTTATCGAAACCAATAAGCTCAATCCATATCGAGTTTCTAAAGTTTTCGTGTTTTTGATTAAAGTAAACGTCTTTGTATCCGTACATATTTTCTCCTCCTTAAAATTAGGTTTAACTTTATTATATATAGTTTTTTTGGCGTTGTATTTGCACATTTTATCCTATAATTTGCATAAAATAAAAACATCCGTACAGAAAGCTCTGTACGGATGTTTTTAAAGTAGTACTACAAAGAGTAGATACATAAGTGGAATTGTTATTACGCTTAAAGAATGAGATATCGTTGCCATTGATGCACCTGTTTTCGTATCACCGCCATATGCCGCAGGAAATACAATTGTGTTAAGTCCGATTGGTGTTGCATAGGCAATAAGTGTAAAGGTAATTATCTCATCACTAACACCGATTGCCTTTAGTGCTAGTACAAATATTGAGGGAATTACAACAAGCCTTAGAAATGATGCTATGTAAACTTTTTTATTTAAGATAAGCTCTTTAAAATTATAGCCGCCTATAACAAAGCCTGCCAGAAGCATTGATACCGGGCCCATACAGCTTGCGGCATTGTCAAGCATTGTCACAGCAAAACCTGGGAAATATGCTTTAAGATTTGCAAGGCCTGCGATAATACCAAAGAAGATAGCAAGCATCGGCACTGAAAGAAGCCCTTTTTTAAGTGTAGAAGCTATTGACGGGTTTGCACTCGATTTGGGAATAAGCATAATCAATCCCCAACTATTACAAAGAAGGCTTATAAAGAATGTGAACATTGAATATTTAAAGTATCCCTCCGCACCCCATATGCCTAAAACAATAAAGTTACCCATAAAGCCGAAGTTACCAAAAGTTATTGCATATCTGTAGATGCATTTCTGATAGTCAAGGGATAAAGAGTTTTCTTTATTTTTTATAAGCAAGCTGGAAATTGGATAGGAAATTAAAACGGCAACCAGTCCAATAATTGCCCCGTAAAGTGTAAGCGAGGCATTTTCAATAAGGGTGCTTACGGTTGCCTTGTCCATCATATTTGAAAATGAAAGAGCAGGTACAAATACGTAGGTTTCGAGCCTTGACATTGTGATGTTTGAAGACTCCGGAAGAATTTTTGCTTTGCGAAGGATAAATCCAATCGCAATAAGAGTAAACATCATTGCCGTCTGATTAAGAGTGAGAAAAAAGATATCCATATAATACGTCCCCTTATCTTATGAGAATTGATTTTATATCTCTTGAATATTGTTTGTTCGTAATGTGAATAAAAAGCTCTTCCAATGAGGCAATAAGTGCCACTGTGCATACTGTAAGGCAGAAAGCTGTGAAGATGCTTGTATTCACAAGATAGGGAATAAAAAATACCAAGATGCCCGTTAATTTATTTAGATATGTATGCATTGATGCAAAGCGATGGTATTTTATTGCTGCAGTTATATATGTAACAAGCCTTACCGCAAAAATTGAAAATGCAGCTATAATTACAAACTGCGGAAGGGTTTTCACTAGCCTTGTGAAAAGCTTACACACCATTATGAAGTAAAAAACCAAATCTGCAATACTGTCAAGTCGCGCGCCAAGCTCACTTGTTGTTTTTGTTTTTCTTGCAATGTGGCCATCAAGCGCATCTGTGATACCACTTAAGGTGTATATTGCAAGAAATTCAAACGACAGCGTCGGCATCACAAGTATAAGTAGTGAACCGAATATTCTTAATAATGTCAGTAAATTTGGTATGGTTATCATACTTGGTGCTCCTTTTTATAAAAGTGGTGCAAAAAGCCTTAAACAAGCATATATAATCTTTTTAAGCGGATTGATTTTATCGCAATCTTGCAGAGTAATTTTTTTGCACTTTTTAAGTGTTTCATTAAAATCACTTGATACAGAGTGCACAACAGGGCAATCAAGAAACCACGATGCACACTCAAAATGAAGATAAAGACTTCTGTAGTCAAGATTTATGCTGCCGACAACTGCGATGTTGTCATCACTGCAAAATGTTTTTCCGTGCATAAATCCGGGCGAATATTCGTAAATTCTAACACCACTATCAATAAGCTCTTTATAATAGCTGTATGCCACTGCACGAGCGTACCAATGGTCTGCGATCGATGGGCAGATTATTGACACATCCACACCACTTAGTGCTGAGTTTGTAAGTGCAACTACCATTTCGTGGTCTAATATAAGGTAAGGTGTTGTTATATGAACATACTTTTTTGCTTTATTTATTATATCAAGATAAATATACTTACCAACCTGATATATATCCTGCGGTACGTCCGAGTAGGGCATTACATACCCTTCGTGTTTGGTTTCTATATCAAAGCTTGGCTCAAAATATTCAATTTCAACTTTTTTTTGAGTAGTAACCTCCCACATTTGTAAAAACATAATAGTAAAGCTAAAGGCTGCACGTCCCTTTACCATGACGCCCATATCCTTCCAACGGCCGAATCTGTAGCGCTTGTTTATATATTCATCAGCAATGTTTATGCCGCCTGTATAAGCAACCTTTCCGTCAATAACAAGAATTTTTCTGTGGTCACGATTGTTTTGTGTTGCTGAAAGAAATGGTACAAAGGGACTAAACACCTTGCATTTAATGCCCACCTTTTCCATACTCTTAGGAAATGAGCGAGGAAGAAGCGTCATACTGCCTAAACCATCGTACATAAGCCTTACATCGACGCCCTCACTCGCTTTACGCTTAAGTATTTCAAATACTGCATCCCACATAACACCCTCGGACACTATAAAGTATTCCAAAAAGATATATTTTTCTGCCTTTTCAAGCTCCTCTATTAGTGAGGCAAGCTTTTCCTCACCGGTTGAAAAATATTTTGCACCTTCACAGCTGTATGCACAAAGGCCGGTTGTTTTATTTATATACTTTACGGGGGCAACACGCTCAGGAAAGCTTTGCTCAATTTCAGACAATGTGGTTTTATCCTGTGGATAGGGGTCTGTTGTTCTTTTAGAAATATTTTGTATTCTGGAAAAGAAATGTTTAGTGTTCATCTGTCCTGTTATAAACAGGTAAAATAAGCCACCTAAAAGCGGAAAAAGAAGTATCGGAATAACCCATGCCAATTTGTACATGGGATTTGAATGGCGATTTATTATGATTAAAACGACAACGAGGCTTATGATTTTAAACGATAAATCTACAAAAAAGGCGTAATCACTTAATCTAAATACCAGCCAAACCATAGCGGTAACCTGTATTAAAAGAAGCACGTTGACAATCACAAGCTGACTGAAAAGAACTTTAAGTAGCCTTCTCATAAGTAGCCTCCAAATCTAATTTAGAAACGTATATCTGCGATGCGTGTTTCCTCATCCCACAAAACCTCTGCCCCGATTGCTTGCGCAATCACACGGGAGGAAACAAGGCTGCACCCGTTTACATATATAGGTGGCGCAACATATGGCTGCACCTCTTTATTAACTGTAATTTCTCCGCTCGGTAAAATGGTAACCTCACGATCATTTAAGATGCAGGTTACACCCTTTGTTTTAGGATTCCACAAAACCTCCCATCCGAGGTTTTCAAGAACTGGACGAATAGGGATATATGTCCTTTCGTAGTGTATAACGGGGGGTGCAAGCGGGAATATAATATCCTTTCCATTACAGGTAACATATACCACAGGGCTAAAGTTTATGCCCATATTTTGCGCATATTTATGAGAATAGTTATTCTCTCTTCCTAAAAGTGTAAGACGATTGCATCCCGAGAAGGAATATTCGTCAATCCATTCTACAGAATCAGGGATATTAACGCTTATAAGGTTTTCACAACCTGAAAACGCCATTGTGTCAATGTAAAGCACATTGTCGGGGATTTTCACCGATACAATATGGCTGTTTGACATAAATACACCGCTTCCTATACCGGTTATATTTTGAGGAAGGGTAATGTGTGTATCACTTCCGGTGTAGGCAATTAAAATTCCGTTAATGGTTACAAATTCACTTTCCTGATTTTCCAGCCACGGCGTTTTATCAAAAGCGCCTGTGCCTATATGAGAAACTGTGCTGGGAATTTTTATTTTTTCAAGTGAAGTGCAGTGTAAAAACGCATTATCACCGATTTTTTGAAGCCCCTCAGGAAGTATAATTTCTTTAATGGTTTTGTTTTCTGCAAAAGCAGAGGAGCCAATGTTTTTGATTGTAGCAGGAAGCACAACCGACTCCGAATTTCCATTATATTTAATAAGACTTACACCACCAAGAATAACAAATTCATCAGTAGCGCCTGTTATCCACTGGGTGCCCAAAAACGCGTCGGATTCGATAGTATTTACAACACCATTAAACATAACA
>CAZYYT010000039.1:13176-13797 GCA_964651775.1 uncultured Oscillospiraceae bacterium | reverse complement strand
TAATAACATATTCTCCATCTAACCATCCCTCCTTTTCAACTAATTAACCGGAAATAAAAGATGTACAATAGTATTTACGATTTTACACTATTTTCCTATAATTGTCAATTAAAAACACCGAGATTGTCAAATTAATAATGAAATAGTGTGTAATAATGAGATATTGACAGAGATTTATATATGTGTTATATATAGGTTATATTAAGGCAATTATGGAGTTTGTTGTTAGGGGGCTTGTTTATGAATAAAAAAAAGGTACTCATTGTATTTATACATAACCATATAGGAGGTGCGAACACCTCATTGATTAATTTTCTAAACGCAATTGATAAGGATAAATTTGAAATTGATGTTTTGTATTACGATATTTACGAAAATTGGGGTGAGCTTCCCAAGAATGTTAACATACTGACACCGGCGTCAAAATGGGCTTCAAAGACTATATCACGCGTGATAGACCCCAGATACATCTATGCTGCGGTTAGGTCCATTTACTATAAGACTTTCAGGCATGACCTAATGAGTGCAGCTCAAGTAAAGAATGCGATAAAAAGCAAGTATTTAAGGAGAATTGACAAGAAATACGATATTGCAATAGCATACGAAATGAGCTACTGCCTT
>CAZYYT010000039.1:3731-13166 GCA_964651775.1 uncultured Oscillospiraceae bacterium | reverse complement strand
CTTTACATCAGCCTTTATTTTATGGTGAATTTTGTAAAGGCTGATGTAAAGCTTCAGTGGTTTCATAACGATTATCATAAGATAGGTTATAATTTCAGTCTTGATAAAAAATATTTCGATAAGACGGACGGGCTTGTATTCGTAAGTACGGAGATAAAGGAAAGCTTCCTGAATCTGCACCCTGAGTATAGGGATAAAAGTTGCTTCATGCCGAATATTCTCTCGTCTAAGGACGTGAGAAAGGGGGGAGAGGCAACGGTAGACGATATTCCATTTGAAGCAGACAAAGCAGATACTGTATTTTTGTCTGTCGGAAGGATAGAGTTTGCCACAAAGAGCCTTGACCGTTGTATCGATATTTTCAAACGACTGAAGGATGAGGGCGTGCACTTTAAATGGCTCGTAATAGGTAGAGGACCGGATCAGGAACAGTTCAGCAGTATGATAAGCGAAAACGCTCTTGACGATTGCGTGTATTATATCGGCTCAAGAGATAATCCGATACCGTATATGAAAAAGTGTGACGCACTGCTTCTGCCGTCAAGAAACGAAGGAAAGCCTATGGTAGTAACTGAGGCGCAGATAATGGGACTGGTACCGGTAGTCACAAACTACACCTCGGCATCAGGCCAGATAAGAAACGGCTTTGACGGAATAATCCTTGATAATAACGATAGCGCCATATATAAAGGTATAAAAAGTATAGCTAATGATAAAGAAAAACTCGCAAAAATCCGAACTAATCTGATAAATGGCGAATACGGAAACGAAGAAGAAATATTTTATTTTTACGATATTGTAAATAATTTTGATAGATAATTTAAAAGCTATGTAATGGCAAAAACGGTTTGACATAATAAATCCTGATAGAGAATTAGAGGTTAAAATCAAAGAAATACATAGAGAAAATAAAGATTACGGTTACAGACGAGTACATAGACAACTTCGTAACGAAAAATATCTTGTGAACAAAAAGAAAGTTCAGAGAATTATGCAAAGATTAGGTTTTCAAGTTACATCATTTACAAGAAAAAGTCGCAAATATAATTCATACAAGGGTAATGTCGGTAAGATAGCTCCAAATAGAATTAATAGGAGATTTAATACATCTGTGCCACATCAAAAGATAACCACCGATTCTACTGAATTCAAATATTATGAAATAGATAACAAAGGCAGAATGGTAATTAAAAAATTGTATTTAGATCCATTCCTTGATATGTTTAACGGCGAAGTATTAAGTTATGGAATAAGTAAAACTCCGTCAGCAGTAAGTATTTTATCGGCACAAAAACAAGCAATAGATAAAACAAGAAATGTATTACGGAACAACCTATTACAGTTTTGATGAACTCAAAGGAACTATTGAAAAATATATAAAATACTACAACGAAAAACGAATTAAAGAAAAACTTGCGTGGATGAGTCCTGTGCAATACAGGCTCAATACCTTGGCTGCATAAAAATAGCGTAGCAGTCAAAAAAACTACTACGCTAAAAAAGTCTAACTTTTTGGGGTCACATCAAATCAGCATCTGTTTTTAATTCTTTTTCTTATATCTCAAAAGGTAAAGTGTAGCTGAAATCATATTAAACGATTCACAGATTATTCCACCGATTGAAAAGTTAAAAAAGTTGTGAATTAACCAAGCCGGAGACATAAAGGCTACTTGAAAATACCTTATATGTTTGGGGTTACCCTTTTGCATAAGCACACTCATTATTATTAAAGCCAAGCAAAGCAAGCTGGCAAGAATTATCTGTTTTATTGTCGGTGTTAACAATATGGAGAACACAAAACAGAAAGCATATATTATTTCTATCAAAATAAGTTTCCACATTTTTTTCGCATTTTTATAGAAAAGCAGGCCTCTTATAAGGTTTGCCATATTGAAAAACACACCACCGAAAGCTTCTATAAGCAAAAAATTTATAACAAAAAAGAAGCTTCCAACCCCTTGCATAATAAAAAAATTGCGATTGTTTTTACACTGAAAAGAAAATACAATTATAATAAGTCCGATAATTCCTGAAACCTGAGAAATAATATTCTGCATTTTTATCCTTCCACCGATTAAATAACAACGCCTTTTTGAAGCATTATATTGGCATAAATCGCACTTTCTCCTGTAGCTATAATACAATAGCATTTTTTAGCTTCGTCATAAAAATCAAAGCGATCAATGTTTCCTACAGCATTTTTGCCTCTAGAATCGTGTTTTTCTATAATTTCTTTGTAACTGTCCCAAACAGGAGTCTTCACCTTGCCCTTATCGCAATCCATAAGCTCCATTAAGAGAGCAGGCTTTTCAACATATGTGTCCAAGGGAAAAACTTCCAATATTGCATCAAGAATTTCGGGCACTCCGTGACCGTCCATACGAATCACTATTGCGTTCTTTCCCATAGATTCTGCAGGAAAGTTGCCGTCCGCAATACAAATTCTGTCGCTGTGTCCCATTTCACATAAGACCTTCAAAAGTTTAGGCGATAAAATTTTAGGAATATTTTTTAACATAAACTCACCTCGTGTAATTTTTTTGTTATTATAACACATAGGACTTTAATTGTCAAAATTAAAAAATCGGTAAATTTTTCCTCTGGTCCTATCTATATATAAAAACAACTAAATAATCTTTTTTATTAATAATTCTTATTCCTAATTTATACGGGTTTGCGGTTGTTCATTTAACTTGATCGCTTCGGTGAAGCGATGCTACCTGATTTAAACGGAACTTAGGCATACTAAAACACACACATCAAACCGATTGGTTTGTAGTGTGTTTTGCTGTATTTGTTTTAGTAATTATAAACCCCTATGAAATTACACTGCTCTCAAACCACTATTATAACGGATGGAAAACAAATAAAGTTTAAGACCCCTATGAAATTACACTGCTCTCAAACACTTTCTGCTGCATAGTTTGTAGCCTGACGGTTTAAGACCCCTATGAAATTACACTGCTCTCAAACACATTACATACGGACAAGCATCTCAATTAGGTTTAAGACCCCTATGAAATTACACTGCTCTCAAACCCAAATCAACATTTGAGAAAACGACCTGCAATCGTAGAGAAAGTATAAAAAAGGTCTTAAACTTACTTTATAAAGAATTATATCAAAAAACTTCGCACAAGTCAACATCAACAAGAACGCGATTTTCGGGAGCGAGTTTTGCTCGTTCACTTGATTCAATCATCAAACAATGTAGCCCATGAGACAATACAGTACACATAAATAGTTCGGCTTGCTCATCACTGATAAAGCTTCGAAGATTAAGAAAAACAAACAACTTTTCCTGTTTGATTAAATCGGTAACTAATTCCATATAATCGATGATTTTTTCACCCAACGAAGTAAAATCATCAGTAATTGTAGGAGAAATTGCTTTGATAAAACTTCCAATATTACAATTAGCAAATGATAAATTTGCCGGGCATTCAAAAGAAAGTGAGATAAAGTATGACTCTATATCACTTATTAATTTTGCTGTTTTAGAAAAATGTTCTTCGTTAACGGCGATTTTTTCCAACTCGGAATAAATTTTGTTAAGCAACGTTCTTTGATTAATATCAAAAGGGACAAATTGAGAAATTAATTCCAGATTTTTATTCATGTCTTTAATCGTTGTATTTACAGAAAGAACTGATTTTCCGTCATAACCTGATAATTGATTTTGAATATCTTCTAAAAGTGAGCATAATAGAGATTGATTTTCAATTATCAGTGTATTCACCTTCTTAATTTCCGTATCAAACACATAGTTAATGGATGGGTATGCAAATTTCACAATATCACCAACCTTTTGTCACTGTCTATTATATCGCTGTGACTTTCGCCAATAATGAAGTCCATTTTAGAAAACTGCTTTTCTGTTATGGTTAACAACTGCACCACACCCTTAGGCGGCTTGCTTTTATTGATCGTATTTTTAACTGATTGTTCTACTGTAGGCGTAGTTAATAATTTACAATACACAGATTCTTGTATCATAATAAAGCCTGATTTAATCAACATTTTATGGAATTGGCGATAGTATCGTCTATCATCTGCTGTTTCTACCGGCAAATCAAAAAACACCATCATTCTCATAAATCTATAACTCATTTCCTTTCACCATTTTCAATAAAAAATTATACTATGATATTTTATTCGTGATGCATCACCATCGTTAATCGCCTCAAACACACTTTTAGTATAAATTTGTATGGCATCCGAAACCAAACGTCGTGAACCATCAATCAATACTGTTTCACTTAAAATTTCCCACATTTGGTGCTTTTCGTCTTTATCAAAGACTTCCGGTTGCATTTCATACACATAGCGGTCAACTAAAATGCGAAAAGGCTCCATCAAATCACAGCTTAAATTAAAGTGATTAAATATATTGCAATGAAATATGCCTATTTGGGTCAAGTATCCATTTGTGCAAACTGCACGATTGAAGGCTGAAAGAATTAAACTATACCCGTAATTAAGCGCTGCATTAATAGGTGTATCAGCACTTCTTGTAAAGCCCATTCCAAACAGTGCGTTAAAATAGACTTTTGCTGCATGCCCCTCTCTATTGCTTGCATCCATCATTTCTACTTGCCCAACATAGGAAGCGAGGAGTTCTGCTTCTTTAACCTTATTAATTTCACATAAAAAATCCATTTGATTCCTTATTTTTTGGCTGACAATCTCCTGCCAAATCATTGCCTTTATTTCATCCTTCCATATGATTTGAGTTCTGATTTTAGAGGAGGAATCATGACTTCCATGATGAGGAATAAGTTCTGCTGAAGGATTTCGTTTAGAATCGCAGAAGATCACTTTAACCTTTTTCTCAATTAAAGCTTCTATTAAACATCCAGTGATAGCAACCGCAGGGTTTTCGATAATAAGCATCTCAATTTCATCTATAAGTATACGTTTGGTTTCCTCACCACGCACTACCAGATAACCCATCTTACTGTCAAGTTTTGCTCGACTTTCTATAATTACAGTACGCCAACTCATAATAACTCCAACAGATTTTCTGATGTTTTTAACCAAAGTCCCGAGGAAGATGCATCAATTATCCTTACATCGCTATAATGATTTTGCCAATTAGAAATGGTAGAACTGAAATTTACTGTAGCCGCAGCTTTTTTTGCACCACCCAAAGATGTTAAGTCGCAACCTCCTGAAATTCTACCAAATATCTGATGAATGTTTAAAATCGCTATACACTGTTCTTTTATATCAAGAGACATAAACTTTTCTTCTCCATTTTTAAGAACCTCAGTAGGAGCATTGACACGCTTTTTATAAACAGAGTGCTCTAATTTATAAACATACAAACGGTATAGCTCTGCATTTTTTTCTTTGGTCACGTAGTCATAATCAACATCGTACACATAGTTTGAATTTGCTTTTACTCGTTCTGTTATACGTTCAACTCGCTTAAAATATACCTGCCATTCTTGGGAAGCAGAAAACGGAATAAAGGGTTGTGCAATTAATGTTTTTCCTCCGCTTCTGATTCCAGCGATACATACACGAAAACCATCCAATGAAAGCATAGTATTAATTTTCCACGGACGCATGCCCATTGGAAATGACACTTCATCTACTTCTTTGCCAAGAATGTGTGACAATCGGCGAAATGCATATTCCTGCGCAAAGGATCCATTCTCCAAAAATTGTTTGCCATACATAAGTTCTACCGACATAATAATAATTTCGTCCTTCTTGCAGGCCTTGTAACGGACAGGAATAAAAAACATTACAGAAGACTTATTATATCCACCGTATTTTTCTGTTGGCAACCCTTTCTTTAAAGGAACAAGTCCTGATCCCTTGGCTAACGGCATTTGGTCAAAGAAACCTCCTTGTTTGAAAAACGTAAATTTGGTTAGGTGCGCCGCGTTTTTACCTGCAGTTTGTTTAACCTTTCCAAGCATCTTTTGCCCGTCCCAAACAGTAATTCCGTTACATATTTGCGGATGAGTAAACAATGTTTTTGTTTTAACACTGTATCTGTCATTTACATTAAACCACTTTTTAGTAAACTTCATATTATATACATTGCCAGTTACAATATTAAGATAAGCATCAACAGCATGGTGAAGGTCATTAAAAGAACGGGATTTTAGCAAATCAAATTCTTGTCTGAACTCTGAAGTCAGTTGTGCTTTACAATATACTATTTCTGAATTCTTAAATCTATCTCTAAGAAGTGTGGCAATAGCTTTAGATGACTGAGAAGTCTCGATTAGCTGACGATTTATAAAGTTATACTTTTCATCTTCACTAAATGGAGTATTTCTGGTTAATCGTTTATATTTTTCATCATTAATTAAACCGATTTCTTTTAAATAATACCAATACCCTCCCATTTTGTTACGAACAAACTCTGAAATGGGGAATATATCACTTTTTGCGCCATTTTCCGACGACAAGCACAACACCTTATTATTGGTGATACTATCATCCTTAACATAGGCTTGAGGATAAATGTGATCAACGTCATAGTCCTTACTTGCTAAATTTTCGAGGGCAATCGGCTGTCCGCTATAAGCACTCTTTCCCAACTGCAGGTAGTAAAGGAACAATTTATCACCTCGGAGCTTTTGATCCGCTATATCTCCCATGGCCTCTAATTGTTGCTTTAAGTAACGAACGTCCTCATCCTTGCATTTGGCGTAGAGTTCCAAAAGCCTATCTTTTCTTGATTTTACACGATTACCCTTTTCTCCAGGCTTTCCACCTCTGGTCATTTCAACGAAAATTTTAGTCGGTTCACCAAATGCTTTATTAATGTCCCTTATAATATCCAATGTTCTAAAAATTGGTCTTTTGACAGCGTTAGAAATGTACATTTCATCCAAACGTTCTGAAAGTGTTTTTGCGTGCTCAGAATAATAAGCATCTTGATATTCTGTGATTTGTTTAGAAAATGTATATTCATTTGACAATATTTCATTTAAATTATTTTGGGTTTCCCACATTTCACGAAGTATAGTTGTAACTTCTCCTGTTCCTTTGCTTGCCCCTTCCATATCACAAAGAAATGCATGCGACAATCTGCCAAAGTCACTAAATCTGATAGAACAAATATATTTTCTATCCTCAGGGGAAATGGATGGATACTCGATTTCTAACCACTTCGCAACACGTTTCTTATCTTCAGCAAATGAAGATCTTTCAATGATTCGTTCAGCCTCTTCTAAGGTGACTACCTTGGTCTCAATTAGACGACGAAAGGCAATCCAAGACGTACAGCTTGCATTAATAACGAAATCAACGCCCGTCACAGTCTCTTCTTCACCTTTTTCAATGATACCATTGCAAATAAGAAAATCAGTGATTTTTTTCTTGGTCACTTTTTTAATGTTCTGAAAAAGTTCCCTATAGATACGTTGCTTTAACTCGACCGAAATCTTTTCACCATTAATACGTATAGTATTAATGGTATTTAACACCATAAACTTTTGATATGTAATTGAGCATTTGGGTAAAACAGTTTCATCCGGTAAATAGGTACAGGTGTTTATCATCTTTTTGATAAACACTTCTTCAGAAGCGCCCAAATCTACCATTTCTTCAAAATTCCACGGATAGATTTTACCTGATTTGCGTTCTATCCACGATTTTGAAGACGTCTTATTTAAAGGTCCCACAAAGTAGGGTATTTTAAAAAGGAAAACAGATTCAATTTTATCTACAACGGATATTCCATCAGATTTTTCATTCAAAAAAGGTAAGTAGTGTTTCGATTTTTCTAAAATACAATGAAGCTCGTACCAATAAAGTTGATGGGGAAGCACCCGATTATCTGTATTTTTTTGCTTTGGCATAAATGTGCGAAGCTGAAGACGATTAATCATATCAGTATAGTCATTTTTATCTTCCGTCAGTGGCATAATGTCTTTTACAATGTTTAAAACATATTTAGAGAACTCGTCAATATTAGTAAGTTTGATTTGTCCTTTTTCATCGGAATGGCGAACATATGCAGGGTAGTTGTCTCTACCAAACTCACGGAATATTGCATCATATTCTTTTTTTGTTTTATACTTCTTAAGAAATTTTTTTAATGTGGTTAGATCTTTTTTGTGTTGCTCATAAGCTAAAACCTTTGATTTAGAAATTGTCTGACAGCCACCTAATGAATCTACTAGAACTGACCAATCAAACATTGCTCTCATCACTGCAATTAATTCATAATCATCTCTCAAACCGCTCATTAGTTCACCAAACTTTTCTTCTTCATCACCCAATGAAAATGAACCAATTTCTTCATATTCGTCATTTAAAAATAAATCCTTAACCTTACATCTACTACCCGCAAGAAGTTTTACTATAATTTCTCGACTAAAGGGAAAACTCTCGTTTGCTTCTTTTGAAGGCTTTTTGCCATTATAAAGAAGTTCAACCAATGCACTTTGTTTGTTTGTGATGGATTGTTTCTTTTTTAAGACATCCCCAATTTCATTAGAATTATCCGATGTCCACGGCACTTCATATCCGTTATTTGGAAAGTACGATATGAATTTATCGTAAACTACAGTAAAATCAGTTAATCCCGCCAAATTGTCACGATCAATATTACTTAAAAAATGCCCCCTGTGCTTTACCAACCATGCACACGCTAAATATACTAACCGTACGTCGTGGGCATCTTCACTTTTCATTAATTTATCTATTAAATGATGAATAGTTGGGTACTCATCATAATAAATTTTATCACAATAACCTTCATCATTAAATAATATTGATTCACTATCAACGTCACTACGATACATTGCACTTTCTTTCAATCTTTTGAAAAACTTTTCGTCCACTTTTGCTATTTCAGGGGCAAACAGTTCTTGGATCAACTGCACACGCTGTTGTCTACGATCAAGCCTTCTTCTACTTGAACGAAATGAACGACGTTCTTCGTTGTGTGAAGCCTCATCAAATAAAGTTACACCCCACACTGGCTCACCACGAAATTTAATTAAATTATACTGCTCATCTGTAACTGCATATCCTACTGAATCTGTGCCGATGTCCAAACCAAGATAATAATTTTTATTCCCTTTCATATTGACACGCTCCTTAATAGGTGATATAATTATATTGTAGTTTTATAGACCCCTATGAAATTACACTGCGAGTTCAAATAAAAGTTTACTCAAACCGTCGACTTGTTCGACTGCACAGTGTGTGCTTAAAGACCTCTTGAGTGAGGTCTTTTTTATTTTTAAAAATTAATAGTTATAAATACCCCACCCTGAAATAGTCAAGCACCTTTTTAAACTTATCCTGTGCTGAAAGGCAAGTGTCTATTAAGTAACCTTTTTGATTATTCCACTCAGATAATCCTCTATAATAGAACATCTTCATTTCGTCATCGATAATGAAGGGCACGATATTATTTTCAAGGCATTCTTTAAACATAATCAGTCTGCCAATTCTGCC
>CAZYYT010000039.1:0-3721 GCA_964651775.1 uncultured Oscillospiraceae bacterium | reverse complement strand
GGGTGTATGCTTTCAAATTTTTGATGAAACTCAACGATATCCTCAAATGAAACATCTTTTTTAGAATTATAATCATCTATCAACTCACGCATTTTATCTGCCACTTCTTCAGGAAGTGCAGTTTCTTTGCCGCCTACTTCGTTAGGAAACTTTTTATAATCACCAACATTAAACCAATCGTTACGCGAATCACTTGTGCCACTCTTAAGCGTTAGGTGAAGCTTTTTTATAAAGTTTTCGCTAAGTGCCAATTTTGCACTATCTATAATAATATCAATACATTTGAAATGGTTTGCAGTTTCTACTATATCATCCACATTAACGGTGGAGCCTTCGAGCCCAATAGTATTAGTTTCAAAAATATATCTTGTCTGGTCATGGGTTAATTTACTGCCCTCTATGTGATTTGAATTATATGTCAAATCAATCTGAAGTTTATGATATATACCGCCGGAATACTTTGACTTTTTCTCGATTTGTAATACAGTGAGCAAATCTCTTGTAACAACTTTTTTGTTTACTCGTTCGGGCTTTTTTGCGTCTTCCGGTATAGTCCAAGTTTTACCCACCAAGACAGCACCTTCAACTCTGCCCATATTACAATAGTGGCGTACACTTCTTTCAGAAATTCCCCATTTTTTTGCAGTTTCTGTTACAGAAATATAATTCATTTTATCACTTCCTTTATACATAGTGATAGTATATCATATATCGGCAAATTTATCAAGTGCTTTTGTACCATTCCTTTTTATTTTGCCAATAGTAAAGAAAAAATTTGAGCCCCTTGACTACTGTCAAGAGGCTCGTGTTGTTCGTTCAACTAAGCCACTTCGGTGAAGCGCTTCGTACTGTTCAGGATATATCTGCCAGTGATATGGTGGCTTATGCAAAATACCACAAAAGGGGGATTATTATGCATTTACCATCAAAATGCAGACTAACTATACAAAATGCAGACTAACTATACAAAAAGGATTGAAAAAGAAGTCAAATAGGTGTATAATGGTCGATGAAGTATTTTTAGGTAGGTGGAAAGCATATGAAAATGACTTTTCGTTGGTATGGAAATGATGACACAATCACACTTCCGTACATAAGACAGATTCCTTGTATGACAGGCGTTGTCACAGCAGTGTATTCAGTACCTGTTGGTGATGTGTGGCCACAAGAGGAAATTGATACAATGAAAAAATATGTTAACGATAACGGCCTTGAGATGGAGGTTATCGAATCTGTTCCCGTGCATGAGGATATAAAGCTTAAGAGGGGTAATTACCAGCTTTATATTAATAATTATAAGGAAAACATCCGCAGACTTGCTAAGGCAGGGGTTAAGTGTATTTGCTATAACTTTATGCCCGTGTTTGACTGGACACGCTCTCGTCTTGACCAGCCGCTTATGGATGGATCAAACGCGCTTGTTTACTATAAAAACGATGTACAAAAGATGGACCCCACGAAGATGACGCTTCCCGGATGGGATGCATCCTACACCCCTGATGAAATATCGGATCTTGTAAATTCCTACAAGGAAACTGGGGAAGAGGGGCTTTGGAAAAATCTTGAGTATTTCATTAAAGAAATTATGCCTGTTGCAATAGAATGCGATGTTAATATGGCAATTCACCCGGATGACCCGCCGTGGTCAATTTTTGGAATCCCGAGAATTATTACTAACGAAGAAAATATTGACAGATTTCTTTCTCTTTATGATGATGTGCATCACGGACTAACTCTTTGCAGTGGTTCTTTGGGATGCGCTACCTTTAATGACTACACACAGATGGTCAGAAAGTATGGTAAAATGGGAAGAATTCATTTTGCGCACGTTAGAAATATAAAAATTCTTGAGGATGGATCTTTTGAAGAAAGCGGACATTTTAGTGAATGTGGCTCTCTTGATATTGTGGAGATTCTCAAGGCATATCATGATGTAGATTTCAAGGGATATCTTCGCCCAGACCATGGAAGAATGATTTGGGGGGAAACAGGGAAGCCCGGCTATGGCCTTTACGACAGGGCACTTGGTGCAATGTATATGGCAGGCATCTGGGAAACCTTAGAAAAGCAATCTAAGTAATTAATGGTTTTATTTGCTAATTTCACCCATAAATATGGGGGTAATAGCTTGATTAAAACTTCACATACCTATTAGAAATATTATTTAGATGCAAAGGACGAAATTCTGGTTGATGCTTTACAAAGACGACAAGCCAAAAGAATAAGAAATTTACTTTAATAGACAATAGATTTGACACTTATTGGCTTAAGGGACTGACACATCTTGATGCGACAGCCCCTTAATTTAGGAGAAAAATATGAGTATACTAAATGCAGAAAATATAACACACGGATTTGGTGGCAGACAAATTCTTGAGGATGCAAGCTTTCGCCTTTTAAAGGGTGAGCATATCGGCCTTATTGGCGCGAATGGTGAGGGGAAGTCATCCTTTTTAAAAATTATTACAGGGGAGCTTCAGCCCGATAGCGGAACGGTTGAATGGTGCCGTCATATCACTTACGGGTATCTTGACCAGTACTCAACGCTTGGCAAGGGTAAAACCATTATGGATGTGCTTCGTGATGCGTTTTCGCATCTTAGTAAGCTTGAAGCAGAAATGCTTGACCTCTACAACAAAATGGCAGAGGCAGAGGGTGATGAGCTTTCCCAAATGATGGAGGATGTAGGTGAGATTCAAGAAATCCTTGAGTCTTCGGGATACTACACAATCGACTCCAAAATTTCGGAATATGCTAACGGCCTTGGCCTTGGTGATATAGGTCTTGATAAGGATGTTTCGGAATTAAGTGGTGGACAAAGGTCAAAGGTGCTTTTAACAAAGGTGCTTCTTGAAAATCCGATGATTCTTATTTTGGATGAGCCGACAAACTTTCTTGATGAAAATCATATAAATTGGCTTACAAACTTTTTGCAGAATTATGAAAATGCTTTTATTTTGGTATCACACGATATGGTGTTTCTTACAAAAGTTACGAACGTTATATATCATCTGGAAAACACAGTTCTTACGCGTTACAAGGGTACCTATGAGGACTTTTTAAGAATGTACGACATAAAGAAGCAACAGGTGGAGCAGGCATATAAAAAGCAACAGAAAAAGATTGCCGACCTTGAGGATTTTGTTGCGCGTAATAAGGCGCGTGCCGCCACTGCAACGCTTGCACGTTCAAGACAGAAAGAGCTTGACAAGATGGATAGGATAAGTATTGCGCCTGAAAAGGTTAAACCAACGTTTAATTTCAAAGCTGACAGAGCACCGGGCAGGGTTGTAATATCCGCAGAAAATCTTGTCATTGGCTACGATTCTCCACTTACAAAGAAAATAGATATTAAGATAGAGCGCAACAAAAAAATCGCCATAAAAGGCGTGAACGGATTGGGAAAATCCACACTTTTAAAGACGCTTCTTGGGCTTATTCCATCTATAGAAGGTGAGATTGAGCACGACCAATTTATGACGGTTGGCTATTTTGAGCAGGAGGAGGTTGCCTCCGACAAAACTGCACTTGAGGAGCTTTGGGACGAGTTTCCGTCGCTTACTAATGCAGAGGCACGCGGTGCACTTGCAAAGTGTGGACTTACGACCGAGCATATCACAAGCCAGATGAAGGTGCTTTCAGGTGGCGAAAATGCAAAGGTAAGGCTTTGTAAAATTATGCAAAGCCCTGCAAATATCCTTGTTCTTGACGAGCCGACAAA
>CAZYYT010000038.1:231-13847 GCA_964651775.1 uncultured Oscillospiraceae bacterium | reverse complement strand
TTTTGTTGATTTCAGCTGTTCTTAGTCTAGGAGAAAAAAATAAGTCATTAAAAAGTAAAAGTATTCACGATAAATTTACCGATGAGTTGACAGGAATAGGTAATATAAAATATTTTGAATACTACTATCAGAAAAATCTAACTCCTGAACTTAGAGCCATATCTTACCTAATATATATCGGGTTTGATTATGAAATAGTTCAAAAGTCCTTTGATGAAAATATCTATAAAGAATTGATGAAATATACTGCTATGACTATAACAGATCATGTAAATGACAACGGATTTATTGCAAAAATTTCAGATGGTGGTTTTGCAGTTTGCAATACTGCTGTAAATATCGATGAAATAAGAAAATGGTGTAGGACAATTATTTTCAAATTAAATCAGTATGATGAAGAGTTTGGCACTGAAACAAGAGTAAAATTTAAATGTGGAATTTATAAAGTTAGAAGAGATGACGTAAATTATAACAAAGGTATTTTTGCTGCAAAGCAAGGATTTATCCAGGCGGACTACAATAAAAAAAATGTTGTATTTCTTGGAAATTCTGCAGTAATATCTGCTATGGATAAAGAAAAGTATAAAAAAGAAATTTCAAAAGCAATTAAAAATGAAGAGTTTAAACTCTATATGCAGTTTATAGTAGATAGTAAAACGGGCGAAAGAGCATCAGCAGAGGTACTTTCACGTTGGGAACATCCACAAAAAGGAAGGCTTGGCATTAGCGTATATCTTGACCTAATATATCAAATCGGATTAATCAAAGAGTATGATTTGTATATCTTTAGAAAGGTGTGCGAGATTTTAGAAGATTATAAAAATGAAAATATCGACATTTCGCTTGCTTTTAATATTACACGTGTTACCATTTCCGATGAGCTTTTGTTAGATAAAATTACAGATATCTTCAAGGAATTTAGCTTTAATCCAAGCAGATTGACATTTGAAATAACCGAGGATTCCCTTGTGAAAAATAAAAAAGTTGCAGTGAATAACGCAAAAAGAATTAAGGAGCTTGGATTTAAAGTTGCAATAGACGATGTAGGCACGGGATATACATCGTTTTCCTCGCTTTCTTCATTTCAGGTTGACATAGTAAAAGTTGACAGAAGTATTGTTCTAGCGGCAAATGAAGAAAGAGGATATAGACTTTTGACCGGAATGATTGCTCTTTCTCATAGTTTAGATATAAAAACTGTGTGCGAGGGTATAGAAACAAAAGAGATTGATGAAATAGTAAAAAGAGCAGGAAGTGATTTTATCCAAGGGTATTTGTATTCCAATGTGTTGCCTGCTAATGAAGTAAAATCATTATTATTAAATGAATTACTCAAATAAACCGGGAGTGAATTAATGAATAAGATGAATTATGCAAAATTATCAAAGATATCATTGTAACTTGTACTGTTGGGGTGGCTTTTATAAACGATGGCGTAGACTCTTTCAATAAACTTTTTGAGTAAGCTGATAATGCACTTTATATAGCGAAAAAAAAGCGTAACCTAGTCAGTTACGCTTTTTTAGCCTTCTATTAAATTAGACAGATTCTTTGAATTTACGTTTGTTTTCGTACATTTTTTTATCTGCTTTTATAAAAGCCCCTGACAACGAGTAACCAGAATCCTTTTCCCAAAATTCATATCCGGATGAGATAGTCAATTCTTCGTATGGTTTATACAGTCTCACCTCGTTATTAAGAGTGTTTAATAGCTTTTCTATATCATTTTGTGTTTTGTTAAAACATAGTACACAAAATTCATCGCCACCTACACGGAATGCCTCACTATCGTTAGAGGAAAAGACTTTTTTAATGGTGTCGGCAGTGAAAATCAAGACCCTGTCTCCGGCATAATGCCCTTTTGTATCATTTAGGAGTTTCATGTTGTCAATATCCATAAAAATAAAACATATATTTTGATGGATATCACTAGAATTATCAATTTTTCTTAAAAGCTTATCAAAAGATGCTCTATTCCCAATATCGCACAAAGAATCGTTATATGCGAGCTCGTATAACTTGTTCTTTTCTTTAAGCTCACAGTTTGCTTCTTCAATTTTTTTTGTTTTAATAATTGATGATATAAACACATAATAAAACACAACTATAGTTATACAAAAAAGTAAAATTATTGGTCCGTATTCAGTTCGTTCTTTAAATGGCTTGGGAAAAGCCATTAAAGAAACGAAGTATATGTATATAAAAATTGACGCTATAGCAAGTTCTGTCCAACTGCTTCCTACCTTTTCAATTAAGTCTTTGTAGGCTCTGATATATTTTCTTCCAAAAAATATTGCACAAGATAAAAAAACAAAGGTGAGAACAAATGGGATCCATGTGTTAGCTAGTCCCAGTACAAGTGCAGCATATTTTGAAAGATATCCTATCATAAGTGCAACTGTGTCGATAAAACAAAAGGTTAAAACAAATCTCATATCCTTGTATTTTGATAGAGAAAACAGAAGAATAAAACTTGGGATAGTGACAGAGATAACAAGCCACTTAGAAACAACAAAATCAAAAACCGTGACGCCTACTATAAACGCCACAAGCATTAAGAAACACCCGCTAATAATAAGTCCTCGGTAGAATTTTGTATCCTTTTTTAAAGGAATAATTAAAAAATACAGTGTAAAATCAAATAATAAAACCAATACATCACTCAAAAGCGTCAGATAATTGCCCATGTTTTACACTTCCTATGACAAAAGTTTAACTTTAGCATTTTTATTTTATCATATTTACTCTGTAAAGTCAATGATTATGCCAATAATTTGAATTTATTATTGTTATATAATTAGTGATGCGGGATACGAATAATAAAAAAAGATTAGAGATACTTGGAATACTTTTTAATATAATAAACAAAAAAATTCAAATTGACTATAGGTTTAATCTGTGATATAATTTTACATAAACTGGAATATTTGAGATTTTTATCCTAATAAAAGCAAAACAAGAGGTGTATTTATGAATGTAGAAATAAATATCATAAAAGAAATTAAGACGGATGTCTTGGTAATCGGAGGAGGAACGGCAGGTGTTTTTGCGGCTATTTCTGTTTCAAAAACAGGAGCTAAAACGATTTTGATTGAGAAAAACAGTTCTCTTGGTGGGACGGTAACCGTAGCTAATGTGAACTTCCCCGGCTTGTTTTATGCATGGGGCAGGCAGATAATTTCCGGACCGGGATTTCAGGCAATCGAAAGAACTGTTAAATTAGGTGGTGCAAAACTTCCTTCTATTTCATATAAACCACAAGGGCATTGGCAAGAGCAGATTTTACTTAATAGGTTTGTTTATACCGCTGTTTTGTTTGAAATGTGCAGAGAGAGTGAGGTAGAGGTATTCCTTAATGCTATGGTGACAAAAGCAGAGGAAACAACAGAAGGGGTTATTGCGTATATTACAGAAAAAAGTGGTGTTATCAAAATCTACGCTAAAAAAGCTATAGATGCCACAGGGGATGCAAATCTAATTCAACTTATGGGATTTCCGGTTGAAAAAAGCAAGGTACAGCAACCAGGCACTATGCAAAATGAAATATCCGGATATAATATGAAATATGTAGATATAGATGACATTAAAACAAAGTTTGAAGGAGAAAATTTTCCTGATTATATTACATACGAAAAACTTATTTCTTATTTGAATATTAATAAGATAGATGTTCATGTTTCTTGTAAAGATGCTGATACATCTGAGGGTAAAACAAAATTAGAGTTTGATACAATGGCTTTAATGATGAAAATTTTTAAATTTTACAAAAAAATAAAGGGTTTGGAGAATTTAACGGTTAACTTTATAGCAGAAGAAACAGGAGTTCGTGAAAGTAATAGAATTATTGGTGAGGGGATTGTAACTGCTGAAGATTATATCAATGGATATCATTATCTTGATTCAATATGTTACGCATTTTACCCAATTGACCTACATGTTATGGATGGTGTTGAACAAAAATTTCATACTGATGGTGTAGTGTCTAAAATACCATACAGTGCGCTTATTCCCAAAAACTCAAATCACACATTGTGTGCAGGCAGGTGCATTTCTTCGGATTGCTACGCAAATAGTGCAATTCGTGTTCAAGCTGTGTGTATGGCAACAGGACAAGCAGCGGGATGTGCTGCGGCTATTTCGTCTAAGAACAATGCAAGTGTTAAATCTGTTTCGTATGGAGAGTTATGTGATTCGTTGAGAGGTATTGGTGCGATAGTACCCAAGTAATAATTGTAGGATAGTCACAATTGTAGTGATAAATATATGTAATTTATAGAAATGGGGTGAAACATTATGAAACAAAAGTTAGAAGCAGTAAAGACAGCAATTATTATGATATTTATTATCACCCTTTTGGCTGTACTAATTATAACAGTTCGCAGAGGTGTTAGGAAAGGGATAACTAGTAGAACCTTTACTATCCAATCTGAAACTATTGAAAGAAAATCAAAAATGATAACAAATTGTTTTGATTTTGGTAGAATTGACCTTGACAATAGGATCAAAAGTGCAGAAAAAATAATGGGAAATGAGAGTGTTCAGGGAGAGTTACTATATGATATAGATGATGGTTTTTTTGACCAAGTCCTGTATTTAAACAATGACGGGAGTATTACTGGAGATATAAGCTTGTATACAACATCTTTTGTCAACGATTTAAAAAATACGTTGCACAGTAAAGAAGATATTGTTGCCCTGAAAAATGGTGATAGAAATATTTTTGTTTTTATTTCACCTGTTTCAATTACATACAAATTTAATGGTGTGCTTTTAGGCCTCTATGATGCTAAACATATAAATGATTTGTTGACCGATGTACATAATGGAAAGCCGGCAAGAAATGTTGTTTCATTCCCAGATGGGAGAGCAGTTGCAAATTCAAAGGGGGCAACTAGTCCTAATAAAGGTCAAAACATAACAAATATTTTGGGCGGTAAAATCCTTAAGCATTATTACTCCGAGAAAGATTATTATGAAGTTGTAAAAAAAATGCAAGATGAATCCATAAAAAGCTTTAACTATAAAATGAGGGGAAGTGAAGGGGATACACTGGTTAGTGCTGTAAGAATTCAATCTACACCTTTTCTTCTTACACAATATTTTCAATCAAGTGAAAATGCACAAATGCAAATGGAGAATAATTTTTTTTATAATAGTCTGACAATTTTTGTTTTCCTGACATTTTTCATAATTTTGGTTGTCATGCAATTATATAATTATAAAGAAAAGAGGAATCTTGTAAGACAAGCCAAAATAGATAATATGACCGGGCTTTTGAATCATAATGCAACAATAGATGCAATTGAAGATATTATTAAGTATAGCACTTGTGGCGCTTTAATGGTTTTGGATATAGATGAATTTAAAGCAATAAACGACAATTATGGCCATCTGTATGGTGACAAAGTAATAAAAAGAATTTCAAAATGTATATGTGATATCTTTATAAACGAGGAAATCTTAGGACGATTTGGTGGAGATGAATTTTTGATTTATATTCCAAATGAAGATAGTGAAGAAAAGATAATCCAAAAAGCAGAAAAGTTAATAAATGAGTTAAATGCACTTGAATTTTCAAATAAATGTAGTGTAAGTGTGAGTATTGGAATTGCAATTCACCAAGGCAAGGGAACTGATGTTAATACACTTATAAAAAATGCCGATAAAGCAATGTATTATGTGAAAAATAGCGGTAAAAATCAGTATATGTTATATAGTAATATGATTAAATGATTCATTGTCCAACTCTTGACACAAACAGAATATAAATAAAGGGGATATAATCATGAAGTATATTGTTGACCACGATATACCCATATTTGTTTTGTTTTAAGAAGTTTTATATGGGATTTTTGAAGTTTTATATGGGATTTTTCTATTTACTTTAATTTATTAAAATGTTATAATTGTTGTATTTATTATTTGTTTTAACATTGGAGGGATATATATGGATAAAATAAGTCTCGATAAAAACTGGCTGTTTCATATAGAGACTAATGAGGATGAAACAATTATACTTGGATTTAGAAAAACCCTTGCAAATAAATATGCTGCTAAAGGGTGTAGTAATTTAAATTGGAGAAAGGTTGATATTCCTCACGATTGGGGCATAGAAATCCCCTTTGACAGATACTGTGAAAACGGAAAAGTTGCAACATGCAGATTAACATGGGACATTGCCTTAGATGAAAGAAAAAGGACTGATGGTGTTTTATATAACATTGGTTGGTACAGAAAAGAATTCTTCATTGATGATAAATATAAGGATAAAAGAATATTCATTGAATTTGATGGTATTTATAGAAACAGTGCCATATTTATAAACGGCATTGATATGCACCATCATTTAAGTGGATATACCAGCTTTTGCGTTGACATCACCGACTGTGTTTTATTTGGTGAAAACAACACCGTTGCGGTTCGTGTTGATGCAGGCGAGCAGGAGGGTTGGTGGTATGAAGGTGCAGGAATTTACCGCCACGTTCGTTTAGCTATTGCAGATAATTTATATATTCCTCAAAATGAAAGCTATATTATTCCGGAAATAAACGGAACTGTTACAGTAAACACCGCTATCATAAACAATTATGATTTGGAAACAGACTATACCCTTTTATGCGAAATAAGAGATGCTAACAACAATCTTGTTGCAAGAGAATCTGTTAGCGGAAATATTTTTGCAGATGATTCTGCAAGGTGCTCTGTTAAACTACATATAGATAATCCAAGTTTATGGGATATTGAGTCTCCTTATTTATATAAAGCAGAATTAAAGCTTATTTCATGTGACTCAGCACTTCAAACAGAGATAATTAAATTTGGGTTTAGAGAATTTATTTTTGATTGTGATAAGGGATTCTTTTTAAACAAGAAACCGGTTAAAATTAAAGGTGTGTGCTGTCATCAGGATTTTGCAGGTGTTGGCAACGCGCTCCCCGACAAGCTTCAATATTATAAAATAAACAAGCTTAAAGGTATGGGCGTAAACGCTTACAGATGCGCGCACAACCCACCTACTCCAGAGCTTTTAGATGCTTGTGATGAACTTGGTATGCTTGTGCTTGATGAACAAAGATTGTTCAGCTCATCCAAAGAGGTGCTTGGACAGTTAAAATCACTTGTTATGAGAGACAGAAACCACCCTTGTGTTTTTGCTTGGTCTATTGGTAATGAAGAGGCAGTTGTTCAAAACAATGCAACAGGCAAAAAAATAGCAACAGCTATGATAAATACAATAAAAAAATATGACGCTACCAGAACAATTACATATGGTGGAAACAATGGCCCGAATTATGATGGAATAAATGAAACTGTTGAGCTTCGTGGCATTAATTATATCCGCTTATTCGAAAAAGCAAAGGTTGACGATTATCATAACGACCATCCCAAGCAGTGCATAATTGGCACAGAGGAGGCATCTGTATTCTGTGCAAGAGGCGTTTATGAGGACGACTTGACAAACAGACTTTTAAGCGGGTATAGCCTTAATACAATGAGTTGGGGGTCAACTCCCAAGGGTTGGTGGAAATTTTATGATGAAAGGGATTATATATGTGGGGGCTTTATATGGACAGGGTTTGATTATAAGGGTGAGCCAGCTCCTTTCGCAAGGGAAAATACATCATCACATTTTGGCGTAATTGATTTGTGCGGATTTCCTAAGGATCCATATTACTATTATAAATCATGGTGGACAAATGAACCTGTTTTGCATATTCTCCCTGCTTGGAATTATAAGGCAGGGGACAGGGTTAAGGTTTGTGTGTACTCAAACTGTGATAATGTTGAGCTTTTTGTTAATGAAAAATCATACGGCAAAAAGACCATGATTAAAAATGATGATCTATGTTGGGAGGTAACCTATGAGGAAGGTTTCATAAAAGCTGTGGGAGAAAAGGACGGAGAAATAGTTACTGCACTAAACACAACACCTACAGAGGCAAGTGCAATAAGCTTAATTCCTGACAAAGATCAACTTTCTTTAGATGAAGAAATAAGTGTAATTAAGGTTGAAATAAAGGATACAAATGATAATGTTCATCCTACTGCCGATAATATGGTATACTTTGATATTGAAGGTGATGGAGAGATTATAGGCGTTGGAAACGGAAACCCAACATCCACAGAACCTGAAAGATTTATAAAAAAAGTGGTTGAAACCGACATTGAAAAATGGTTTATTATTGATGGTGAGAATAAAATACCTACAGGTGTTAACGAAAGCAACACGTTAAACTATTATGATCCTTCTTATCAGAAACCTATTCCTGAGGGCGCAAATGAGTTATATAGAGATGATATGAGAATAGTTTGGAGTGTAGAAAGCAACGCCCCTATTGACACAATTGAATACGAAACAGAACTTACTACATCATGTGAAACAAAATATATTGAGTTTAACAGACTATACGGTGATAGCGAAGTATATTTAAATGGTGAGAAAATCGGAAGCAAGAGTATGGTGGATTACAGACCACACAGATTTTATGGAAATTTCAAAGAGGGCAAAAATGTAATTCGAGTTAAATGTTTTGCACCTAATGATCAAAAAATAGGCATATACAACAGTGCTAGGATAGGGCGCTTTGAAAAAGCGCTTTGGCACAGAAAAGCATTTAATGGTTTGGCATTAGTTTTAATTAAAGCTAATGGTAAAGGTGAGATTAAAATTAAGGCACATTCAAAAGGATTATCATCTGCGGAAACCTCTATTACTGTAATTTAATTGTTGTATGAATTGTTCTTCACGCACACCTCTTATTGGTGTGCGTTTCTTTTATTGCTTTTAAGTTTTTCCTGTGGTATACTGTAAACAATAAAATGATTATTAATGGATATGAGGAAACTGGTAAAAAAATGTATAATTAAAGGGTTATATAATGGCTTTCTTAGAACTTAACATTTTTAGTGAGGCTCTTGGCAAAAAAGTTGAAATTATCGAAAGGAAAAAACAATATGAAAGAGGTTAGAATAATCGTGTTGACAGGACAATCAGATGCTTTAGGTGATGATAATACCAAGTATTTACCTGATAATTTTGATGTTAAAACAGTAATGAAGTTTTATGACTGATACAGTAAAACTAAAATACGTTACGTTTCCCACGATATTCAATATAATTGTTTTGAAAACACAGGATTGAATTGTACAGAGGCAGCAAAAGACACCTTAGGTCCCGAAGTTGGAATTGCAAAAAAAATTCATGAAGTTTGCCCTGATGAAGAATTTTTTATTGTTAAATGTGCTTTTGGAGGAACTAATTTGTACTTGGATTGGCGTTCGCCTTCAACATGAACACCATATTGTCCCGATGCAAATGTTGCGGAAGTTGATGACATTGCACTGGTATTAGATGGAGGAGAAAATCCACGTGCCGGTTGTTGCTATAATGAGTTAGTTAAATTGTTAACAAAGAGTATTAAAGAACTGAAAGAAAAGGGATTTAAACCAAGTATTTATTCTTTTTTATGGATACAGGGAGTGCCGGATGCAAATGACGCTGATTGTGTTGTAAGGCTTGGAGAAAAAATGGCAGATATTGTTTTGGATTTTATTAATCAAAAAGCAAAATAGAGAAAATTAATGATTGATGAATTATAATCCTATTTATCTCAAACATCAAATTTGAATAAGTATAATTTACATATATAAGTTTTTTAAGATAAAATACAACCAAAGGAAAATCTTACATTCCTTGTAGGTTCAAAGTGAATTTTTAGGAGTAAAAAAGTAGTCCAATTATTCACTGTTCACCTAGATTTGACATAAATGATAGAAGGGAAATTTTAGAAGTTTAGAGGAGATGATATTAATATGAAACTATGCGAAATACATTTAAGAGACCCATTTATATTGCTTGATGATGGGAAATATCATTTATATGGTAGCAGAGGTAATGAATGTTGTGGAAAATGTACAGGGTTGGATGTGTATGTAAGTGATGATCTTGAGAATTGGTCTGATGCCTATGAATGCTTTACTCCTCCCAAAGATTTTTGGTCTAATATGCACTTTTGGGCACCTGAAGTTCACAAATACAAAGGCAAATACTATATGTTTGTGGGTTTCAAAAGCAACAACAGATGCCGAGGAACACAAATATTGGTTGCCCACAGCCCCCTTGGACCATTTGTTGTGTATAGTGATGGACCGGTTACGCCCAATGATTGGGAATGTCTTGATGGCACTCTTTATGTTGACAAAAACGCCACCCCATATATTGTTTTTTGCCACGAGTGGACACAGGTCAAAGATGGTGAAATTTGTGCCTTGAGAATGACGCATGATTTAAAGCAATGCATAGGGAAGCCAATCGAACTGTTTAAAGCTTCTTCGTTTGATGGGGTATCAAGTGTAAAAGGTTTTGGTAGCTATGTAACTGATGGACCTTTTATGTATATAGCGGAAGATGGTCAACTCTTAATGATATGGTCAAGCTTATCAAACAACCAATATTGTGAAATTATATCTTCTTCTGATAATGGTGAAATTACAGGGAAATGGTCTCATAAGAAAGCATTATTATTTGAAGAAGATGGTGGACATGGGATGTTGTTTAAATTAAGGGATGGAAATCTTTGTTTTGTTATGCACACACCCAATTCATCGCCCAATGAAAGGCCTTGTGTTTTTCGTATGACTGAAGAAAACGGGACAATAAAAATCAAATAACTTTATATGGATTAACTATAATTGAAATTCCACTAGCTATAGTATGAATAGCGGTCAAAGTGAATGATTAATTTTATAATTAAATTAATAGGTCTAATTATTTATCATTCACTCTATGTAAACGAATAAATAATAATAAGGTACGAAATAAGAAACAGAATGGAGAATAATTTTGATTAGAAAAGATTTGCTTGAAAAAATAAACATTGAACAGAGTGATATAGATTATATACTTGAAATTGATAAGATTTATGGAAAAGAGATTGAAGTAATTTCAAATGAATATATGGTCTGCGAGAGCAGGACTGATTGTAAGACATTTTTAGAAAGAGCAATTGCTCTTTCTAAGGATGATACCGATGAATACATAATGAAGCTTTTATTTTGGCTACATGGTGCAACACTTTTGCATGAGGAATTTAGAGAAAGAAATGTAAGCGACGAGGTTTTCTATAGTACCATGGAAGATATACGCTTTAAGATGAAAGAGTGTAGAAATGTGTACGGAAAATGTGGAGTGTTTGTAGATTGGTTTTATTTCATTTTTGAGCATAAATATTTTGGTTTGGGAAGGCTTCAATATGAGCCGAAGGAGTTCCCCTATAAAATTTACAAAAGGGGAGATTATGAGATTAAAAAAGGCGATGCTGTGTACGGCGTTCATATTCCGTCAAACGGCCCGCTTACATATGAATCTGTAATAGATTCGTTTAAACAAGCATATGAATTCTTTAAAAAAGATTTGAAAGACGGCATTTTGCCACTACTTTGTATTTCTTGGCTTATTTATGAGCCATATGAGAAGCTTTTTTCGGAAGGCTCAAATATGTATAACTTTTCAAAAATGTTTGACCGTTTTGATTTTCATATTCAAGATGGTTTCCCTGATTGCTGGAGAATTTTTAATAAAAATTATGAGGATAGACATACAGGGATGCCTGCAAAAACAAGCCTGCAGAAAAACTTTACTAGGTATATGGAAGAAAACGATGTGTTTGGGGAAGGCATAGGTATGGTTTTGTTTGATGGTGAAAAAATATTATAATTTTTGCCAAAGCACTGTGCATTAGTACCAACTAACGAAACCACATTATTATAAGAGGATTTGCGGAGGTAGGTTCAATTTTATTTGCATAATAGGAGATGCATGTAAAATTTATTGCTCGCACAATTTAAAAATAATAGAAGTTTTTAAGCAGAATATAGAAATTATAGTCTGCTTTTTTATGCCTTATGCCCGGTGGAATGGTTTGTCAAATAGTTAAGGAGAATCATAAATTATTTATTATATCTTGGAATAAATTGTTTTGAATCACGACGGGAAAAGCAGATAAGCTACTTGTAAAATTAGACGATGATGAGGATTAATATATAAAGCAAGGGGCTTTATAACCATGCTTATTTATGTATATATTTTCTATTATAAGTAAGTGAAAATAAGACAAGTCCAAGGAAAGTTTGTTAATTTATTTAGTGCTTAAATGGTTGACTTTTCTCTATTATGCGTTATACTATAAAGGGCTTATATTAAATTATAAGTAGGTAAATTTTTGGCTTTATAATTTATTGATGACAAAAGGAGAAAGTTATATGAAGCACTCTGTTATATTTGATGGTTGTGATAATCATTGGGACAACGCTTTGCCCTTTGGTAACAACGTTTTTGGATGTATGCTTTTTTACGAGAGAAACAGATTGTATATGCCAATGAACCATTATGAGGTATATTACAACAGATACGAGAATGTGTTGCCATCTGAAATATTTTCTGCACAGGAAAAGTGTGAAAACCCCGGACAGCTGCACAAGGAGTACAGGGAAAGGGCGGACAAAAATATCCCACCCGAGGGCGAGCCTTTTTGTCTTTACAGAACAGACAGAGATATTCCCTTTGAGGACAGACCTTACGGAAGCTTTGAGTTTGCTAATTCCTTACCTCTTACGGGCGAGCTGGATTTTGAGTTTGCTCCTTCCCTTAGGGATGCAAAGCAGAAGCTTGCACTTTATGTCGAGGATGCCAAGGGCATACTTACACTGGAAAAGGGCGAGAATAAAATAGAGCTTGAAACCATAGTTGCCAGAAAGGATTGCGTAATAAACACTGTAAAACAGAGCTCGACAGGATTATTGGATAAGGTGCTTATTGCATTTCCTACATACAGAGGGGCTACGGACAAGCCCGAGATTGTTTATGAGCAACTTGACGAGAATACTGTGCGCTATACGGTTACAAGGGTATTTTCACCTAAAAAAACATCAGTATTTTCTGGAATTGTGCGTTTCAGCGGTGCAACTGTAAGGTTAGAGGAACGTAAAGAAAATAATGTGTACATATCCATAACCAACAGTGAGAAAAAATTTCGTATTTTTACGGGTATATTTACGGATCTTCAGTATGAAAATCCCAAGGAAGCCGCGGTATTACATATTGACCGCTACGAAAAAGAGGCAGATGCCCTGATTGATGAGCATAGACTTTATTGGAAAGAGTTTTTTGAACGTTCTTCCATAACACTTCCCGATAAATTTTTGGAAAAGGTATATTATGTAAATCAATATGCCTTGGATTGTTGTAGTGGCAGGGACGGTGTTATGATTAATCACGCCTGCGGACTTAATGGGCTTTGGGATATACGCCATCCGAATTTATGGGGAAGCGAATGGTATTGGGATGTGAATATACAAGCGGCTTTTGCGGGGGTTTTCTCCAGCAACAGATTGGAGCTTGCTAAGGTGTTTTCGGATGGACTGCGTTCGTATTGTAACCTTGCGGAAAAGTTTGCAATGGATGTTCACGGTGTTACGGGTTATGCGGCAGACTATCCTTATCACTTTTATTACAGCTGTTGGCCATGGTGTGCTCAATATTTGTGGTTTTTGTATGAATACAGCTTGGATAAAGAATATCTTAAGAATGAGGCATATCCCGTATTTTTGAAGCTAAG
>CAZYYT010000038.1:0-221 GCA_964651775.1 uncultured Oscillospiraceae bacterium | reverse complement strand
GAGTTTTTTGCGGGAATTATGGAGTATGATGAAAAGACAAATACTTACAACATATATCCAGACATTTCCCCCGAGCAGGGACCTTTGACTCACAATACAACAATCACCATTGCTTGTGTTAAATATCTGTTTGAATTTACCCTTGAATCAGCAAAAATTTTAAATGATAATGCATCTATTTTAGATAAATGTAAAGAAATATTATCAAAAATACCATCATA
>CAZYYT010000037.1:13637-13940 GCA_964651775.1 uncultured Oscillospiraceae bacterium | reverse complement strand
GTCAGGAACCGCTTATTATGGGTAAAGACAACGGAAACACTACAAATAGCTGGCTTAACCTTCCAAAGATTATGGAATTAACCTTAACAGGCGGAAAATCGCTTGTAACAGGTGAAAAGCTTGCTGATTTACCAAGTTGTAATATAAACAACTTTAAAGAAGCGTTTATTAAAAATACACAGTATTATATAAAACGCATGACAGATGCTGCAAATGGTGTTGCCTGTGCCCTTTCTAATATGCGCGTGCCGTTTTTATCTTGTTTAATGGGTGGACTTGAAAATGGAATTGACATGCGTGATA
>CAZYYT010000037.1:9301-13627 GCA_964651775.1 uncultured Oscillospiraceae bacterium | reverse complement strand
TTATTGCGATAAATGAGCTTATAAAGAAGCGACCAAATGACATAGAAAACCTTATTCCTGCACTAGAAAATAACTTTGAAGGCTTTGATAAGCTTCATAAGTTTTTACTTGATTGCAGTAAGTTTGGCAATCACATCAAAGATGTTGATGACGAAGCCGCAAACCTCACAAAATGGGTTTCGGAGCTTGTAAGAAGTTATAAAAATTATCTTGGCAATTCTTTTAGGCCTGACTTCAGCAGTCCTTCAACACATTTACTATACGGATACTGGGTTGGTGCCACACCTGACGGAAGAAAAAGCAGACAGATGCTTGGTTATGGCATTGACCCACTTTACGGGGATGCAAACTGTGGCCTTGGCTTTAGAATGCTTTCTAATATGGAGCTTCCATTTGATGAAATGAATGGCGGATATGCATCGCACTTTGGTGTAAACCCCGGTTATTTTAAAGAAGAAGCCTACGAGGATAAGGGCATTGAATTCAGGAACAAAATAGTTTATCCGCTATTCTTTAACCCTGAAAATAAGGGTGTTTCACCTTTTTATCTTTATGTTAATGTTACAACACCGGAAATTTTACAAAAGGTATTAGATAATCCTAAAAAATATGCACCAAGCGGTGTGTACATTATGCGAATTCATGGCACATTTGTTAATTTTCTTGACCTTTCCCCCGCTATCCAGCAGGATATTATAAAAAGGCTTGACCCGAAATCCACTGCATTATGAGGTGTAATATGAAAAGTATTGGTATAGACATTGGAACAACGAGTATTTGTGCGGTTTTAGTTGATGTTAGTACAAAAACCGTAATTAAAACTGTATCATGTAAAAATGATTCATTCATAAAAACATCAAATACATGGGAAAAAATCCAGGATGTATCTATAATAGAACGGCATGTTTTTGACCTACTTGACGAGATATACTGTGATGATGTTAAATCAATCGGAGTTACGGGCCAAATGCATGGAATTGTATACGTAAACAGTGAAGGACTTTCTGTAAGCCCACTTTATACCTGGCAGGACGAAAGGGGTGCCCTCCCTAAAGAAAACACCTCATACGCCGATTCAATAGGCGCGCGCCCCGGTTTTGGTCTTGCAACGGATTTGTATAACGAGGATAACAATCTTGTCCCTAAGGACGCGGTTAAGTTTTGTACAATTCACGATTACATTGTAATGCGACTCACTGGCAGAAAATCACCTTACATACATTCTTCCGATGCCGCAAGCTTTGGGGCATTTGATGTAAAGTCAAATAGCTTTACAGTTAAAAACGCACGCATACCCGAGTATACATCAAAGCTTGCAATTGCAGGTGAATACAAGGATGTCCCTGTTTCTGTTGCAATCGGTGATAATCAAGCAAGCTTTTTAGGTGCAGGCTGTACAGATGGTGATGCACTTGCAAATGTTGGTACAGGCAGTCAAATTTCTATAATGACAAAATCTGCCGAAGTTAAAGAAGGGCTTGAGCTTCGTCCACTTTATGAGGACAAGTATTTGCTTGCGGGATGTGCAATCTGCGGAGGACGCTCCTACGCAATGCTTGAAGGATTTTTTAAAGAGGTAATTGCACTTTCAGGGCTAAAGTCCCCCGAAAGCCTATATGATAAAATGTTTGATGCAGCAATTATAAAGAAAAACACTGATTTATTGATTAATAATTCATTTTGCGGTACAAGAGAAAACCCATCTCTACGAGCATCTATAACAAACTTGTCTATAGATAATTTCTCCCCTGCTGACTTCGTTTTAGGCACATTGGAGGGCATTGCAAGAGAGCTTTATGATATGTATCTTTTAAGTGGTGTTAAGTGCAAGCGAATAGTAGGCTCCGGTAATGGCATAAGAAAGAACAGTCTTCTTAAAGAGATTTTTAAGGATATGTTTGGGACTGATCTTGTATTAAGCACAAGTATCGAAGAAGCGGCATACGGAGCGTCTCTATTTTCTATGGCTGTTTGCAATATGATAGAATTGAAAGGGATTTTAATATGAAAGTTTATGAAGCCCCAATATTTTTTGAAAAGAATAGGGTTTTTAGAGTTTATACGGGGGGTAAAATGTTTGACCATTTTGTAGGTGATGGGTCTGTTGATGACTTTTTCCCTGAGGAATGGGTTGCATCCTCCACTAAAGCATTAAACGAAGGTAGAAATGTTTATAAAGAGGGTATTTCAAAGATAAAAGACAATGATTTATATCTTGATGAAGCAATTAAGAAGTTTCCAAAGGAAATGCTTGGCGAAAAAAACAGTATTGGAGTGCTTGTAAAATATCTTGACAGCGCAATAAGACTCCCCGCGCAAGCGCACCCTAATAAAGAATTTTCAAGGAAGTATTTTAACAGCAACTACGGAAAAGAGGAATGCTGGATAATCCTTGCAAAGCGTCCCAACGCATCTATATATTTTGGTTTCAAAGATGGCGTTGATAAAAAAATATTAAGACAGACAATAGAAGAAAGTAAAACAAACAAAGAAGCTTTCGAGAAAATACTTTTAAAGCATGAGGTTGAGGTTGGAGATGTTGTGTTTATCCCTGCATTAACTCCGCATGCTATCGGGGCCGGTTGCCTTCTTTTAGAGGTTCAGGAGCCTACCGATTTTACCATTCAGCCGGAGCGTTGGTGCGGTGATTACAAGCTTTCTGATTATCAGATGTATCTTGGCCTTGATAAAGATGTTGCACTCCAATGCTTCTCTTATGAGCCTATAAAAAAGGTGAAAAATACACCCCGGTTTACTGTCAATACAAATTCACTAAAGGTTGAAAGGCTTCTTTCCCCTGATCAGGAAAATAGCTTTAAAATTAACAGAATCACTTTAAACGACGGTGAATATGTATTAAATCAGCCTGTAGCTGTATGTAGCATTATTGAGGGTGAAGGTGAGATACTTGGTGACAACTTTACAAAGAAGGTTAAACAAGGCGATTACTTCTTCTTCCCTGCTTGTTGCTGCGGTAAATTTATTATAAATGGCAACCTTAAAATGATCGAAGCTTTTTCATAAGGGGTATATTATTATGCATTTAAATAGCAGATTAAGTTTAATACTTTCGATGTTTATATTTGGGACATTAGGGCTTTTACGTAGATACATACCATTTCCTTCAAGTGTCATTGCTTTTGTACGTGGTGCTTTCGGATTTTTGTTCTTACTTTTGGTTGTTTTAATAAAGAAAAAAACATTCTCAAAAGAGAATATTAAAAAAAATCTGGTTCTACTTATCTTATCAGGTGTGTTCTTAGGGCTTAATTGGATATTTTTATTTGAAGCTTACGAAAATACCTCCATATCAATTGCAACAGTATGCTATTATATGGCGCCTATGATTGTAACACTTCTATCCCCCATAATATTCAAAGAAACGCTTACAGTCAAAAAACTGATATGTGTCGTGTTTGCAACAGTAGGAATAGCTTTTGTATCAGGTGTTTTCAATTCACGTATTGAAGGCATAACCGGAGTAATCTATGGGCTTATTGCGGCTTCACTTTATGCAACTATAGTTATATTAAATAAATTCATAAAAGATTTAACCTCATTTGAAAGAACTATTTTTCAGCTTGGTATCTCTGCAATAGCTATACTACCATATATTTTATTAACAGAGGATGTCTTTAAACTTGAATTAACCTTACCAATAGCTATACTTCTTATTATAAGCGGAATACTGCATACCGGTATTGCGTATGCGCTTTATTTTGGTTGTATGGACAAGCTTAGCGCACAGACAGTTGCACTATATAGCTACATTGACCCAATTGTTGCTATTATTCTTTCAGCTATTGTGTTACAGGAAAAGCTTGATATATATTCGGTTATTGGAATTATACTTGTAATTGGCTCAACAGTTGTAAGTGATATGAATTTTTATAAGGAGAAAAGATATGGAAAAATTTAATCTTTGCGGAGAATGGAAACTTTTTGACGAAAATGGCAATGAATATAAGGCAACCGTCCCCGGTTGTGTACATACTGATATAATTAAAACAGACATGTTCTGGCGCGATAATATTCAGAGGCTTTTAGATATTGAGAATAAAGATTGGGAATATCAAAAAACCTTTAGCGTTGACTCTATAAAAGATAATGCTTATCTCTTATTTGAAGGTCTTGATGTGTATTGTGATATTTACTTAAATGACCAAAAAATTGCTTACTGTGATAATATGTTTATTCCTCACAAAATAAACGTTGATGGTTACGCATGCTGCCACAAAAAGGACTGTGATAAAGGTTAAATGTCTGAATCTTTTCAACATAAATTCCTCCATAAATTATTAGTATACAGCGAGTGCTACTACGGAT
>CAZYYT010000037.1:8947-9291 GCA_964651775.1 uncultured Oscillospiraceae bacterium | reverse complement strand
AAAGCAAGGAGAAAACAAGCTTGTGGTTCATTTCTATTCCCCCATTAAAAAGGTTAAGGGTCTACAAAAGCGTGAAGGTGCATTTACAACAGAAAGGCTTTATACAAGAAGGATTCAATGCACATACGGATGGGACTGGGTAGAGCGTTTTGTTACATGTGGTATATTTAAGCCCGTAAGCCTTGTATTTGAGAATAGTTTTAGAGTAGATAATATTTATGTGTATACAGAAGCTATAAATAGCTATGGCGCTTTTGTAAAGCTTTCAGGTAAAACAATAAACTTTGATAAAGCTGCATTGGCTAAAATTAGCATTAAGTCACCTTCAGGTGATATTGTATGGT
>CAZYYT010000037.1:0-8937 GCA_964651775.1 uncultured Oscillospiraceae bacterium | reverse complement strand
AAGCTTTGGTATCCGGCAGGCTATGGTGAGCAACCACTTTATAGCGTTTGTATTGAATATAACGATGAAGCCTTTACAGAAAACTTTGGTATTCGTAGTGTGCTTATTTTAGAACTGCCTGATAAAAAAGGCACCGAAAGCTATAACAGGTGCCTTGAAATAAAAAAATCTGCAAGTGCAGAGGAATATGATGCAAATGAAGAATTTTCATGTTTTACACTTCTTGTAAATGATGTAAAAATTATGTGCAAGGGTGCAAACTATGTACCATCCGAGCCTTTTATATCAAATGAAACCGATGAAAAAACAACGCGCATTCTAAAGTTAGCTAAAGAAGGCGGCGTTAATGCGTTACGTGTATGGGGCGGCGGAATATTTGAGAGTGCACATTTTTATAATGAATGTGACCGACTTGGCCTTATCGTAATGCAAGACTTTTTGATGGCTTGCGGAAGCTACCCCGAAGATGAAGAATGGTTTATAGCACAGCTTCGTAAAGAGGCTGAATTTGCGGCAAAACATTTAAGAAACCATCCATCTCTTATGTGGTGGCATGGAGATAATGAAAATGCAGTTTACGGATGCGGAGAGCAGGAAAACTACAAGGGCAAAAAAAGTGCTTTTCACGCTATTCTTCCAGTTTTAAGAGAGCTTGACCATACAAGGCGTTTTCTTCCCTCAAGTCCGTATGGAGGCAAGCTTTTCGCTTCAAAAACTGTCGGCACAACACATAATACGCAGTACCTAAGCTATACCTTTGACTATATTGAAAATAGCGACATGAAAGATTATAAAGAATATCTTTCAATGTATGATGCAAGGTTTGTTTCGGAGGAGCCTGCCTTTGGCGCAGTTTGCGAAAAATCACTTCTTAAAATGATGACAAAGGAAGATATTTATAATAAAGACATGTCAATGTGGCTTTCGCACACAAAGGGTAATCCTGCGCTTAAGCGTGACCTTATGGATTATAGCGTAATATTTGCAGAAAAGGTTTTAGGTAAATTCAAGGATACTCATGATAGATTCTTTAAAATGAAATATCTTCAGTTTGAATGGATAAGAGTTACTCTTGAAAGATGCAGAAAAAACAATTGGTTTAATAGTGGTATAATTTATTGGATGCTTAACGATTGTTGGCCTGCCGCATCAGGTTGGGCTTTTATAGATTATTATTGCACGCCAAAGGCTGCGTTTTATGGCTTCAAACGTGCCGCAAAAGATGTAATAACTACAATTGATTGGGATAAAAATAAGGTGGTTGTATCAAACAACAGTGTAAAGGATAGAAGGTTTACACTTGTTTTAAAGCAAATTAACTTAAGCACAAATGAACAAAAATCAATCTTCACAAATGAAATTATATCACCTGCAAATGAAAACATATCCCTTGATATTTCAATAAATGAAAAACAGCTTACTGTTTGTGAAATTTATGAGAACAACAAGCTATATGATAGATGCTTTTATAAAAAAGGTTTACTAAATATTAAGCCATGTAAAAACGTAAGCGTAATTGATAAAACTGAAAATACAATTACTTTCACATCAAAGGGCTATACACATATTGTTGACATAGATACAGAAGCTGTACTTGAGGACAACTGCTTTTCTATGCTTGATGGAGAAACCAGAACAATTAGTTTTAATGATAATGATGATTTCACAATTACAACTTACACGTTGGAATAAAGGAGTATTATTATGTTATTTGTATGCTACCCAAAATGCACAACTTGTCAAAATGCACAAAAATGGCTTGATGATAACAATATTAAGCACGAAATAAGAAACATCAAAGAAAATAACCCTTCTTTTGATGAGCTTACTGATTGGTACAAGAAAAGTGGACTTCCGCTTAAAAGCTTTTTTAACACAAGTGGATTGTTATATAAATCGATGAAACTAAAAGAAAAACTACCCAATATGACAGAAAAAGAGCAGCTTAATCTCCTTTCTACTGATGGAATGCTTGTTAAAAGACCCATCCTTGTTAGTGACACTAAAGTGTTAGTTGGCTTCAAAGAAGCAGCATGGGCAGAATTAAAATAAATTCTCTTTGTATAAAAACACAAATCACCTCATATATTTTACCAAGTTAAAAGTTAAATATATGAGGTGATTTCTTTTGAAGGACTATATTGAGAAGCGTGCCATAACGCTTGGCGAATACATTGTGGAAAACAGCGCAACTGTACGGAGTACTGCAAAAAGATTTGCAATTTCTAAATCCAGTGTACATAAGGATATAACAGACCGACTAAATAAAGCTTCTCCAATACTTGCACGCGAAGTGAAAGAAGTGCTAAATAAAAACAAATCCGAACGTCACATCCGTGGTGGGCTTGCGACTAAAGAAAAGTATGAGAAGCTAAAGGCTATTTCAGAATTAAAATAGCAATAACACACATTGCAATTGTAAATAAAGCAGCCGTAATAAGTTTTATGTTAATAATACTTGTGTTTTCTTGCCTTTTTTCAATAATACCCATCTTACGCAGCATATTTACAAAGGGCTTATATATCAAAATAATAATAGAAGAGTTTAGAAATGTTTTTATTACATTAAACGGCAAGAAGATAGGTAAAAGCATTTTTACTACTTCACTGCGCGGTGTTTGCATATAAATGGGTGTAATCATATAATTCCACACTAACATAGATGCAGTCGCCGCAATACTTCCGAATACAAGGCCTATAATTGCAGCACTTTGTGTGCGCCTGGATTTATATATAGCCGCTGCTACACAAGCAAAGCTACAGGTTGCTATAACATTCATTGTAAAGCCTATAAAGCCCGTTTCACTTATCGTAAAAAGCTCGGCAATTGAAACTATAAGTGAAATAACAAAAGCGCTAAGCGGCCCAAAAATGAATCCACCTATGGTAATTATAATATCCTTTGGATCATACTTTAAAAATGATATTACACTTATCGGTATTAATTTAGCTAAAAATACGGCCACATATGCCAAAGCACAAAGCAATGCGATGCTAGTCATTTTTTTTAATTTGCTCATAAAATATCTCCTTATAAAAATAAGCAGCCCAAAATATTTTCGGGCTGCTTATTTAATAGCATTAATTATCTTCTATCATCCGGACTATACCGTCGGTTGCAGAATTTCACTGCATCAGCTTTGTAAAACAAAGGTCGTGGACTTTAACCACCGGTAAGGAATTACACCTCTCCCCGAAGAGCAATATTAATTTTTTAATTATTTTGCGTTGGATTCTTGAATACTTTTATTTTGCTCAGTTGGAGCTGTCGCATTAGGGTCATTAACTGTGTAGTTATCCTTTTGGTACTTAGCCTCAGCCGCTGCATCAGCGTCCTTAATTGCCTTAAAGTATTTGTCTATTGTTTGATCATCAAAGGAAACCTTCTGCTTTTTCATTTTGTCATTAACAAATGCAATAACTTTTTCCTGAAGCTTTTCATTTTTAAATGTCTTAAATTCTTCACCTGAAGCATCAATGTCATATCTCTTAATAATATGATAACCAACGCTTGTTTTTACAGGCTCTTGAGTAAATTTGCCTATTTCGAGATTCTTTGCAGCCTCTTCAAATTCAGGCATCATTTCGCCCTCACCAAAGAGATAGAACTTACCCTTACCAGTACCCGGGTCTTCATTATATTTTTCTATAAGGCTATCAAAATCTGCACCTTCATTAAGCTTCTTGATTACTTCTTTACTAATCCTAAGAGCTTCTTCCTGACTCTTTGCAGGTGCTGTTACATTACCCGCTTCGTCCTTCTGATCCATTGTAGATATAAGGATATGTTGAACTCTCCATTTACCCTCATTTTCTTTAAGAAAATCTTTTTTAAGTTTGTTTGTATCAATGCTTGCTTTTCCGCCCTTTTGTGTAAGCTTTTCAAAAAGAACGTTGTATACTTCGTGCATATCAAAATAATTTGTAAACGCAGCATCTGTTGTATGAGCAGTTTCAAGGAATTGTTTATATCCCTTTTCGTCAGTGTATATTTGCTTAATTACATCATTTTTCTGCTTTGCAGCTGATTGTTTGATAGATCTATTAAGCTTAATACCGTTTTTCTTTGCAATATCAACAGCTGCGTACATTAGTTTAAACTGTTCCATTGTTGATTCTCTCATATAATCAGAAACGGTCTTACCTTCTCCAATCTCCATCTCTTCCCAATTCTGGTAATTAGAATAACTTTTTGCCATTGAATTATATACCAATGCGTAAATAAAATTATAATCTGCATGTGTAATCTTATGCTTGTCGATTGTACCTACAACTGTCTTATTAAGAAGCTTATCTTCTGATGTTTCAGCAGTAATACTCTTTACAAAGCTTTTGCTACAACCTCCAAAAATCATAGAAATGCAAAGCGCTACAACCATAAGAAATACTAAACTTTTTTTCATATGTGTCCATTCCTTTCATAATAAATATATGCACATAACGCTATTATACATTAAGTCCCATCATATTGCAAGTCCTTTAATATTTTATTTACATTTTCAAGAAGCTCTTCCCCGCGAAGATTTTTCTCACGTAGTAAAATATATGCATTTTCCCCTGCACCGAAAAGAATTTTTCCCTTTCTTTTTGCGGCCATTGATGAAACTTTATCGATGATTTGCTTTGTAACAACGTCAATTTTAAAAATTATACCGTTTTCTGTGTGACTTATTTCTTTTATTCCAACATTTTGTGCATTAACACGAATCATCTGTATTTCGAGAAGAGAGTATGTTTCATCGGGAATTTCTCCATATCTGTCCTCAAAGCTTTCCTCCACACCATATCTATCAGACAAATCATTTATTTCCGCAATTTGCTTGTAAGCTTCTATTCTTAAAGAAGACGACGGAATGTAGCTATCAGGAATAAATGCATTTATATTAAGATCAATAACAGTTTCTGTCTTTTCTTTGGGTTTTGGTATGCATAAAGCATCGTTTACTGCTTCCTCAAGAATTGCGCAGTACATATCATATCCTACACTAACCATAAATCCGTGCTGCTCGGGTCCGAGGACATTTCCTGCGCCACGAATCTCAAGGTCACGCATTGCAATTCTAAATCCCGAGCCAAACTCCGTAAACTCTTTTATAGCACGCAGACGCTTTTCAGCAACCTCATCAAGAATTTTATTCTTTCTATAAGTAAGATATGCGTAGGCCAGTCTGTTTGACCTACCAACACGTCCACGAAGCTGATAAAGCTGACTTAATCCGAGTGTATCTGCATTTTCTATTATAATTGTATTCACATTGGCAATATCAAGCCCTGTTTCTATTATTGTAGTGCAAACCAAAACATTTGTTTCCCCGTTTTGCACACTTATCATAATATCATCAAGCTCGTTTTCATTCATTCTTCCGTGGGCAACACCAACCTTCGCATCAGGAATGAGGTTTGAAATTCTTTGTGCAGTTTTATAAATTGACTCTACCCTATTGTGAAGATAATAAACCTGACCTCCACGTGATATTTCACGCTCTATTGCGTTTTTAGCGACTGCCTCGTTATACTCTAAAACATAAGTTTGAACAGGATATCTGTCATCAGGCGGAGCAGTAAGCACACTCATATCTCTAATTCCAATCATTGCCATATGAAGCGTCCTTGGGATAGGAGTTGCAGAAAGAGTTATAACATCGACATTCTTTTTCATTTCTTTAATTTTCTCTTTATGTGTAACCCCAAAACGTTGCTCCTCGTCAACAATAAGAAAACCAAGCTTTTTAAATATAACATTCTTAGATAAAAGCTTATGTGTGCCTATTACGATATCACATTCACCCGTTTGAAGCATTTTAAGCGTCCTCTTTGCCTCTGTAGGCGTACAAAAGCGTGAGAGTAGTCTAACAGTAATTGGAAACTCTTTCATGCGTTCTACGAAGTTTTGGTAGTGCTGTGAAGCAAGTATGGTTGTAGGCACAAGATAAGCAACTTGATATCCGTCCATAACAGCTTTAAAAGCACCACGCATTGCAACCTCTGTCTTACCATAACCAACGTCACCACAAAGAAGCCTATCCATAGGCTTGGTGCTTTCCATATCCTTTTTCATTTCTTGTATGCTACGAAGCTGGTCTTCCGTTTCTTCATACGGAAATAAATCCTCAAACTTATGTTGCCAAGGAGTATCATGTGAAAACGACACACCTTCCATTCTTTCACGCTCGGCATAAAGCTTTACAAGCTTCTGTGCCATTTCTTCAACTGACTGGCGCACCTTTCTTTTTGCGTTAGCCCACTCAGGTGAGCCAAGCTTATTAAGCTTAATAACCTTATTTTCAGCCCCTGTATACTTGCTGACAGCATCAAGCTGACCTACGGGAAGATATAAGTTGTCCTCTCCCCTGTATCCAAGCTTAATATAGTCCTTTGAAATATTGTTTACTTTCATCCGAACAATGCCAAGATATCTACCGATACCATGAACTCTGTGCACAACATAGTCACCAACATCAAGCTGATTCACACTTTTGATTTTTGTTGTATCTTTATCTCTTTTTACAGAGCGTTTTTTCTTTTCTTCCGAAAAAATTTCTTTATCACTTATAACAATTATGCCTTCCGTAGGATATTCAAAGCCTTTTGTGATGCTACCTTGAATTACGGTTATATATTTATCAGAAAGCTCTTTAACAGTTTCAGCAAATACTGCTTTTATATTGTACTCTAAAAGCATCTCGACAATTTTTCTTGCACGTGAGCTGCTTCCCCCCATAATTATAACCTTTTGCTTTTCTTGAAGCCATCTGTTTATGTCGCTTATTAAAAATTCAATATTGCCGCTGTAACTACTCATTCCCTTTGAGTTTATCGAAAGCTCTTTTTTAGGCTTGTAGTCAGGGCAAACGCTACTAAGTGAGTTAAGGCCTATACATCCTATTTTCACTATATCATTTATAATTTCAACGTAGTTATTAATGCAGTCTGTATTAAGCGTTTTTTCGGAGAATTCAGCTAGTGTTTTAATATTTTCGCTTATCTCCCATTCAACTGCCTTTGCAGATTCGCTTACACGTGCAGGTTCATCTATGAAAACAATATAATTATTATCAATGTAAGATAACATTGACGCGCGTGCATTTTGAAGGTACACAGGAAGAATTATAACTGAATTTATTTTTTCAATGCTTAACTGTGTATCAAAATCAAATGTACGAAGTGAGTCGATATCATCACCAAAAAGTTCCATTCTTACGGGAACTTGACTATCAGGCGAAAATATATCTACGATACCACCACGCACTGCATACTGACCGCGTAGATTAACTGTGTCTACACGTTGGTATCCCATTTCTGTAAGTTTTTGAGAAAGACTACCCGAATCCGTAGTTTTTCCATATTCAAACGTAAGCTTTAAATCGTTAAAATTATTTTTAGGTACAACGAAGTGCAGTAGAGACTCAATCGACACTACTGCTGAAAATTCATCTGCAAGCTTACCTAATGCTGCGGCTCGTTCATTTTCCATTTCGTGGTCTGCCGCATCTATTTTATACAGCACAACCTCTTTTGGTGGAATGTACACACACGTATTCATAAGAAAATACGATAAGTCGTTAAAAAGCCTCTTCGCATACATATCATTACTTGTTACAACAAAAGCTTTTTTATCAAGACTGTTACATATTGCGCTTATGAGATGTGCCTTCTGCGCATCTGCAGTTCCACTTATATTAATTGGGAAATGCCCAGCCTGAATTGCTGCGATGACATTATTAAACTCTTTCGATTTTTCAAGTAAACTATTTATAATATTCATCAATCACATAACCTTATTGTTGAATCTGTTCATTGCACTTGAAACACCTTTAGTAATTATATCACTTATGATGCTGTCAATATTCTTAATTGCATTAGTAACTGCTACACCATCTTCTTCATTGAAGTGACCGAGTACATGGTCGGTCAAATCAAACTTTGCTTCACCAACACCAAACCTTACACGCACAAATGAGTCTGAATTTAATAAATTGATTATACTTTTCATCCCGTTGTGACCGCCTGAACTTCCCGAAGCACGAATTCTTACCTTTCCTGGTTCAAGAGCTACATCGTCGTACACAACGATTACATTTTCCGGTGCAATTTTAAAGAAGGTTAAAGCCTCTCTTACGCTTTCACCACTTAAATTCATGAAGGTTTGTGGCTTCATAATAATGCATTTTTCACCTGCAATATTACAGTCGCCATATACTGCTTTAAATTTAATTTTAGAAAGCTTCACACCAAGCTTTTCCGCAAGATAATCCACAGCGATAAAGCCTACATTATGTCTTGTTTTTTCATATTCTTTTCCGGGGTTTCCCAGTCCTACTATAAGATACATTTTTTTCACTCCACAATAGGGCTGCATCGCACAGTCGCGGTGCAGCCCCATTATAATAATTATATGAATATTCTTTTCTTAAATGCAAAGAATTATACGAAAAGCGGACTAACGGAGATGTCCTCATAAATACGCTCAATTGCTTCTGCAAAGATAGGGGCAACACTAAGAACCTTTGTCTTTTCCATAATCTTTTCCGGAGGAAGTTCAATTGTGTTAAGGCAAACAAGCTCTTTAATTGGGCTATTTTCCAAACGTTCAATTGCGGGACCGCTAAGCACAGGATGTGTACAGCAAGCGTAAACTTCTTTTGCTCCTTTTTCAATAAGTGCTTCAGCACCATGAACAATTGTACCCCCAGTATCAATCATATCATCAACAAGTATAACACGCTTGCCCTTAATTTCGCCTATGATATTCATAACCTCACTAACATTAGGCTTCGGGCGACGCTTATCAATAATAGCAATCGGTACGTTAAGCTTTTGTGCAAAGTTTCTTGCTCGTGTAACACTACCAAAGTCAGGAGATACAACAACGATATCATCGAGGTTGTCCTTAAACTTTTCAAGGATATCGAGAGTTGATGCTCTGACGGTGCTTGC
>CAZYYT010000036.1:12078-14100 GCA_964651775.1 uncultured Oscillospiraceae bacterium | reverse complement strand
TTCGCCGCCGCAAGATGGTTTTAGGACAGGTCTACTATCTACCATAGCTTTTTAAAACCACCGTGCTGGGGCTTTTTGTCCAGTTATGGTATTTATACTATACAATACGGCGGACTCATTTTTTATTATGATATAAATATAATATTTAAGTATGGTAGACAATTTTAAAAAAAATTCACATCCTGTTAACACGCTGATACTTTTTTTAGGTTATAATGGACGTGGTAAAATAATGAAAGGAAGAAAAAAATGAAGAATTTCGTTAAAAACTCAATTACATATGCAAAAGGATTTCCAAAGTCATTTAGTTCTTTTTCCAAAAGAAAAAAGATTCTAATTATTTCCATTTTAACCGCTGTGGTGGTTGTTTCGATCTTAGGAATTCGCCTTGGAAAAAGCAAATCCACTATGGCACCTTCGGGAACAGAAGCAAAGGTAGAAAAGCAAAACATAACATCATCTATAACAGGTTCTGCGGTAGTAAAGCCAAAAGACCAATACTCTATTACGGCTTTAGCGTCGGGTGATGTAATTTCTGCAAACTTTGAACAAGGTGATGAGGTGTTAGAGGGGGATATTTTGTATGAGATTGACTCATCTGATGCGCAGACAACTATTGAAAATTCTGACATTTCATACGAAAGGTCACAAATTGATTACGACAAGGCATTAAAAAATTACAACGACCTAACAGTTAAATCAAGTATTTCAGGTGTTATCAAAAATCTTTATGTAAAGGTTGGTGACTCCGTTAATGTGGGCACAAAAATAGCAGATGTTTATGACGATTCACACTTAACTCTCACTGTGACCTTTAACGATGCTGATGCCCAAAATATTTATGTTGGGCAAAACGCATTTGTTAGGGTTTCCTCAAACGGAGAAACTCTCTCAGGCACTGTTATAAATGTAAATAGTAAAGGCTACGCTTCTGATGGAAACACATTAATCAGAACAGTAAAAATTAAAGTCCAAAATCCTGGTGTTTTAACGAATACAGAAACAGCAACTGCAAATATCGGCGGTTTTGAAAGCAGTTCGTCAGGCAAGTTTGAATACATAGCGGAAAGAGCAATCACAGCAAACACATCAGGTGAAATTGATGCATTATACTTAACAGAGGGTTCAAGGGTTTTAAATGGCTCTAAAATAGCGCATATTGAAAGTGACGCCATCTCAGACAATTTAAAATCCTCACATTTGTCACTTAAGGCATCTCAATTGTCACAAAATAATGCACAAAAAAAGCTTGAAGACTATATAATTACGGCACCAATTTCAGGCACAGTCGTTATGAAAAATGTAAAGGCCGGTGACAAAATAGACAACACAAATATGCTGACTGAAATGGCAGTTATTTACGATATGTCAGGTTTAGAATGTGAGCTTGCGGTTGATGAGCTTGATATTAAAAATGTTGAAGTAGGTCAAACGGTTGTTATTACATCCGACGCCGTAGAAGGCAAACGATATCGTGGTGAGGTTTCAAACATTTCCGTAAATGGTACAACCGCAAATGGCGTAACAACATACCCGGTGACCATTATAATTACGGATTATGACAAAGACCTGCTCCCCGGTATGAATATTGATGTGGAGATTATCACATCAAAAGTAGATGATGTCTTATCCGTTCCGATTTCCGCTGTTATGCGTGGGAACAAAGTTTATGTAAAAGGGGAAAAATCCAATAAAAAAGATCCGGCCCCAGAGGGGTATAAATCTGTAAGCGTTGAAACAGGGGCATACGATAGCCATTATATAGAAATAAAATCAGGTTTATCATTAGGTGATATTATATATGTACCGAAAGTAAAATCATCAAACGGAGGCTCTACAATGTTTGGTGATGCCAAAGGTATGGACGGCATGATGGGCGGTGGGTCTCCCAGTGGCGGCGGTATGCCTTCACATAATATGAAATATTAAATCAAAGGAGTTATCATTATGAAGCAAAAACAAAATTCAAAACCTTTGGTTGAATTTTCAGACGTTTATAAGATTTACGAAATGGGCGACACA
>CAZYYT010000036.1:0-12068 GCA_964651775.1 uncultured Oscillospiraceae bacterium | reverse complement strand
TTATGAGGGTGAGTTTGTTGCCATAATCGGTCAATCCGGCAGTGGCAAATCTACATGTATGAATATTATAGGTTGTTTGGATGTGCCTACAAGTGGCAATTATTACCTAAATGGTTGTGACGTAAGCAAACTGACAGATGATGAGCAAGCTGAAATAAGGAATAAAACATTAGGATTTATTTTCCAGCAGTATAACCTTTTGCCAAAGTTAACTATTTTAGATAATGTCAAACTTCCTCTTTTATATAAAGGTCTAAAAGAAGAAGAACAAAATGAGCATGCGTTAGACGCACTGCGCAGAGTTGGTATTGAAAATAAGCAGCACCACAGGCCTGCCCAGCTATCGGGTGGTCAACAGCAAAGGGCTTCTATCGCAAGGGCTTTAGCAGGCTCTCCATCTGTTATTTTGGCGGATGAGCCAACAGGTGCACTTGACTCAAAAACAAGCAAGGAAGTTATAGACTTTTTAATTGAGTTAAATCGGCAAGGAAACACAATCATACTAATTACGCATGATAATACAATTGCAGCAAAAGCAAAGCGCGTTATCCGCATCCATGACGGAAAAATAATATATGATGGGGACTCTTCAAATGATGAGTTAATCCGTTCTACCATTCTAGCACAAAGAAAAGAGGTGTAGATGTAATGAAATTTTCAAACACAATCGCCCTTGCATTTTCAAGTATACTTACTAATAAAATGCGTTCCTTTCTTACTATGCTGGGAATTATTATAGGTGTTGCATCGGTAATTATATTAGTCAGCATTATTGATGGAATTACAGGTCAGGTATCAGATACCTTTGAAAGCATAGGCATGAATAATATAACGGTATCTATTACATCTCGTGGCAGTACCAGGTTCGTCGAGCCTGATGACCTATACGAGTTAGTTGATGAGCACCCTGATTTATTTTCATACTCCTCCCCAAAAGTCACACTGTCTGCAAACATCAAATCACCAAACACATCTGATAACACCTTCGCAGCCGTTACAGGTGTTGACGAAACATATGACGATATTGATGAACTTGTAACAGACCAAGGCAGGTTTTTACAGTATTCCGACGTTGATAAAATCTTAAAGGTGTGCGTTGTAGGTACATACTATGAACGAGAGTTTTATGGGGCAGGAAATGCACTAAACAAAACCATCAAGATAAATGGTGAGCCATACAAAATAGTTGGCGTATTAGAAGAAAGATCAGACTCCAGTGAGGGATCCAGCGATCAATGCATCTACGTTCCTTATACAAATGCAACAAAGCTATCTAAAAACACTTCGATAAACACGTATATATTAACTATGAAGGATGCAAAGAATATGGATGCTTCGAAAGAAGTATTGGAAGCTAAACTGACAGAAATTTTAGGTAGCAGTGACTACTACAATTTAATGATTACACAAGAAATTTTCGAAAAAATGGACTCAATTATGGGCACATTAAAAGGCGCACTGGTTTTTATAGCCGGTATATCACTTTTAGTAGGTGGTATTGGAATTATGAATATTATGCTTGTTTCGGTTACTGAACGCACCAAGGAAATCGGCATAAGAAAATCATTGGGCGCAAAGAAGAAAAACATTATGCAACAATTTGTAGTGGAGGCAGCCACCGTAAGTGGTTTAGGCGGCGTTGTCGGTATTTTCTTGGGTGGCTTCGTCGCGTATTTGGTTGGTAAGGCCTTGGGGATTACGATTATCCCGTCAGTAGTGGCAATAATAGTTGCATTTACGGTATCTGTAGGTATTGGTATTATGTTTGGTTACCTGCCTGCAAAAAACGCTGCAAATCTAAACCCAATAGATGCACTGCGTTTTGAATAGAATTTGAAAGGAAGAATTTTAGTGAAAAAATTAATTTCTTTAATAATTTCTGCTATGATGCTATTTTCAATAACAGCATCGGGAGAATTTATATATTTAGATGATGAAGCAGGTCTTTTGTCGGCGCTTTCTATAATGAAAGGTGATCCTGGCGGAAATATGCGCTATGGAGACAAAGTTTCTCGTGCTGAATGCGCAAAAATTGTTGTTGCAGCCTCTTCCTATAGAGATTCTATTTCAACAATCGGCAAAGTCTCACCCTTTAAAGATGTAACCTACTCTCATTGGGCGTCACCATATGTTACGGTAGGAATTAAAAACGGATTGTTCAAAGGTTATTTTGATGCAACCTTCCGCCCTTCTAATACTGTTTTATTTGAAGAAGCCGTAACAATGCTTCTGCGTGTTTTAGGATATACTGACGAGGATTTTGGAAGTGATTGGCCTGATGGTCAGGTTGATATTGCTAAAGACATTGGACTTCTTGATAATGTCACTAAATCAGTTGGCCAAGAGCTTACCAGGAAAGATATTTCTACATTGGTTTACAATACGTTAATAACAAACCCGAAAGGCTCTGAAAGTAGATACTTGTCCGCATTTAACAAAATAATAGGCCCTAAAACTGTACTGACATCAGATTGGTACACAGAGTTTGGCGCAGATTCTAACGTGGCAGTTATGCGTGATGGTGTTAAATCCTCTGTTTCTAATGTTAGGATAAACGACATCGCATATTATTTAGAAGACTTTAACACTGTACTTGTTTATTCTAAAAAGGTTACGGGCATCTACGAATCTGCCACACCTAATAAAGATGCACCAACCGATATTACAGTATCCGGTGTGACCTATAAATTAGAGGGGGTTACCGCTTTTTCAAAGGTATCCTCCAGCGGAGCTTTTGAATATGGTGATACTGTTACTCTTCTTCTGGGAAAGTCAGGTGAAGTTGCAGATGTTTCGGTAAATTCCCAATTAAATGATAAGGTTAACGGTTTTCTCTCAGCTGTTGGCACGAAACAAACAACAGTCTCGGGAACAACTGTCACAAAACCATATGTGAGAATTGTTCTTCCTTCAGGTGAGGCATGTGAATATATTACAAACAAGAATTACGACTCAATTTTAAACTGTGCTGTGTCCGCGTCATTAGAAGGCGGGATTGCAACACTTTCCCCCATATCATCAAACCACGGAATTAAAGGAGAATTTGTGTGGGGTTCTGGAATAAACCGAATCGGTACGGCTACAGTCTCGGACGATGTGAAAATTATTGAAACTTCAACTATAGAATCTTCCGAAAAAGCGATTGTAGCATCGGTATATCCACAAAGATTAAATGGAATCACCCTTTCAAAACAAAACATTTTATATCTATCTAAAGACTCTGCCGGGCATATTGACGCTTTGATACTTAACGATGCAACCGGTGATACTTATACTTACGGCATATTAACAAGTGCCAAAAACACCAGTAACGACTTTTCTTTGTCAGGTAGCTATGAGTATATTTCAAATGGAACCTATACCCCACTTGTAGTACAAAATAAAACATTTAGTGTATCTAAGGGGCAGGCAGTAAAAATTCAAACTGATGGAAAAAATGTATTATCCATGACTGCTTTAAATGTATTATCTTCTAATAAAATTACTGATATAAATGGCGCTACAATAACATTGGGTGGAAAAACATACACCATGTCCGACAAGGTTCAGGTTTATATGCGAAAAGCTAATCCATCAACTTATAATATGATTACATTAGATGAGCTTAAAGATATGGCAAAAGATTATCAAGCCGCTGTCTATATAGATAAGCCAAGTTCCGAAGGCGGAAGAGTGAGAATTATTGTCATCTCGTAAATATAGGCGCTGAGGTTTTTATACGAAATTTCTTAAGGAGTTATTTTGGTGCTATGCCAAAATAGCTCCTTTTTGTTTTTAAGCTAAACTTATTCCTAAATTTTACTGTTTGTTCATAAATGGTACATAAATTCCAAATAACCATTTACTATAATAAATTTAGAAGAAAAATATTTAACTATAGGTTTTTTATGTTATAATGTAATAAAAGTCAAGTTTTTTAAGAAAGAAGGGTTTATATGAAAAACATTCAGCGCATACTTATTGCCGATGATGACGCTAATATTTGTGAACTTGTGCGTCTATATCTTGAAAAAGAAGGATTTGAAACCGTTGTATGCTTCAATGGCGAAAAGGCACTTGAAATAATTGCCGCCGGAGGGATTGACCTTGCAATCCTTGATATTATGATGCCTAAAAAGGACGGAATAACTGTTTGCCGTGAAATTCGCAAGGATAGCAAGCTTCCCATTATTATGCTTACAGCCAAGGGTGAAACATTTGACAAGGTGCTTTGCTTTGAACTTGGGGCAGATGACTACGTTGTTAAGCCCTTTGAAGGCAAAGAACTTATTGCACGTGTTAAGGCAGTGCTTAGACGTACATCTGATCAGGATGAAAAGATTTCAGAGAAGATAGTTAATTTTAATAACCTTACTATAAACTTAACAAACTATGAGCTAATTATTGGCGGGAAAAGTATGGATGTTCCGCCGAAGGAGCTTGAGCTTTTGTACTTTCTCGCATCTCACCCCAATAGAGTTTTCACGCGTGAGCAGCTACTTGAAGATGTCTGGGGATTCGATTACTACGGAGATTCTCGCACAGTTGATGTGCACGTAAAGCGTCTTAGGGAAAAAATAGAAGGTGTTGACGAAAGCTGGCAGCTTAAAACTGTTTGGAGCGTCGGATATAAATTTGAGGTGAAGTAGATTGCGAAAATCCCTTTTTTCAAAAATATTTCTTATGCAGCTTATGGTTGCACTCACAGTTATTGTGATTATTATCCCCACAACGTTTGTCCTTATAGGTGATTACTTTGTAACCACACAAAAAGACGATGTGCTTCAGGATGCAACACATGTAGCAGAATTAAGTGAAATGATAACCGATATTTCCACGGACGAAAGCACCTGGAGAATGTTTAAGCTTGGTATTGAATCCGTTGCTTATGATAGCACCATACTTGTGCTTAATAGAGATGAGCAGATTTTAATTTCACCCAAAAATCTGGGGGGCATTAATCTTAATAAAATTAACAAAGATTTTGTAAGAGAAGTAAAAAACGGGGAAAGGGTTGTCAAGTTTTACAAAAAGGGTTATATTTTTTCGGAAAACACAATTGTTGCTATCGCCCCCGTTATGAAAATGGACCCGACAAACGCCACAAGAACATATATTGGTGCCGTTATCGCAATGCGTTCAACTCCTCAAATTAGCTATATAAGACACAAAATACTTGAGATTATACTTTTCTCACAGGTTGTTGCGTGGCTTTTGGCCCTTATTATTTCTATTTTACTTACAAGGCAAATCACAAAGCCGATAAAACAGATGCATCGCGCAGCAAAAAGCATTGCATCAGGCAATTTTAAAGAAAGAATAAAAATAACGTCAAAGGACGAAATCGGTTACCTTGCGGAAAGCTTTAATTCAATGTCAGAATCACTCGATGAGCTTGAAAGTATGAGAAGCTCGTTTATTTCCGACGTATCGCATGAGCTTCGCACACCGATGACCATTATCAGTGGCTTTGTAGAAGGTATTTTAGATGGCACCATACCAGAGGGTGAGCACGAAAAATACCTTAACATAGTTTTAAGTGAAACAAAAAGATTAGGTCGCCTTGTGCACGAGCTTTTGGAGTCCTCAAGGCTTGAACAGGGCAAAATAAAGCTTGAAAAAACAAGTATTGATATGAATAGAATGGTGACTGAATCCATAATTTCATATGAGCAGGGGCTTACAGAAAAGAAAATAAATGTTGAGCTTAATCTTGAAGATGGTGGCTGTATTGCCTTGGCAGACAAAGATTCTATAAAACGTGTTCTTGTAAATCTTATTGACAATGCAATAAAATTCACACCCCGCGGTGGCAAAATAACAATAACCACACACTACACAGACAGAAAAGCTGCTATAAGCATTGAAAACACCGGTGATGGAATTCCAAAAGACGACCTAAAACACATCTGGGAACGCTTTTATAAAACGGATAAAAGCAGAAGTATGGATAAAAAAGGTGTGGGGCTTGGCCTTCACATTGTTAAAAAGATTATTACAAACCACGGCGGTGAAATCTTTGCAGAAAGTAAAGAGGGTGAATTTGCAAGATTTACATTTATGCTTGACCGTGCCTGAAAATTAGTGTAGAATACTTTCTAAAGTGAGTTCGAAACCATCCTCACTGTTGCTTTTGCAACAAATCAAAACTAGGAGAAATTAAAATGAAAAGAAAAACGCAAATTCTTACACATGGCGCAATTATTGGCGCACTGTACGTTGTGCTTACGCTTGCTTCTAATATATTTGGGCTTGCAAGTGGTGCAATTCAGCTTAGGCTAAGTGAGGCGTTTACTGTGCTTCCCGCCTTTACATTTTCAGCAGTACCCGGTCTATTTATTGGGTGCATAATCGCAAACGTTATAACAGGCGCGGCAATTTGGGATGTTGTATTTGGCTCAATTGCAACACTTTTAGGTGCACTTGGAACATACTATTTTGGCAAAAAGAAGTATACCGCACCAATTTTCCCTATTTTAGCAAATACAGTTATTGTGCCCCTTGTTTTAAAATCTGTATATGGATTAAAAGATGCAATTTGGTACCTATTCTTAACAGTTGGCATAGGGGAAATTCTTTCCTGTGGAGTGCTTGGCACAATTCTTTATACTCTCATAAAGAAAACCAGATTGTTTAAATAAAAAATAAATAAAGGTGATTTCCTATAGCCAAATAGGTCAGTAGTGATTTTGAAGTACTACACAACAAAGCACCCGTAATACAAAAGTATTACGGGTGCTTTTAATAATTTAAAAAATGATTTTCACAACTGCCTTAGCATCCTAAAAATAAATTTTTGGAAAAACTTAAGGCAAAAAAGCTATTTTGTTGTTAACTGGTCAAGACTTGCCTTACGAAGATAGTCGTTTATAAAGCCGTCTATATTTCCGTCCATAACGGAGCTAATGTTACCAACCTCAAAGTTAGTACGATGGTCCTTAACCATTGTGTAAGGATGGAAAACATAGGAGCGAATCTGACTGCCCCAGCCAATTTCCTTCTGCGCACCCTTAATATCCTCAATTTTTTCTTTATGTTCAGCTTCAGCAATCTCCATCAGCTTTGCCTTAAGCATTTTCATTGCCATATCTCTGTTTTGGAATTGGCTACGCTCATTCTGACAACAAACAACAACACCTGTTGGAATATGTGTTATTCTTATTGCAGAACTTGTCTTGTTAACGTGCTGACCGCCTGCACCACTTGAACGATAGGTATCAACACGCAAATCATCAGGTTCAATATTGATTTCAATTTCATCGTCAATATCAGGCATAACCTCAACAGAAGAGAATGATGTGTGTCTTCTGCCTGCCGAATCAAATGGTGAAATTCTTACAAGACGATGAACGCCCTTTTCACATTTAGCAAATCCATAAACATTAAGTCCTTCTATAAGAAGCGACACACTCTTTAGGCCCGCTTCATCACCATCAAGAAAATCAATTGTGGAAACCTTGTATTCACGCTTTTCAGCCCACATCTGATACATTCTGCAAAGCATCTGACACCAGTCCTGCGCTTCTGTACCACCCGCACCTGCATGAAGTGTGATAATTGCATTATACTTGTCATAAGGGCCTGAAAGAAGCGTTTCAAGCTTCATTGATTCAAGCTTTTGTTTTAGTGTTTCAAAGCCTTTTGAGATTTCATCAAGAAGGGTGTCATCATCCTCCATAATAGCAAGCTCAACCAGGGTTGAGCAATCCTCCCAATCAGCTTTTAAAGAGTTGTAATTATCAACCTTTGCCTTAAGCTCCTTAATCTGACGAAGCACCTTCTGACTATTTTTATTATCGTTATAAAAATCGGGTGCAAGAGAATCTTTTTCAAGCTCTTCAATTTTTTTAAGCGCTGACTCAACATCAAGTGCAATACCAAGCTCATCAATCGGGTCTTCCATAGTGATAAGCTCAAGTCGTATAGCATCGTATTCTACTAGCATTTAATCATTCCTTTTCAATATGCAAATGGTGGCTTATGCTTCCGACCGCATACAACAGTTTTTATATTTTTTCCCACTTCCGCAAGGGCACGGGTCATTACGACCAACCTTTTTTTCACTTCTTCTTTCGGGACGCTTATTATCCGTTCCATCCCCATGTGATGCAGTTGTCGGTTTAGCAACCATTTTTCTCTCGATTTGTGTTTGCGGACGAATGTGGAAAAGCGTTCTTACAGTTTCTTCACGAATGGACGAAACCATCTCTTCAAACATATCAAAACCTACAAAATTGTATTCCTGAACGGGGTCGTGTTGGCCATATGCACGAAGATTTATTCCATTCTTAAGCTGATCCATATCATCAATATGTGCCATCCAGTGTGAGTCAACTGAACGAAGTAGTACAACACGCTCAACCTCACGAATCGCATCACCAAAAAGCTCTTCCTGTGCTTTATAAGCAGCATGTGCTTTTTCCAAAAGCTCTTCATGAAGCTTTTCTTTATCAACGCTGTTAAAGTCACGCTTATCTAAATCAAGCCCTCCCTGAGAGAAAAACATTCTTTCAAGATATTCTACAAGGCCTGCCATATTCCAATTATCAGGAATATCGCCCTGTGCGTATGTGGCAAAGGCATTATCCAAAACATCATCAATCATTTGAAGGGTTGAGTCTTTAATATCCTCACCGTTAAGCACCTTATTTCTCTGCCCGTAGATAATATTACGCTGCTTGTTCATAACATCATCGTATTGTAAAACGTATTTTCTTATGCCATAGTTTTTGCCTTCAACCTTCTTTTGCGAGTTTTCAATAACGCTTGTAAGAAGCCCCTGCTCAATCGGCTCATCCTCAGGGATGCGAAGCGTTGTTACAAGCCTCTCTATTCTGTCGCCACCGAAAAGACGCATAAGGTCATCATCAAGAGAAAGGAAAAACCTTGAACAACCTGGGTCACCTTGTCTACCGCTACGACCACGAAGCTGATTATCTATTCTTCGTGATTCGTGACGCTCCGTACCAATGATGTAAAGACCACCAAGGGCGCGCACCTCGTCAGCTTCCTTCGCAATCTCCCTCTTATGCTTTTCATAAAGCTCACTATATTTTTGCCTTGCCTCAAGAATTTTTTCATCGTCAGTATCTGCAAAGCCTGTTGCTTCGGAAATAAGGTAATCCTCATAACCAAGCTTTGCCATATCATTTTTCGCAAGATACTCGGCATTACCGCCAAGCACAATATCTGTACCACGGCCTGCCATGTTGGTTGCGATTGTAACCGCACCCATTTTACCGGCCTGGGCAACTATCATAGCTTCTTTATCATGATGCTTTGCGTTAAGCACCTGATGCTTAACACCACGTCTTTTCAAAAGCTCACTGATTTCCTCTGATTTATCAATTGTAACAGTACCTACAAGAATCGGCTGACCCGTACTATGCACACTTTCAATTTCATCTGCAAGTGCATTTAGCTTGCCTGTATGATTTTTATAAACCTTGTCATTTTCATCTTTTCTTAAAAGTGGTTTATTTGTCGGGATTTCGATAACATCAAGTGCATATATGCCACGAAATTCCTCTTCCTCAGTCTTTGCAGTACCCGTCATACCACTGAGCTTTTTGTAAAGCCTGAAATAATTTTGAAATGTTATTGTTGCAAGCGTTTTATTTTCACGCTCAACCTTAACATTTTCCTTTGCTTCTATTGCTTGATGAAGCCCGTCACTATAACGGCGACCTATCATAATTCTGCCTGTAAATTCGTCAACAATAAGCACCTGACCGTCTTTTACAACGTAGTTAACATCACGGTGCATAATTCCATAAGCACGAATTGCCTGATTGATATGGTGTGAAAGCGTCATATTTTCAGGGTCTGAAAGGTTTTCAAGGTGAAATACCTCCTCCGCCTTTTTAATACCACGCTCTGTAAGTGTTACGTTTTTAGCCTTTTCATCTACAATGTAGTCAGCATCCGCAACCTCATTTTCGTCTTTATCATTAAGTTCCTTAAACTTTGTATAAGTAAGTGAGCGAACAAATTTGTCAACAATAGCGTAAAGTTGTGTCGACTCCTCCCCTGCGCCACTTATGATAAGGGGTGTTCTTGCCTCATCAATCAAGATTGAGTCAACCTCATCGACAATTGCAAACGCATGGCCACGCTGCACCATATTTTCTTTGTAGATAACCATATTATCACGAAGGTAGTCAAACCCAAACTCGTTATTTGTACCATATGTGATATCAGCATTGTATGCAACCTGCTTTTCCTCTGTTTCCATTTGGCTTACAACAAGGCCCACTGAAAGCCCTAAAAAACGATAAAGCTTGCCCATCCACTCACTATCTCGGCGGGCAAGATAATCGTTAACCGTCACGATATGCACACCCTCACCCGTAAGAGCATTAAGGTATGCGGGAAGCGTTGCTACAAGCGTTTTACCTTCACCCGTTTTCATTTCGGAAATTCTACCCTGATGAAGCACAATGCCACCTATTATCTGCACGGGGAAATGGCGCATCTCCAAAACTCTCCACGAAGCCTCACGTACCACAGCAAAGGCCTCAGGCAAAAGAGAATCCGTTGTTTCACCATTTTTTAGTCTATCTTTAAATTCGTTTGTTTTATTCTTAAGCTCACTATCCGTAAGCTTTTCAAACTCTTGTTCATAGCTGAGCACCTTGTCCACAATAGGCACAACCTTCTTAAGCTCACGCTCTGAATAGGTGCCGAAAATTTTATCAATAATACTTCCCATCCAAAAACCTCCTCAAAAGCTTTTAGTATAATATCATTTTAATAATATGAGTGTCAACAAATCGCAGATTATATTAACAAATAATTCACGATGTCTTTTCGTTAGATATAATAAACTCCGCAATTTTGGTAACTGAGTCAAAGCTAAACTTTTCTTCGATGTTTTTCTTTATATAGCTCATTGAGTCCTCATTATCCATAAGGCTTCTTACATAGCCGCAAAGTTCATCATAATCATCACTTGTAAGCGCCATTTTATTTTCAACCCAGAACTTCATATTGTGTGTTTCGCACCCCGAAACCGCATCAATAAGAATCATCGGCAGCTTATTTTGCGCAGCTTCCGTTGTAGAGAGGCCACCGGGCTTTGTTAAAAGCAGTTCTGCCACATTCATATAGTCGGGTATATTTCTTGTATATCCCAAAATTCGCACACGCCCCGGGTCATCAAGCATTCGAAGGCTTTTATAAAGCGCCTTATTATTGCCACATATCACAACAAGCTTTTCTTCATCCTTAATAAGTGTTGAAAGCTTTCTTGCTATAATTTTCATCGGTCCGCAGCCCATACTTCCGCACATTAAAAGTATAACCCTTTTTCCATCGGGAATAAGTAGATTTTTCCTACTTTCCTCACGCGTTCTTGTAACACCTTTTTTATTTTTAACAGGTATTCCACCTGCAAAAAGCTTTTCACGTGCAATCCCATGATTTTCAAATTCCTGATATAATGATTCGTGCGGAATTATATAGTAATCAAGTCTGCTTGAAGAAACACCTGGTGAACACGTATAATCTGTTGCTATAAAGTATGTTTTCTGCGTTATATGATACTTTTTTATTGCCCTTGTTACAGTGAATGCAGAAAAAGGATGTGTACAAACGATAGCGTCATAATTACCTTTTGTAAGCTTTGCATTAAGCTTACTTGCGCCCTTTGAAACTATCTGTAAAAACATAGAGCTTTTATGCTTTTTACTTCTGCTTTCACTATACTCTGCCGCCTTATAACCAATGCCAAAAAGTGTAGGAGCCTTTTTATAAAGTCTTACGTGCCACTTGCATATAAAGTTTGATGCTTTTGGCGATAAAAAAGCAAGTGAGTCTGCAATTTCGCAGTACACACCACGTCTGTCAAGCTCTTCTTTAACTGCTTTAGCGGCGGAGTTATGCCCTTCCCCGGTATTACAAGTAAGTATAAGTACTCGCATTGTTTTATTCCTACTTTCAAACAAAGATATATACATTTTAACATATATAAGGGAAAAAAGCAATTGTTTTAATATGAAAAAGGCGAGTCGGGGACTCGCCTTTTTTATTGGTTATGATGAGCGGTTGATACCCGGCGTGGATATCATTTGCCGCAGCACTTCTTGTAC
>CAZYYT010000035.1:12143-14172 GCA_964651775.1 uncultured Oscillospiraceae bacterium | reverse complement strand
AAATATATCATATTTTTTTGGAGCATATTGTCACCCATCATTGACAATTGAACAAATCAGGCCATAAAAAACGCTTAATTCATTTGACAAATACTGCTATTTGGTGTAGAATAGTTCTAACTATTTATAAGAGGTGTTATGGATGAAAAATCAGGACAAGACAATGGAAAAAATCGTTGCCCTTTGCAAAGGTAGAGGGTATGTATATGCAGGAAGTGAAATTTACGGTGGCCTTGCAAACACTTGGGACTACGGCCCATTAGGAGTTGAGTACAAGAACAACGTAAAGCGTGCTTGGTGGAAAAAATTTGTTCAGGAAAGTCCATACAACGTTGGTCTTGACAGTGCAATTCTTATGAATCCTCAAGCTTGGGTAGCAAGTGGCCACGTTGGTGGATTCTCTGACCCACTTATGGACTGTAAGGAATGTAAGGCAAGACATCGTGCAGATAAGCTTATTGAAGACTACTGTCATGAAAAAGGTGAGGACCAGGTTGTTGACGGTTGGTCAAACGAGCAGATGATTGAGTTCATCAACAAAAACGGAATTAATTGCCCTGATTGCGGAAAGCATAACTTTACAGATATAAGAAAGTTTAACCTTATGTTTAAGACATTCCAGGGTGTAACAGAGGATGCAACCTCGGAGCTTTACCTTCGCCCGGAAACTGCACAGGGTATTTTTGTAAACTTTAAGAATATTGCAAGAACAAGCCGTAAAAAAATTCCTTTCGGTGTTGGACAGGTTGGTAAATCTTTCAGAAATGAAATTACCCCCGGCAACTTCACCTTCCGTACAAGAGAGTTTGAGCAGATGGAGCTTGAGTTTTTCTGCAAACCCGGTACAGACCTTGAGTGGTTTATATATTGGAAGGATTATTGCAAGAACTTCCTTCTCTCTCTTGGTATGAAAGAAGAAAATATGCGTCTTCGTGACCATAGTCCGGAGGAGCTTAGTCACTATTCAAACGCGACAACAGATATTGAGTTTCTCTTCCCGTTTGGTTGGGGTGAGCTTTGGGGTGTTGCTGACAGAACTGATTTTGACCTTACACAGCATCAAAATCACAGTGGTGAAAGCATGGAATATATTGACCCTGTAACTAATGAGCGTTACGTTCCTTATGTTATTGAGCCGTCACTTGGTGCAGACCGTGTTGCACTTGCGCTTTTATGTGATGCTTATGATGAGGAAGAGGTTGGCGAAGGAGATACAAGAGTTGTGCTTCGTTTGGCACCTGTTCTTGCACCTGTTAAGGCAGCAATCCTTCCCCTTTCTAAAAAACTTTCTGATAAAGCACTTGAGGTTTATAGTAAGCTTAGTAAAAAATACCCCTGTGAGTATGACGATGCAGGCTCAATCGGTAAGCGTTATCGCCGTCAGGATGAAATTGGTACACCTGTCTGCATTACCGTTGACTTTGACACGCTTGAGGATGGTACAGTTACAGTTCGTGACCGTGACACTATGGGGCAAAAGCGTATTAAGATTGAAGAGCTTGACTGCTATATGGCAAAGCTTCTTGAGTGGTAAAAAATTATGGATGCAAAGCTTATTGTATATAACAAATTCATAAGGCCTTTTGCAGAGAAAAAGAATAAACACATCGGAGTTGAGCTTGAATTTCCGGTTGTGAATTGTGATGGAAAAAATACTGACGTCAATTCCGTGACGTCAGTATTGCCATATCTTGAAGAAAAGGGCTTTAGATGTACTCTTTTCGGTGAAAATGGCGAAAAGCTGTTTATGGGAAATGACGCAGGGGACTCACTTAGCTTTGATAATTCCTACAACAACTTTGAATTTGCGATGAATCACGGCGATAACCTTGTTGAAATTTATGAGCGTTTTTGTGGTTACTTTCATATAGTGCAACAATTTTTTATGCAGAAAAACCATAAGCTTGTAGGAAGCGGCACAAACCCCAACTACAAAAATTTAGAGGTTAATCATGTTAATTTCTCTACCTACAATATGGTCGAGAATTACTTGTCAAACTTTGGAGGAAGGCATAGCTTTCCCGACTTC
>CAZYYT010000035.1:0-12105 GCA_964651775.1 uncultured Oscillospiraceae bacterium | reverse complement strand
TGATGTTGACGAGAAAGCACTCCCCCGTGCATATACATTCTTTTCAAGGATGGATTTTATTCGTGGTATTTTATTTCACAATTCAGTCGATTTTGAAAACAAAGGCCATAGAATATTTCGTGATTACTTGTGGGATAAGAGTGCCTTTGGAAACTGTCCGAATATAACGGGAACTGTAAACGAAACTTTTGAGTCGACCGATGATATTGTTGAGTTTTTCCTTAAAAAGGGTATGTTTAATCGCATACGAAACGTAAAATATGAGGTGTTTTCCCCCATCCCTATTAAAGAATATTTTGAGGATAAAAAGTATGGCGCTGTACTGGAAGATATTGACTGCTACCTCTCCTTCAAGAATACGGAAATCACAAGCCGGGGAACACTTGAGATAAGAAGTGACTGCACACAGAAAGAAGGCCACTTTTTTACACCGCCTGCGTTTAATCTTGGTATTATTTCTGCACTTGGCGTGGCAGAGGCAAGGCTTAATATGTTTTATGAAGAAAATGATATTACCCTTCCAAATTCCGAGCTTAGAAGAATTGTTGCAGAAGGTGAAGCTTTAGAAAAAATTGCACCGCTTCCTCAAATAAATTTACTTTGTGAGGATATGAAAAAAATCGCCCTTGACGCACTTATTAAGCGCGGCAAAGACGAAGAAAAACTACTTGTATTTTAATCTAAAGCCGAGGGGGGTTCGATACCCCTCTGCTTAATCAATTGAAAACTATTCGGTTGTTGTAAGCCTTTTAATGGCTTCGGCGACCGAATTTTTTGCTTCATCCGAAAGTGGCTTGCCACTATTTCTATAATCAAATGAAAGCGTAAATTCGTGAAGCTTTTCATAGTGCTTTTCCATTTTTCCTTTTTGCATACTTAGAATCACGTCCACAAATTCCTTTGTTTTTTTAGAGTTAAGCTCATCTTTACAAACAGAAAGCACAAGCACCATATGTGAAAGGCAAAGCCCGTATGAGCCTTCAAAGGTTTTTCTGAAATCCTCCTCTTTATCCCAAAGATAAACAAGGTTTTCCGCCGCATCGTGCATTTGACTGGCCACCTTATCGCAGATTGTGCAGCTTTCCGCGGTTTTTTTTATTTCATCTTTGAGAAGTGACAGATCATATTCCTCATTAAAAAACGTTTTTTTAGTTTTGGGCACAAGTTTTTTAATGAGTGTATCTATATGTGTTTCAAGCATAAGAGCAAGACCAAGGCGATTCCCTGATTCAAAAAGAGCGTTTATATGCTTTTCACAAAAACCCTTTTCATTCGTAAGCTCACGTCCGTCAGGCTCCATAAGTGATGGACCAAGAAAATATTCAACTGCACATAGGTCAAGCTTTTTATGTAGATTGCATAGAATACATCCGCAATTTTCACGAAGCGCATCACTAAGTGGAATGCTATAGATTTTTTCTTTCATCGATATCTCTCCTAAAAAAATTTCGGTACAGGCACAAAACACACATCTTCATAATATATTGTATTATATCGTTTGGAGGTGTTATTTTTGTTTAAGCGTGCTTTCACAGGCTTCTTTGGACTTGGCAGTGTAAATGTTCTTACAAGCGGAAGCTTCCCCAAACCACTTGATGAAAACGAGGAAGCATATTACCTTGAAAAGCTTAGTGAGGGCAGTGAAAGTGCCCGAAACATCCTGGTTGAGCATAATTTAAGGCTTGTTGCACACATTGTTAAAAAATATTCTGACAAGGGTGATTGTGATGACTTAATTTCAATAGGGACAATAGGGCTTATTAAAGGAATTTCCTCATACAAGACAGATAAGAAAACACGGCTTGCAACATATGTGGCACGCTGCATTGAAAACGAAATATTAATGTCAATCCGTCACGATAAACGCTATTCAAATCAGGTTTCCCTAAGTGAACCTATCGGTTTTGATGGTGACGGAAACGAAGTATCTCTCATGAATGTTCTCCCCTGCGAGAATGACGACATCTGTGAAAGACTTGACAAAGAAAACATACTTTCTTCTATATACAAAAAGATAAAGAGCTCACTTGCAACGCGCGAGAGAGAAATTATCCTAATGCGCTATGGCCTGTGCGGTGCAGCCCCACTTACCCAGCGCGAGGTGGCAAGTGCCCTCGGCATAAGTCGTTCCTACGTTTCCAGAATTGAAAAGCGTGCGCTTGAAAAGCTTAAATAATCAGCTTCTCTGTTTTTTTCTTAATTCCGCTGCATCCCATTCTTCTCTTTCTTTATCAGTTTCAACTATAAGCTGCGGAATTTCTGTTGGCATATCATTTTCATCGATTGCCACCATAACGACATTTGCTTCATTAATGAGCACACGTCTTCCGTCAAGCTTTTCTACATAGCTGTTAACCTTAACTTCCATTGATGTTCTTCCCGTATGTGTGATGTGTCCGTGCAGAATGACTGTGTCATTAGGTTTTGCAGGCTTTCTGAATTCAAGACGGTCAATTCCTGCAGTGACAACATTTTTCTCACTGTGCCTTCTTGCAACAACTGCGGCAACCTCATCAATCCATGAGAGAAGCTGACCCCCAAAAAGGCTGTTATGTCCGTTTATGTTTGACAGTGTAAGCACGTGCACCTGCTCTGTATACGAATCTGCCACTCTTTTTGTCATACTATCCCTCCATTTCTTTAACTAATTATACTATAGTATCCAACTTTGTGCAAGAAAAATACGATGGCGAAGCCATCGTATTTTTACTTATTTCCATAAACAGCGTTTTCTTCACCAAGCTCTTCTTCTATTCTTAAAAGCTGATTATATTTACAAACTCTATCAGTGCGTGAGGGCGCACCCGTTTTAATCTGCCCTGCATTTGTGCCAACCGCAATATCTGCAATTGTGGTATCCTCCGTTTCACCGCTTCGGTGTGAGATAACTGATGCAAAGCCGCTACGCTTTGCCATTTCTATGGCATCAAGCGTTTCGGTTAGCGTTCCTATTTGGTTAGGCTTTATGAGTATTGCATTGCTACAGCCATTTTCTATTCCCTTTTTAAGACGGTTTGTATTGGTTACAAAAAGGTCATCACCAACAAGCTGAATTTTATCTCCAAGCTTTTGTGTGATTTCACTCCATCCGTCCCAATCTTCTTCTGCCATTGCATCTTCAATAGAAAAAATAGGGTACTTTTCCGTCCAAGAAGACCAAAGGGAAATCATATCGTCACGGCTTAAAATTTCGCCACGTTTCCAGAAGGAATAGCTTCCATCCTTACCCGCTTTTTTTGCTTCTTCAAACATTTCTGTCGATGCTGGATCAAGCGCAAGCTTAAAATCATCATAAAGCTTAAAGCCAGCCTTTGTTATTGCCTCACATATAAGTTCAAGTGCCGCCTCATCGGATTCAAGATTTGGTGCAAATCCACCCTCATCACCCACTGCAGTGGAAAGCCCTTTATCTTTTAAAATTGCTTTAAGCGTGTGAAAAACCTGTGCGCAGTTACAAAGCCCCTCACGAAAGGTCTTTGCACCAAATGGCATTATCATAAATTCCTGACAACAGATGGAGTTATCTGCGTGCTTACCACCGTTTATGATATTCATCATAGGTATGGGAAGCGTATGTGCATTTGCACCACCAATGTAACGGTACAACGGCATATTTGTATGTGGTGCTGCCGCCTTTGCCACTGCAAGTGAAACGCCAAGAGTTGCATTTGCACCAAGCTTTGACTTATTATCAGTACCATCAAGTTTTATAAGAAGTGCATCAATTTCACGCTGATTAAGTGCGTCTTTACCGATAAGCTCATCTGCAATAATCGTATTTACATTATCTACTGCACGAAGCACCCCGCGCCCCATATAGCGGTCTTTATCACCATCACGAAGTTCACATGCCTCATATGCACCCGTTGATGCGCCAGACGGCACTGCCGCGCGCCCGAAGCACCCGTCCGAAAGCCAAACTTCAGCTTCAAGCGTTGGATTTCCACGAGAATCTAAAATTTCTCTTGCTTTTACTTTTGATATTCTATTGCACAATAAAAAAACCCCCTTTGCATGATATGTTATCCTAATTTTACTTTTTTATACACTCTTCCATTTACTGCTGCGCCCTGTCTTGCTTCAATAAGTTCACTAACTGTCACCAGCTGATAGCCCTGCTTCAAAAGGTATGGAACTGCCTGCACTACAGCATCGGCAGTTGATGCTTGAATGTCGTGCATAAGAATAATAGCACCATCTGTAGTGTCTTTCTTAACGCTTGAAAGCGTTTTTGCGGCACTTTTTGTTTTCCAGTCAAGTGTATCTACAGACCACAAAATTGCAGGCATTGCAATACGCGATAAAACACTTGAATTATACTCTCCATATGGTGGACGATAAAGCTTTGGATACACGCCGGTTGCATTATAAACGGCAGTATTTGTACTTGAAATTTGACTTGCTATTGTTTGTGCACTTGATTTTGCCAGATTCACGTGACCATAGGTGTGGTTTGCGATTTCGCACCCCATATTAACTGCACGCTTCAGTGTATTTTTATAACTCGCTACAGCCTTTCCCTGAACAAAAAATGTTGCCTTTACACCATATTTTTCAAGGCATGAAAGAATCTTATCAGTATGCTTTCCAGGCCCATCATCAAAGGTAAGCGCAACCATTGGGCGGGTGTTATCTACCTTTCCGCCGCCACGATACCATCCCACAGATACATATTCCTCTGCCTTATCAAACGGGACATAGATTATTCTTCCATCTGCAGCAAACATAAGCTGCGCTACATCACTTCGCCTCATTGTAAGACCATTTTTCTTTGCATCGTCGATTTTTCCATTAAAGACTATATGCTCCGTCCCTGAGGAATCATACATTTTTATAGAAACGTCTGAAAGATTATAAAACCAACCAACACCCCTGTAAAGTTCACCCTGATCCTTATAAACATTCATCGTTCGGCCATCCTCACTATACATAGTGTAGATTACCTCTTCATACGTTTCATACCAACCCACTTTTTTAAATGCTTCTTTTTGGGCATTGGCAACTTCTATTGTACGACCATCTGTGGCATACATTGTAATTAGTTTAGCCTGCTCGGGTGATTCATACCAACCGAAAAGCTTAAATGCTTCTTCACGGCTGTCTTTAACTGTAAGCGTGCGCCCGTCTGATGCATAAAGTGTGCATTCAGCCTCTACAACGGGGATAAATGCTGCTATAGAAACAACAATAGAAAGAATAAGGCAAAATATTCTTTTTGTCATAATATTCCTCCATTATACCTTAATTATATCATACGTTAAATCTGAAAAGAACGATGTCTCCATCCTTCATTACGTACTCTTTACCTTCACTTCGTACAAGCCCTTTTTCCTTTGCCTGTGCATGAGAGCCACATTCTATGAGGTCATTATAACTAATCACTTCGGCACGGATAAAACCCTTCTCAAAATCGGTATGTATTTTACCAGCAGCCTGTGGGGCTTTTGTTCCATTAGTGATAGTCCACGCGCGCACCTCGGGTGCACCTGCTGTAAGATAGCTGATAAGACCTAAAAGCTTGTAGCTTTTCTTAACAAGACGGTCAAGTCCTGATTCTGTAAGGCCGATTTCTTCAAGAAACATCTGCTTTTCATCCTCATTAAGAGAGCTGATTTCCTCTTCAATATGCGCAGAAATGGGAAGCACCTCTGCCCCTTCCTCTGCGGCAATTTTCTCAACCTGCTTTAAAAATTCATTATTTTCGATGCCTGCACTAAAATCACCCTCGGCAACATTTGCCGCATATAATACAGGCTTCATTGTAAGAAGCGAAATTTCGTTTACAACCGCAAGTTCATCATCTGTAACATCAACAGCTCTTGCGGGCTTACCCTCTTCAAGTGCTACTTTAAAGCGTTTCCAAAGCTCAAGCTCTGTCTGGTACTTTTTGTCACCCGATTTCATCATCTTCATTGTCCTGTCAATACGCTTATCAATGCTTTCAAGGTCAGCAAAAATAAGTTCAAGATTAATTGTTTCAATATCGCGCCTGGGGTCTACGCTTCCATCAACGTGCACAATGTTTGTATCCTCAAAGCAGCGTACAACGTGAACGATCGCATCAACCTCACGAATATGTGATAGGAATTTATTTCCCAAGCCTTCCCCACGGCTTGCACCACGGACAAGACCTGCAATATCAACAAATTCAACAATTGCAGGTGTAACCTTTTCAGGGTTATACATTTTTGAAAGCACATCAAGTCTTTCATCAGGAACCGCAACAACCCCAACGTTAGGCTCAATTGTGCAAAACGGGTAGTTAGCGCTTTCCGCACCTGCTTTTGTAATTGCATTAAAAAGTGTGCTCTTCCCAACATTAGGAAGACCAACTATACCTAATTTCATATATTTTTACATCTCCTTTGTATTACGGTGTTTTCAAGATTTTAAATAAAATTTTCACCATTTTTACATCAATTTTTAGAGTGAATTCATCTACTGTCATATCAGTAGGAATAAACACATCTCTGTGTTTATCCTCATATTTTGCATCGTCTAACCAATTGCGAACTTCGGGAAGTGTTTGAAATACTTATCATGCCTTTTCCCAAGCTTATCTACGAATCGTTGTCATATACCTTTGCCGCATTCTTTACCTTTTAAATTTTATTGTATGTATATTAACTCCTTTCTCATATCAAAGAAAAAGAGCCAATGCAATATTCATATTATATCACATTGGCTCTAATTTATCAATAGCAAAGTGTTAAATTGTCAATTTATGGCTGATAAATTGTTCAAATTCTCTACGCTTTATTAATTTTTTTGTACTAACATATAGTACAAAAGGATAATTCGCACTTCTTAGCATAGAGTCAATTTTATTTATTCCTTTGTTACTATATTCAGCAGCTTCTTTTATTGTTAAAATTGTTTTCAAATGAATCGGCACTTTTTCAACATTGTAATTCATAGTATCATCCCATTCAAAAATGCCTATTTAGAGTGAAAATTCATCAAACACATATGTAACAGAACTACTATAAACATTATAAAAATATGTAGAATAATTATCGCGTTCTGAATACTTTACACTAAATACTCCGCCAGAATAAATTAAAGTTGTATTATTATCAATTTGGTAATTTGCTGGTATTGTTGTCACATTTCGGAAAGCAAAACTTCTTGATGTTATTTGAGCTTTACAATAAGCGGACAAAGATGAATAGTCATCGAATTTATAAAAGCTAACATCTCCTTCTATGTCAAATGTATTATCACTATTCATTGTAAAACTAAATTTAAGTTCTTGACCAGAAAGGACGTTATCGTGTCCGAGATACCAACTTTCCCATCTTCCCGTTCTCTTATTTACATTCTTTGTTTCTATATAATTGTCTGATGCTTTCCATGTTCCCATAGCATTGATTAATGCGGAAGAATTATTTAGTAGGTTTAATCTTCCTTGTGCAGAAATATTATCATAAGCAAAATCTGTAGGCAAACTGCTATAAATTTGCTTTGCAACATCAAAATTACCATTCAAGCAATGATTTTCAGCAATCATAAGGTCACAAGCATTAATCATTGTTTTTGAATCTTTGTAATCGCCTGTTGATTCAAATATTTTCTTTGCATCTTCATAATTCTTGTCGTTAAAGGTACACATTCCATTTGCATAATCCTTCAATTGTTTTACTTCATCTGTGTTGATAGTTTCAAATACGGTTAATGCATTTTTGTAATCTTTATTATCAAATAACTTCACACCACATTGATATAGTTTGTCAGATGCATCATCATAATTATTTGAAGAACTATAGTGCTTTGCAGCATCGCTATATTTTTCTTTCGCAAAGAGTGACTCTGCATAGAGATAATGTGTTGAACTCAATTTTGATTTTGCATTTAAAAAACTTTTGGCGGATTCAAATTCAGAAATTGCAGTAACATAGTCCTCTGTTTTTAATGCTGAATTACCTTTAAAATAATGTGGTGCGAGTGGGATAATGTAATTTGTTGTCAATAATATAAGCATCACAATTACAAGTATTGAACTTGTTCCAATTATCACTTTTTTCTTTCCAAGCCTTTTAAAAGGAATACAAATTGTATGTAAAAATTTTTTAGGCATCTCGGAAATTACTTTGTTAAGATTAAATGCTTTTTTTCCTTCAACGTTTGCTTTTTCATTTAATTCATTTGCTAAATTTCTTAATTCATCTTGTGCAGGTGCGTCAACATTTATCGTTAAATCATTCCCACATTTCTTACAGAATTTAGCTCCATCTTCATTTTCAGTTTGACAACGAGTGCAAATAATCATAATAACCCCCCTTATTGTATTGGCAAATATAATTCTTGTCCTACATAAATTTTATTTTCATCAGACATACCATTGATTTTTAGAATTTCACCTATATTTTTTACATAATCCAAATTGTGATTTTCACATATTTTCTCTAAGCAATCGCCTTTTTGGACTGTGTAAACTTTAAATGACCTTATACCTTTTTCTTCGTTACTCTCAACAGAAATTTGCTTATTTATATTTAATTTATTTTCCTGATCCAATTTGGCGTTGATGGATAATGTTTCATTTAATTTATCCATAATATTATTCTTTTCCATACCAAAAGAAATAGTTAACATCACAGAAACAATGAGTAAGAATGACAGAATAATGCTTGAAACAGAAATGTTTTTCTTTGCAGCTTTAGCTTTTCCTGAAATTTTTATTTCTCGACCAACTTCATCGTATACATAAAATCCGGTCATTTTTGCTACTTTATCATTTTTCCACTCAAAAAAACCTCGTGTATCAGCTATTGGGTCCACCACATATGCAATTTGCCAAGGCAAGTTAAAAAAATTCTCCTGAATGAATATATCGTAGTTTGAAAGGAAAATTCCATAACCCGGATGAGTATGTTGCCATCCAACAATCGTTTTGTCAGCGTACTTTTTATCTTTTTCTTTATAAACAAAATCCCATGTTTCGTGAGTAAAGGTAAGCGTAGATGCTGATGCATCAGAAAATTTGGCTTCGATGTAGTTTGAAATAATTACGGTTTTTCTATTCTTCTCTTCAACATAATCACCAATAAGAATGCTACCGACTTCTTTCGACATTTCTTCTTTAGCAAATTTTTCTATTCGATTATATACATCCTGTTTGATATATACCTGCACACTGTCGTGTTCAACATCGCCTATAGTAATAAAATTCATTGGTAAGGTAACAGGAGAGGAATCTTTAATTGTATTTTCTTGCTCGATTATTTCAATTATTGTATCTTCCATAGATAATCCTCCTTACATACTTCCAATTATTAAACCAAAGACAAACATAATTCCTAAAACTGCAAAAACTGCACCAGTATTTGTTCCGCCTTTTTTAGCTATATATGCATTTTTGTTCATTGGGTCCATACTTTTAGCTACTTGGAGTTCGCCATCAATGTATTGCTTATAAAAATGATTTCCAAAGATACCAGAACAAATTGACATCGTTAAACCTAAAATTGCACCAAGACCTGGGATTAAACCAAAAACAAATGATATTCCCGCATATGCTGCTGCAATTCCATACATTTTTCTGAACGCAAACCAATATGCGCTAAAAAGAAAACTACACCAATTCCAAGATGTCTTACTATTACTTATTTGCATTTTATGAAACTTTTCAATATAAAACGATTGGTTAGATTGTATAAATGTATATACATCTTGGTCAGTATATTGTGGTTGTTGATTATAAGTATTTTGCTGATATTGTGGGGTGTTATATGTACCTGCAACTTGAAAATGTGGTTCTCCACTGGCTGTTGCAGAAGTTCCACATAATGCACAGAATTTTTGGTCATCGGAGAGTGGAGCGCCACATTTAGAACAGAAAGTTTTGTTAACGATGGCTTCTTTATATTGGTCTGCCCCCACAATTGTTCCCGTACAACCAAAAGTAGTACACGCCTTATTATCTATCCAGCACTCCTTGTGATGTGGCATTTCGCAAGCACTGCAAACGACTACGTCATCGCCTTCTATAAACTCAGTTTTACAATAAGGGCAAGTTTTTCCTATAAAGTTCATTATTCCGTTCCTCCATTTTCATATTTTGTTTTCTCTGTTTTATTTTCTGTTACCTTTTTATTATCTTTGGGTTGTTTTTCCGGACTTTTTTGTTCCTCTTTTTTGCTTTCTTCAACATTTTCAGGAACTTTTATAGGCAATATTTGTTCAATAATCATTGCTTGATTATTTATTATTTGCTGCATATAATGCATATTTGACTCTAAATTATGAATATCACTTTCAAGCTTATTGATTTTAGAGGTTTGTGTTAGCATAAAAAACAAATTTATCACTATGACGATAGCCATTATAATTGGCATAAAACCAAAGCCTGATTTTTTAGGTTCAATTTCATAATCATTATCTTGTTTTTGCCATATATTTTGTTTGATTTTTGTCCCGTTTTTATCAAACAAATAAAAACCGGGGCATTTTTCCAAACTGTCATTTACCCAAAAGAATAAGCCTTCCTCATTTTGAATTGGGTCAACTACATAAGCAACCTGATTTTTATCGGTAAAAAAATTTTGATGAATAAATCTATCATTTTCCGAGAGGAATATACCGAAATTGGGGTGAGTATGTATCCATCCGACTATTTTTTTATCCTTATATTTTATATCTATTTCGGAATGAAAATAATCCCAAGTTTCATGGGTGAAGGTTAAGGTTGTAGGTGTTGCGGCATTATACTTTGCCTCAATAAAACCCTCGATTATCGTGTTTTCTTTACCCATTTCATTCAAAACTCTTCCAACTAAAATGCCGCCATGTTCATTTTCGGTTTTATTTTCAGCAAATTTATGGATTTGCGAATAAACTTTTTGATGAATGTAAATGTTTTTATCATCAAAAACTCGTTCTCCTATTGGGAAAATATTTTGTGGCAAATCCGGAGTAAAAACTTTTTTTGATACTTTTGTTTTTTTCTTTTTCATAATCATCACTCCTCAATTTCTATTTCAAAATCATATTCGTCTTTTTCTTTTTTTATATTTCTTGATAAGAAAAAGTATTTTAAGAACAATAAAAATATAACTATATCAAGTACAATCAATATACAAACTGATATTTTTAGTACATCATTTTCTTTCATAATTTTTGTGAACTCGGTATTGTTTTCAGTAACTTTATTACTTTGTTCACCTGTATCCCCATCTAAAGTTTCATTTTTGTTTTGCTTTATGTCTATCCCATTAATAAAATTCTCTATATCCTTTGCTTTTATAGCAAAACCAATGCCTTCCGCATTAGATACTTTCAATGTAATCATTCCTAAAACTTGTCCGCTGTCATTTATAAGTGGACCTCCGCTATTACCGGAGTTTACAGAAGCATCTATTTGTATGTACGAGTTGTTTCCTAACTCTCTGTCAAGAGCAGAAATAATGCCTTTTGTCATTGTATAAATCATATCTCTTGGAGCACCAATTGCATATACTTCATCTCCAATTTTTGATTCACTACAAAAGGAAAGAGGAGTTAGTGATTTTTCTATTTGAATTACAGCCATATCATTTTCTAAATCAACTTTTATAACTTCGCCCTTTATAGTGCTTTTGTCATACAAGTTTATTGCAACTGTCTTATAGCTTCCAATCACATGTGCATTTGTTATAATTAAATTCTCTTTAACACAAAATCCACTTCCAATGCCTGAATTTGTATATACGATAACCACGGAATTATATGTATCTTCGGGTGTAAAATTAATTGCAAGTACAGGAAAAGAGATGAATAGTATTTGCAAAATTAAAATAACACCCAATAATTTTTGTTTCATACTATCCATCTCTCCTTGATTTTATTTTGTATTAAATACTAAAACTGAATTTCCTATTGCTATAGCATCACCTTGTTTAAGCACATGGCGTGTTACTCTCATACCATTTACAACTGTTCCCATCGGTGAACCTTTATCAACAAGAACATATTTATTACCTTCTTGAACAATGTCACACTGGTTAGGTGCAACAAGCTTATCCTTAAATAAAACTATTGTGTTTTTACCACTGTTACCGATGCTTGTTTTACCTTCGAAAACGAGGTATTCTTTGCCCTCAAACTCACCTCTGATTACTTTAAGCC
>CAZYYT010000034.1:7212-14724 GCA_964651775.1 uncultured Oscillospiraceae bacterium | reverse complement strand
ATGTGCCAAAAGAATGATTTTTGGGCGAATAATCCCTATATAAAACTGCCTTTATGATACATCTTCTTTTTAGCCAAGAAGGGTTTTACCCTTCTTGGCCTTGCTTTTCTTTTTTTTAACAGAAAATCCAAAGTTTCCAATATGATTTCCAAGCTCATAATAGCTTCCGTGTGCGAATGCTATAAGGTTTGCCTTCCACAGCGTTATCCTGCCCGTTTTGTCGATAAGTGTATTATCAACATTTACAGAAATAATTTCCGCTATAAAGCAGTCATGCGTGCCGAGGGTAAGCTTTTCTTTAACCTTACATTCGATATTTACGGGGCACTGCGCTATCATTGGTGCATAGTTTAGCTTGCCCATTTCGGCATTAAGTCTAAACTCCTTGAACTTGTCAATATCACGCCCACTTTTGACACCACACGTATCACAAACGGCTGTAAGTGACTTAGGCACAAGGTTTATCACAAATTCACCTGTTTTTTCTATTATATCATAAGAATATCTTGATGGGCGTACTGAAATATATGTGATTGGTGGGTCAGTACACATAGTGCCAGTCCATGCAACGGTGAATATATTGTTTTTTTCCCCATCACCACAAGATACCATCACAGGCGGAACAGGTGATAAAATCGCATTCCCTTTAAAAACTGTTTTGTCCATAAATCCTCCAAATTAATTTTTTGTTGTAATAATAACACTTCTTTTTTCGTTATCCCATAAATGGGAATAAAGCCTTCCAAACTCTCCAACGGATATTAGACACTGCCCTTTAATGGAGATGACCTTTGTAAGTTCTATAATATTCTCACCCTTTTTGAGTAATACTTTAGGGGTGTCTTTTTTATATACATCAAATACCTTTTCACCCGAAACCTTCACCCCCGAAGGAAGTGGATTTGGAGGATTTGAAGAGCCTTCGTTTATATAAAGAACATTATTTTCATGGTCATAGGTAGTAAAAAATCCATAATAATTAAGATTTTCCGATATCATCATAAGGGAAGGATCCTTGCCTAAAAAGTAGTAGCAGGGGATTTCCGCCCCGTTTATATAGGTTCTTATATCAGTGGTGAAAATGGATGTATTAAGGTGGCTAAACCACCAAAAACCATGGCCTAAAAGCTCCTTTGCATCGTGGTAGCGTGAATTATTTGTTTCACCCTTCATATTAACTGCAATAAGCCTTTGCCCATTCTTAATTGCGGTGGATACAAGGCACTTTCCTGCAAGCGATGTTGTGCCTGTTTTAAATCCATCTACATCGGGGAGGAAGTATCCTCTTTCTTTACTTATAAGAAGATTTGTTGTTTTATACGTTTTGCCCTTTATGTTTACATATGGGCTTTTTGTGTAGTTTAAAATATCGGGATATTTTTCTATAAAAATTTTCACAAGCTTTGCAAGGGAGGATGCGGAAATTAAATTATAATCAGACAATCCTGATGCATCTGTAAAATAGGCATTTATGCCTAGGCTCTTTGCAGTTTCGTTCATAAGAAGAGCGAAGCTACCCTCACTGCCGCTTATAAATTCTGAAATAACTGTTGCACAAGCACATGCAGAAACAGTTGTCATTGCCTTTATAAGCTCATCAATCGTGATTGTATCACCCGAGAAAAGCAAAATATTGGTTGCGTCAGATTGATTTGAAAGAGTGGCCGCATTCTCGGAAATCGGCACACTGGTATCCTTCGTAAAATTACCCTCCGCCATTTTTTCATAGATTATATAAAGAGTCATAATCTTTGTAAGACTTGCGGGCGTCATCATTTTATCAGCATTTTTTGCATAGAGCACATTTTCCGTGTCATAGTCTAACAAATAGGCACTTTCTGATTCTATGTTTATTGCGAATGCACTTGTTGATAAAAGCGAAATAATGATTACAAACGAAAGGACTTTTTTAAGCACAAAAATCTACTCCCTTATATAACATAAAAGAATATACAAAAGAAATGCATTAAGCTTGCCAAATCAACGAAAATATGAAAAAGTGAATGGACGTAACGTTTTTTCCTCCCGATACCGTATAGAATTGCGCCTATCGTGTAAAGAACTCCACCAACCAACAGGAAAATTACGCCCCCCACGCCGATTGCCTGATATGTTATCCTCCAAAAGGCTACAATGCACCAACCCATAATGATATAGCATATCATAGAAAAGCGTTTGTACTTATTTAAATCAATTGCAGTAAATGTTGCAGCGACTGCAGTAATCCCCCATACAATACTAAATACTAACCACCCTGTTATAGGACTTACCCTTCTTACTGCACATAGAACTATCGGTGTATAGGTGCCCGCTATCATAAAGTAAATGGTGCAGTGATCAATCACCTGAAGTACCCTTTTTGCAAATGAATTAGGCAGCCCATGATAAATGCTTGACATTGTAAAAAGTGTTATAACAGACATACCATATACTATAGACGAAATAACGCCAATAACACTGTGATTAAGGATCGAAAAAGTGACGCATAGTACAAGGTAGCAAACACCGAGTGCGCCACCAACAATATGCGAAACCATATTAAATATTTCTTCTCCTTTTGTGTAGGGGGGAAGAATTCTGTCAGCTATACAAGTTCTTTTCATAAAATTTCACCGTCTTTTATTCGTTTATTAGGTCATCCATGCTATACATCCTAGGCGCTTTACCGCACACAAACTGTGCCGCCTTAACTGCACCAACTGCAAAAATCTCTTTGCTTGTAGCTGTGTGTTTTAGTTCTATTATTTCGTCAGTTCCTGCGAATAAAACATCGTGCTCTCCAACAATTGTACCGCCACGAACTGCGTGTATTCCAATTTCGTTTTTAGTTCTTTTCTTTCTGCTGCTGTGACGGTCGTATACGTAATCATTATCAGTAGGAAGTGAATTATTTATAGCATCAGCAATAGCAAGTGCAGTGCCGCTTGGTGCATCAATTTTTTGATTGTGATGCTTTTCGATTATTTCAATATCAAAGTTTTCATAAAGGAGCATTGCAGCCTTCTTAGCAAGCTGAATAATAAGATTTACACCAAGTGACATATTGGTACTAAAAAATACGGGTGTATTATAAGATGCTTCCTTAAGACTATCAATCTGCTTTTTATCAAGCCCTGTTGTACAAACAACAATAGGCTTTTTATTTTCCACTGCATATGAAAGTGAGCCTGCAAGGGAAGAGGGATGTGAAAAGTCAATTATAACATCACAGTCCTCTTTTACATTTGCAAAGCTATTATATACCGAAACACCGTTGTTTTCTTTAGTATTTAAATCTATTCCGTAGCTGATTTTTGCTATAGGGTTAGCCTCTACAATTCTGCAGATAACCTGTCCCATTTTACCGTTTATTCCAACCAATGCAATTCTTGTCATAAATTTAATCATCTCTTTCACCATATCTTTAGAATAAAGGGCTGTTTTTCAACAGCCCTTTAATTATTTGATTAAACCGTAATCTTTGAGGGATTTTCTTAACCTATCAACATTTTCGGGTGCCATCTCATAAAGAGGAAGACGCACACCACCTGCTTTAAATCCAAGCATATTCATAGCTTCCTTAACTGGGATAGGGTTAACCTCACAGAAAAGTGAATCAATTAAGTCAATTGCTTCAAGCTGCATTTTGCTTGCTTTCTCAAAGTCGCCCTCTAAAGCATATTTCATCATATCATGACTCTGTTTAGGCGCAACATTGGCAAGCACTGAAATTGCACCCTTACCACCCATAGCAACCATGGCAACGTTAATGTCATCACAGCCTGAGTAAAAGTCAATTTTATCACCGCAAAGTGAAAGCATTTTAATAACCTGACTCATATCACCGGATGCTTCCTTCATGCCAACAATATTCTTATGCTCTGAAAGCTTAAGAAGTGTTTGGGGCAAGATGTTTACGCCTGTTCTTGAAGGGACGTTATAAAGAATAATCGGGATATTAACACTATCTGCCAAAACAGTGTAGTGTTTAATAAGTCCACGCTGCGTAGTTTTGTTATAATAAGGTGTTACAATAAGTAATCCATCAACACCTGTTTTTTCTGCCGCTTGGCAAAGTGCAATGCCGTGGCGTGTATCGTTTGAGCCTGTGCCTGCAATAACGGGAACGCGCCCATTAACTTGCTTTACAATATGCTCTATAACCATAACATGCTCACTATCATCCATTGCAGAGGCTTCGCCTGTTGTACCGCAGGCAATGATAGCGTCGGTTCCGTTTTCAATTTGAAATTCTATAATTTCACTAAGTGCATTAAGGTCTGGATTTCCGTTTTTGTCAAACGGAGTTACAATAGCACAGCATGAACCTGTAAAAAGTGGTTGTATTGACATATAAAAACCTCCTGTATAAAAGTTTAGTCCATGTATTCAATAAGTTTTTTAGCAATTTGAACAGCATTTGCTGCGGCACCCTTACGAATGTTATCAGCAACAACCCAAAGATTCACACCACTTTCAACGCTATCGTCACGGCGGATTCTACCAACATATGTTTCGTTTGTGCCTGTTGCATTTATTGCCATTGGGTAGACGCCGTTTTCAGGATCATCCTGAACAATAATACCGGGTGCATTTTTAAGCACCTCAATAAGCTCTGCCAAATCATATGGCTTCTCAAATTCCACGTTGATTGATTCACTGTGGCTGTTAAATACAGGCACACGAACGGTTGTGGCTGTTATTCTAATATCATCTCTGCCAAGGATTTTGCGTGTTTCATTAACCATCTTCATTTCTTCTTTAGTGTATCCGTCAGGAAGGAATGAATCAATCTGAGGAAGGCAGTTATTAGCGATAGGGTGCGGGAACTTCTGGGGTGCTTCACCCTTAAGACCTCTTTCAAGGTCGTTCCAGCCACCAAGACCTGCACCAGACACTGCCTGATATGTAGAGTAAACTACACGCTTAATTCTATATTTATCATCAAGGGGCTTAAGTGCAACCATAGCCTGAATTGTAGAACAGTTGGGGTTTGCTATGATACCCTTATTTTTCTTAATGTCTTCGGGATTAACCTCAGGAACAACAAGAGGAACATCTTTATCCATACGCCAAGCGCTTGAGTTGTCTACTACTACACAACCCTTTGATGCCGCGATAGGTGCATACTTTTCACTGATTGAACCACCTGCACTGAAAAGTGCAATATCAATTCCTCTGTCAAAAGAATTTTCTGTAAGCTCCTCAATTTCGTATTCTTTGCCCATGAATTCTATTTTAGTACCTGAACTGCGTTTTGACGCAAACAGATAATAATTTTCTACGGGAAGTTTTTCTTCTTCAAGAACCTTAAGAAAGGTTCTGCCAACCATACCTGTTGCACCAACAACAGCTACATTAAGTTTTTTCATTGATATCATCCTTTCAATAACATGCAAAATATAAATATCTATCCATAGTAATTCACTAAATTATACCACTAAAATGGATTTATGTCAATTTATTTAGCTATAATACAGCAAAAAAAACATTGGTTTTTATTTGTAATTCGATAAATTAAAAGGAAATAGAAGTTTTTTGTCGAAAATATTTATATTGACATATAAAAACGAAAGGAATGACAGAGCATGAAAATACATAAGATTATTCTGCCAATGCTTATTATAATTTTATTAAGCTCAATTGGTGTATATGCATCGGATTACAGAGAAGAGGTGCGTGTTGGACTTAAATATGGTCAAAATGCAGGGACAAGCTTTACAGTCAGCTCCGAGGGTGGTGTAATCATATATAATGCTAAAACGGGTGATGTTTTATACACATCGGTGGCAGGTGAATCTGTTTACATAGAAATGGGATCAACAGGGTTTGCAAGTTTCGGCAAATTTGATGCAAGCGGAATATCATTGATTTCCATTCAGCCACAAAATGGCAAACTTATTTCTTTTGATGGGAAAAAGTACAGGGGTTATATTATCGCGCAAAGGCGCGCATCCGGTGAGATGAATATTATAAATGCTGTTAGTACAGAGGATTATGTTGCTAGTGTGCTTGGCAAGGAAATGAGCTATTCATGGCCTAAGGAAGCACTGAAAGCGCAAGCAGTGTGTGCGCGTAATTTCGTGCTTTGCAGAGGTAATGCACATAAAGATTATGAGTTTGATGTTTGTACAACAACTCATTGTCAGGTGTATGGGGGATTTGATTCAGAACACGAAAACACAAGGCAAGCAGCACTGGAAACAAAGGGTATTCTTGCAAGATATGAAGGAAAGGTTGTGCCGCTTTTCTTTTTTGCAACAAGTGGTGGACAAACAGAAAATGTAGAAAATGTGTGGGGTAATGTAGTAGGGTACCTTAAAGGTGTTAATGATACATATGAAAAGCCGGATAAGGCATCAAAATATAAATGGAGCACATCTCTTACAAAGAATGAAATAGAAGCAAAGCTATCTAATGTTGGTGCTTCAATAGGTAGTCTTAAAAATGTTACTATAGATAGTACTACATCAAGCGGAAGAGTAACGAAGATGACCTTCCACGGAACTGAAGGTGAATATACAACAAAGCTGGAAAAGTGCCGCACTGTGCTTGAACTTTACAGCCAAAGATTTATCATTAGTGGGGACACAACATCCGCTATTATTACAACGGCAGGTGTAGCCGCAGGCCCATATGCGGCACAAACTTCAGAAGGTAAAAAACCACTTTACACATTGCGCACTTTAAACGGAAATGGACAGATAAATGAAATAAAATTAAGCGCAGAAGGCTCGCAGAATTACTCAATAGATGGCGGTGGCTACGGACACGGCGTTGGGATGAGTCAGTGGGGTGCACGTGGTATGGCAGAGAACGGGTTTACATACGACAAGATACTTCACTATTACTTTACGAATATTACTTTAGGAGAATAAAATGAACACCGAAGAATTTGACTATTATTTACCGGAGGAGCTTATTGCACAGCACCCCCTTGAAAACAGGGCAGCATCACGCCTTCTTGCTTTAAATAAAAATGATGGTAATTATAAAGATGATATGTTTATCAACATAAAAAGTTATTTTAAAAAAGGTGACTGTCTTGTTCTTAATGATACAAGAGTTATCCCTGCAAGGCTTTACGGGTCCAAAAAGGATTCGGGCGGTGCGGTGGAGATACTTCTTCTTCACAGATTTTCAACTAAAGAGTGGGAGGTTCTGCTTAAACCGGGAAGGCGTGCACACATCGGCTCCGAATATGAATTTGGTAATGGTAAGCTTAAAATGAAGGTGCTTGATATATTAGATGATGGAAACAGGCGTGTGGAATTTTCCTACGATGGAATTTTTGAAAATATTTTGGATGAGCTTGGTGAAATGCCACTTCCGCACTATATAAAAGAAAAGCTTGAAGATAAGGAAAGATACCAAACAGTTTATTCAAAGTACAATGGAAGTGCGGCCGCACCTACGGCAGGGCTTCACTTTACGAAGGAGCTTCTTGAAGAAATAAAGGAACTTGGTGTAAGACTTGCATTTATAACGCTACACGTTGGACTTGGCACATTTCGGCCTGTAAAGGTAGAAGAT
>CAZYYT010000034.1:0-7202 GCA_964651775.1 uncultured Oscillospiraceae bacterium | reverse complement strand
TAAAATGCATTCTGAATTTTATACTGTTTCAAAAGAGACTGCTGAAATTATAAATAGCACCAAAAACAATGGTGGCAGGGTAATATGCGTTGGTACAACAAGCTGTAGAAGTATTGAAAGTGCGTCTGTAGTAGGGGAGATTAAGCCCCAAAGTGGATGGACGGATATCTTCATTTATCCGGGGTATGAGTTTAAAATGACAGATGCCCTTATCACAAATTTCCATCTGCCAAAATCTACTCTTGTGATGCTTGTAAGCGCGCTTGCAGGAAAGGAAAATGTGCTTAATGCATACAAGCACGCAGTAGAAGAAAAATACAGATTTTTCAGTTTCGGTGACGCAATGTTTATTGGTTAATAAAAAAAGACTTATTTTGTGCAATGTGCATAAAATAAGGCTTTTTTTTTAACAGATATGTCAATTGAAAAATAGTTAAAAAAGTGGTAAAATAAACAAGAGAAAAAAGGAGGAGAAGATATGAATATCAGAAAAATCTTGTCAGCTGTTTTAACATTAGTTATGGTTTTTAGCACTGTTGGGGCAATTGAGATTACAACATTTGCCACAGATACAGTAACAATGGCTGATTTTGGCGGAAAAGTTCTCTTTGAGGAGAATTTTGATAACCCGGAGGACGCAGGTAAAACACTTGCAGAACTTGGTTTTACGTTAAGTGACGCATCTACTGAAGCGGTAAGCACCTACAATGTGCAAACTGCCGCTAAACAAGACGATGTGGATAATAAGGCCCTAAGCTATGATGTAAAGGTTACATCTCGTGCATACATTACCACAAAAGAAGCAGAAGAGATTTTAGCTAATGGTAATGATTACACTATAGCAGATAAAACAAAAAAGGCTGTAGTTAAAGAGTATGGTGGAAAAACATACCTCATCGTAAACGAGAGTGGTGTGAAATACTGGTACGGTACAAAGGCTAATCAAGATGCTACAGGTTATGAATATGATGCTGTGGCAACAAACACAAACAGCTTCTGGTTTAAACCCGATGGCACCCCTTGGGAATATGAGGAAGCAGGAAAAACAACAACTGCAAACAAGGCGGCAGCGCAAACAAACACTACTATCAATGTGCCTAAAGATGATATAAAAAAGGACAAAGATGGTAACATCATTGGTGTTGTTACATATGGTTTAAAATTTATGAACCCCCGTACAGAAGCGTGGAGTGGGGATGACGGTTTTACACTTTCACTTGGTAACCTTGGTGTAGCAGGTCAGTATTATTTTAGAGAAAGTTTTATTCGTGTTGATACAAATCATCATTATGAAACATACAATGATGACGTAAAAACATACCTGCCACAGTCAAGCCCTGATAACACTTTCGTTGCAAAAAGTGCCGAAACTGTAGGTGTTCTTGATAATAAAAATGACCTTGTACTTTTTAAGGATACTATGAGGCGTACAGGCAATCAGTGGCATGAAGCAATTGTAATGGTGGACTACGATGCAGGCATTTACAGACTTTACTATAACGGAAAGCCTGTATTCTTCCAAACAACTTCATCAAAGTACATAAGTGATTTACCGCTTCCAAGCAGGAAAAATCTTATTAATCCAGTGCTTTCGGCTCCTCGTTATAATTTTTTTGATGGTAATGAGCCTAAGGTTGATGACATTGTTATTAAATACAATGAAGAAACTGCAAACTCAAAGCTTAAATGGGACTACATTTCAAACGGACAGAGCATTGATTCTGTTATACAGGACCTTAACCTTGTAAATACTTTATCTCTAGGTGGTATAAACTATGATGTTACTTGGCAGTCAAACGCACCCGCGGTTATTTCCAACGAAGGTGTTGTTGTCCGTGGAGATGAAGACATTCCTGTAACTCTTACTGCCACAGCAAACGGACAGACAGTTGTATTTAACGTGGTTGTAAGTGGTAAAAGTGGGAAAAACACAATATATCTTGCCGGTGATTCACATATGTCAAACTACTCACCAAGCTACTATCCGCAGCAGGGATGGGGTTACTATCTAAGCTCATTCTTTAGTGGTATAGATGTTGTAAACGAAGCCGTAGGTGGACAAAGTGCGAAAAGCTTCTATGAAAACTTCTTTAACGCAAAAATTTCATCAAAGCTTCAAAGTGGCGACTATGTGTTTATATCATTTGGTACTAATGATGGTAACACAGGCTACCCAACTGCTACTACGGTAGAGGTTTATGGTGAATATCTTAAAAAATATGTAGATGATATCAAGGCAAAAAATGCGACCCCTGTATTTGTAACACTTGCAAACTCAGGAAAAAGTATAGGTATTCGCTCTACATATGTTGCAAAAATGAAAGAGGTTGCCAGCGCAAATAACATTGCTTGCATTGACCTTAACACTATTCAAAATACATATATCAAAAATATAACAGACCTTGATTCTACCACTGAAACGGGAAATGCAGTACCTGAAATAGTCATGGATGACATGATGACATATCAGGTAAAGGAAAACTTTGGCTTAACTGATGACGAAATCTTAAATCACCCCAACACAAGCCTTCGTGATGGCACTGATGAATATCACTTTAACATAAATGGTGCGAAGATGCTTGCAAGATGGGTTGCAAAGGATATCTATAACTCAAAAGATAGTACACTTAAAGCACTTGCACCTTTTGTAATAAAGGATACAATTATACCAACTGTTTACACAGCAGGTGACTCACTTGTTTGTGATTGGCCTGAAAGCTGGTTCCCACAGCAGGGTTGGGCACACTATATTGAGGAATATTTTGATGGTGCAAAGGTTATAAATACTGCCCATACAGGTGAAACAACTGCAAGCTTCTATTGGGATGAAAAATATTTCCCGTCATTTAGAGAAGACATAAAGGAAGGGGACTATCTTCTTATATCGCTTGGTACAAATGATTGTAGCTCTGCAAGTAAAGATACCATATTTGTGGGATATGACGGTGTTACACGTAAGTTTGGTGCTAATATAACAGAGTACGAGGCAAACCTTAAGCTTTTCTTTGAAGCAGTAAGACAGAAGGGTGCAATCCCCGTACTTGTAACCTTCCCGACAAATGGTCGTCAGTACAATTCTATGAATGAGTACATTGACAAAATGCGTCAGCTTGCAACATCACAAGAAGTTGCACTTATAGATCTTCGTAAAGCTAATCTTAATTATATTGACCAAACACAGTCAGGAATTTCAACAGGTGAACCGATTCCTGAAGCAGTTGTAAATGAAATGTACATGATGAAGGATACCCTTATGAATACCTTTGGTTTTACAGAGGCAGAGGTTATTGCACATCCAAACTATTCCTTCAGACAGGGAAATAATGATGCAACACATTTCAATGTAAACGGTGCACAAAGGCTTGCAAATATGTTTGCGACAGAGCTTTATAATTCTAACGATACAGATCTTGTAATTCTTAAAGATGCGCTAAAGGACTCTGCGTTTGCAAAGGACGCAGAAGCAGTTAATATATTGTCAGCAGAAATGTCTTTTGACGGGACTAATACAATAATTTCCGGCAAAATTTCAAGAAAATTAGGCCAGCTTGTAAATAAGGCATTTGTTGTTGCAGGTGTATTTAACGGTAAAAAGCTTGAAAAATCAGGTGTTGAGTTTGTAAACTTAACAAGCTTGGGTAATGAAGATTTTTCTTGTACAATCGAAGGGGAAGTTCCTACGGGATGCAAGGTTATGCTTTTTATATGGGATAGTACAAACTTCATGCCACTTTGTAGCGTGTCAACACTTGCATATGTTGGACTTGATGCAACTCAAAAAGCAAATGGTGTTATTCTTTCTTGGAACGCAATTGATGGTGCAGCAGCTTATGATGTATATCGTGATGGTAACAAGATTGCAACTGTAGACGAAACAACCTACACGGATAAGCTCTTTACAACTATCGACCAACTTGAAAGTGATGAAAGCCTTTGTAAGAGTGAGCATATCTATAGCATCGGAAGTGGAGACTTAATAAGTGAAGGCATTACAGCAGGTGCAGATACATCACTCATTAAGTATATTTCTTTTGATGACCTTCAAACAAGTCCAAGTAGAATTGGTCAGCAGACGCAGTCAGTACAGACAAGTGCTGCACTTAATGAAAAGGCTAACGGTATAACAACGCATAGTGCACTTAGTGACAATGGTGGCCACATCCTTGATAATGAGTACTTCTTCGTATCAAATAAGGATGTATTAACAACGCCTGCTACATATACAACCTACAAAACAAGGTATGCATCACCAAACACTGCAAACTTTATGTTTATGGCAGATAACACAGGACTGCTCATGACATCAGCTGTACAGATTCCAAGTAATGAATTAACATCTGCAATATCAGGTGGACTTGGTACAACTAAAGATAATGCGATTGGTATAGCGTCAGACAAGCAATACGCACGTTATACCACGATGGAACCATTTGCAATTGTAGATGCCTTTGATGACGAAACAATTCGTGAATATCTTGTAATAACAACGCTTAAGGCAAATAACACAATTGATGCTCAGTTTATTCAGTTCCCTGTAAAGAACGATTTTAATAACCATCTCCACAGCTCAGTTGAAAGTGAAGCAACCTCAGCAGCAAGCAGAGATGATGGCGGTGTAAACATTGACAACGGTAGTGGATTTAATGCTGTTACACAGAGTGTTCCTTACAAAAATGGAGTAAACCAGATTATAAGCGTTTATGACCCGCAGTCCGGTGTTTCAAATACAAGCTACAAGGTTACTAAGGATAGAGTATTTGCCGCTACAGCAGAAAATGTTGGTGAATTTAAAACCTATATGTTTGATATCAATGCATACCTTGGTTCAAAGCTTGTAAACCTTAATGTAAATAACATCTACAATGGTGGTAAAACGGCAGAAGCGAATATTAGATTTAAGACAGGTACTACAACAGATTTTGTTGTAAGAAACCTTGGTATTGTAAAACCCGAAGACTTTATAAAATAATTTAATCAGGGGAGGGGTGTGGCAAGTCTACCGCATCCCTTTTGTTTATTATGAACAAAAATAAAGTTGATAATTTGTGTAATACATCAATTGAAATAAAACAAGCCGAGATGTATAATAAGTGTATTTTAAAGAGGGGGGAATAAAAAATGAAAAAGTTAGTTTCTGCAATCATAATATTAAGCATGTTTTTTTCTTTTATACAATTGCAAACGTTTGCAAATAGCGATGTATTAACCATAGAAAATATGGGCGGAACGGTAGTTTATCAAGAAAATTTTGATAGTGTTGAGGTTGGCACACCCTTTAATAAGCTTGGCTATACGGGTGAAGATGCCTCTCTTACCGGGAAAGAGACAATTGGCTCTTATTTTAAAACAATTGCAAAACCGACTACCCAAAACCCCGACAATAAGGCATTTGCAGTCATTGGTGAAAGGCTTCGCATGTATGTAACAGAAGCAGAAAAAGTGGAAATTGATGCTGCAAACCTTACACAAAATGGTTTTAATGTAAAGCACTATTCATTTGATAATAAAGGAATTACAGAGCATTATCTTATAGGTTATGTGCCTACTGACGTAACAAGGCAGAAGCGCTGGTTTCCTTGCGATGAAATGGGTAATTATATTTCAGGAGACGCTGTCGTTTCAGCAGGCAAAAACATTTGGTTCATAAAAGAAACAGGAAAGCCCTGTTATTCAGGTGCAGAGCAGCCCGGTCAATCATCAATGTACTTTAAGCCTTATGAAAGCATAAAAAAGATTGATGGTAAGCTTGTTGGTAACTACACCTTAAGTCTTGATTTTATCCAGCCATCTAACGGAAACCTCTATGCAGGTGAAGGTCTTTGCTTTGCAGTTGCCGGCTTTGGCTTTCGTGTACAACAAAATAACTTTGGTATGGATTACAACGTACTTTCACCAAGTTTAAAGCTTGGGGATGACCTTATTTATGAAAAGGCAAGCGGCACACCAAATCTACTAGGTAAAACAAGTGATATAAAAGGCGTATATACAAACACAGATAACCTTATGGAAATGCCTGCCCGCAATGATGAAGAGTGGCATAATATAATAGTAAATATGGATTTTGATGAAGGTATTTACAGAATTTATTATGATGGTAAGGCGCTTTTCTTCACTGCAAAATCAGGCGACACAACATATTATTCAAGTGAATTTATAATACCGGGAAGTGATAATCTTACTAGCTGTCCTACACTTGGTATATTAGTTCCCAGATTTAACACCGTCCTTGGGCATGAGCCTACTATAGACAATGTCGTTATAAAGTACGATAACGACACTATCGAAACAAAGCTTAACTGGGAATCCATTTCAAATGGGCAAAGTGCGTCATCTGTTATTCAAGACCTTAATCTTATGAAATCAATAACTGTTAAGGGTGTAGAATATGATGTTACATGGACATCAAGTAACCCTTCAGCCATTTCAACAGAAGGTGTTGTAATGCGTGGTGATGAAAGTGTTGCAGTTACACTTACTGCATACGTAAACGGAAAAACACTTGAGTTTGTTGCAACTGTAGGTGGTAAAAAGGGTAAACGCACAATCTACATAGCAGGTGCATCACACGAGATGAACTATCAGCCACAGGATTACCCGCAGCAAGGTTGGGGCTATTACTTTGGGGATATGTTTAACGAAAATGTAGAGGTAATTAATGAGGCTGTCGGTGGAAATAGCGCAAAAAGCTTCTACCATAATTATTACCAGACAAAAATTAAGCCTAAAATGACAGCCGGCGACTATTTGTTTATCTGCTTTGGTGGAAATGATTACTTTAAGCCTGAAGAATACTTTACCTATGTTGATGAAAATGGTGTAACACAGAAGGAAACCATAGGAACAAGTCTTGATGAAATGGAAGATTATCTTACAAAATATGTAACAGAGGCGCGCGCCAAAGGTGTTACCCCGGTATTTACAACTGTTGCAACCTGTGGGTCTACCTACAGTGAAACCTCGGCATTTATGAACTATGTTAACAGGGTTAAGGAGGTTGCTGGTGCACTTGGGGTTGCTTGTATAGATAAAAATCAAATCTATATTGATTATATTGAAAAAATTAAAGCACTTGACACAACGCCGGAGGAGGATAAGAAACCCGGTAAAATTCCCGAAGCCGTACTTTCACAAATGCGTCTTTATAAAACTGTAGAAAACGGATGGATTACCGAAGAGGAAAGGCTTAATCATCCTAACAGGGA
>CAZYYT010000033.1:0-14873 GCA_964651775.1 uncultured Oscillospiraceae bacterium | reverse complement strand
TTGTTTTATAGTGACTTATAATTTCGGAATTTGAACAAAAAGCCTCATTTAAATGATGAAACAACGTCATATCTGTATGTTTAATGAAATGTGTGGTTATGCAAGCGAGCAAGGCAGAATACTCCTCATAAAGCTGTCCGCAATCAGTGTGTTTGGAAATGGATAATTCGAAACAAAGCTTTTTGTTATTCTTTGCGTTAGCATCGCCATAAACCGAATGCAGTTCATTTGGAGGGATTATCACAAGCGTGTTACCTTCGGCGCAAATTGTTTCGTTTTCAAACTGGAATATGAATTTTCCACTTATAATATAATGTACTTCATATTGCGCGTGAAAATGCGATTCCGAAGTATAAGATGCAGGATTCACAACGGAGTCCTGTGTTAATGATATATGTAATAAAATATCATCAATTGCTATTTTGGTTGAATGCATAAGCGATTTATTTGTTGCTGTTAAATTCACTGCTTTTGCTCCTTTCCCCAAAAAGCATTAACAAAAAGGACAAAATCAAAATAAATATGTGCCTTTTGTTAATTGCAAATGTATTTGTCACTTGATATAATCAAATATATCATAAAAATAGTATATATGTCAAGGAGTGGAGTAAAATGCCACAAGTAAAAATCAATCAGGTTACTACGATATGTAAAAGCGAGAATCCCGTTCATAATTACTTCGGATGGCTCGGGTTACCGAATCGGCCATGTATATCCGTTTGGAAAAGTCATTATTTCATACAGCAGTGACGAGGGCAAAACCTGGTGGAAATTCATTTGGCGAAGCGTACCTTGTGCCGGTTACATGTCCCCACGGACCTTTAGAGCTTCCAAATGGTGACCTGTTGTATATTGTTACTTTATTTTTTTTATAAGAAGTGTCACCCATCATTGACATTATACACAAAATAAACATTTTTAACAAGTGTTGACAATTCGATTATTCAGTTAAAGATTGAATAAGTATAGAGGTGGGAATGTATGATTTCCTACAATTCCTAGTGAGATGAGAAAGGAAGAAATTTTATGAAAAAAAGAAGGCTTTTAGCTGTCCTGCTTTCAATTGTAATGCTCACAGTGCTTGTCCCTGATTATATGCAAACATTTGCAGCGGTTGCGGAAACTGAAAAAGAGTATCTTGCTTTCACTGCGCCCGATAGTGCTTATATTAATATGTATGGTAATCTTGAGAGTAGGTATGCTTCATTTTTTGATGGCATTTCGCTTGGTATTACAGATACGACCGACCCATATTATTTCGAGCTTGTTTACCTTGATGGTCTTGAAGCAAGGAAGCAGTATAGTCCGAATAGTGTTTACATAAGCGTAGATAAGGAGTTTTATCAAGAAGGGGATGACCTTATGGTGTCCATTGTCTATTATGACTTTGGCCCATCTGAAGGTTCGTACTATCTTGAATATCAAAAAACAAATGGTGATATGTATCAGGAAAAGCTTGTAAAACCTGGTACAAATCCCGGATGGTATGCAAAAACTGTTGTTGCTACAGACATTGTTATGAATAGCTACGACAATGGTGCATCCTTCAGAATTCAAAATGGTGCATACAATGCATTCCGTAAGGTTGAGATTGTAAACATCTCCAAACACAAGCGAGAGGGAACTGTTTCGCAAATAAAGACATTGGGTCCTGAAAAAATCCGTACACTTGCAGCAAGAAAGCTTATAAAGCCGGGTTCTGACGAATTTGCTGAAGAAAAGCTACATAAAGTGGCAAGCTCGTATGATATAATTTCTTGGGCAAACAAAGTTGCGATGAATGGTAAAGGTGTGCCTGCCGAAGCAAGTGGAAAAACAATGACGCAAGGTGAACTTTTAAAGACTTTTATGGATGCTATGGGTATAGATTATAGTAAAGAGGAAAACATTGTTGAGTATGCTCTTTCTATCGGTATTATAAAAAAGGACAGCTTTTTCTTGTTTGATAAAGCACCTGCGATAACTTACAATCTTGCTTCAATTATCAGTGATGTGCTTGCGTTTGAATACGAGCCCGGTATACCATACGTTATGCAAATGTTTGACAATGGCTTCTTTGGGGACCTTGCTGTGGCAGAGCTAAACAATGATATGTTGAACGCAATATATTATAAAACCCCACGTAAAAATCCTTACATTACAATTACTGATAATATAACAGGAAGAACCTACAAATACATAAACTTCTTTGGACAAGAGCTTATGCGTAATTATCTTACAGAGCAATCTTGGCTTCCTGACGGAAAGCGGTTTATCTGCGGTACACGCACAGGTTACCTATATATATATAATGTGGAGACTCAGTTAATGCAGTTCTATGCGAAGGGCGTGGCAAGCGGTAATGACTGTGATGGTATAGTTGCAGAAAATGGAATGATTTACTATCATAGCACAATGAACGGTTACAACATACTGTGTATGGTTGACCCTGATGACCCCAACTTTGAAAGCAAGGTAGTTTATACATATCCCAAGGGGGTTACTACATCCACTGAACTTATCTCAAATGACGGAACTTGCTTCTCGGGAGATCTATATGACAGCTATAATTTTTTCAAAAATCCTACCCCGAGTGAATTAGCCACAGTTGTTGTGTTCCATATTTCAGAGGATTCAATTCCGGGCGTTCCCGACAATAATTTTGATGTTCAATTCTACAAGGTGCCTAATAGAGATAAGGGTAATATAAATCACTTTCAGGTAAACCCTGTTTTTCACGAGCTTGTTTTCTTTGCCCACGAAGGTAATATTTCAGGCGGTTACCAGTATGCCGATATAGAAGACCGTTCAAATATTATGAATATCAAAACGGGTGATGCATTCAATATTAACCAAGGTGTTTGGAAAAATAATGCGGCAATTCAAACATTTACTCACGAAAGCTGGTCTTTTGACGGTGAATATCTCTATTTGATTGCATGGGGTAATGAAGGTTGGCCAGTATTGCATGATAATGGCAGTCTTATGCGAGTTAGAAAAGACGGGACCCATCGTCAGTATTATTTCTTCCCAAAAGCTAAGCCTGCAGTAAACATAAACCATTGTTTCCCCGATGCAAGTAATAAGTTTTGTGCAACTGATAACGCGTTTGCTTCGCTCGTAAGCCTTGAAACACATCAAATTTTTAACATTGCATGGCTTTCTGCGACAATCGGCAATCTTTCCCACCCATATCATGGGCATGCACATCTATCGTGGTATGGACACATAATGGACTGGGGTATGGTTTATAAGGGCGTTCTTGGCATAGGATTTTATGACTATAGTGAAATTGTTGAGAATGAAATTCCCAAGGGCGGTAGATATAAAATCAATGATGATGTTGAACGTGTAAGCTATAAAACTCTTGATTGTGAAAGTGATGAGGTTGAGATTGACGGCAGAACCGCTGTTCGTGTTAAAATAGGAAAGGAAATCTTTGTTGCCATTAACCCGGAAATTGTTGATACCGTTGATGATTCAGTTAAAATAACTTTTGATTACCTTGATAATGACAAGACTCCAATAAAACTCACTTATACTAGGGGGGTAAAAAATCCTAATCACGAAGCAACTCTTATTTATAATGGTAAGAAGATTGTAAATAGGAGGGGTACAAACAAATGGAAAACCGCTACTGTAGTAATTGATAGCGGGAACTTTGAAAGCATAGGTAGATATGAAACCGATTTTAAGATTTCGGGCGGTGCATAGGATACCTATATATCAAATATAAAGATAGAAAAGGTGAATAAATAGTATGAAAAAGTTATTTAAAAGTATTTTTTGCTGTCTTTTATGTGTTTTGATGGCTAGCGGCACTGCTTTTGCGGCTGAACCCATCACTCCTACAATGAATATGAAATGGCACGGTGACTACACAAATAATAAAATTGTGATTTATTTCACAACGCCTGCAGATTATCATCAACAGGTTACCATAGCATTATATCCAAGCAATGTTGTTTCTCCTGTTTTCTCGGATTTTGTACGAACTGCAGAAATATATGTTCCTTCTGGACAGGGAGAAACAAAGGTTGAATTTCCTATAACCAATTCACTTTCTGCACTTAATGGCGAGTATAAGTTGAGAATTCAGGGAAATGGTTATATGGCTTCTAACTGTAGTGAAACTCAAATAATTACTATCATAACCCCGAGTAAAGCAACAAATATTCTTGAAAGAATTAATGCGGCTGCAACGGCTGATGCAATAGATGGCATTATTAATGAAGTAAAGGATGCGCTTCAAATCGAAGTTGCTGATGACCCTGCCATTTCTGAAAAGATAATGAATGCTTTAATTAACACGCGTACAACAGAGTATGGCGGTGCATTTTCGACTCTTGATATAGTGAGAGATGCCTACATTAAATCCGACATCATTGTATACCTTGCAGAAAGCACTGCTAATGCCACCGGCTTAAGAGAAAGGGTTGAAGCGCAGGTAAGATTTTTTGACATAGACATTACTGATGTTGATTATGTTGAAAATGCTTCTGACATATATAATAGGGTTTTGGCAGTAAAGACAACATATAACACGACGGGGATCAAGAACTGCGCGACACTTATTGATACAATCAAAAAGTACTGCGCACTTATTATAATAAATGAATCAGATATAGACGAACTTGACGAAGTTGTTGCAAAATATGTATATGTTCTTAGTTTGCCGACTGAGATTTTAAATAAGTACAACAACTTCTCAAATGCAAATAAGGAAAAGGTTGTTCGTCAGATTTACTCCAAGGGATTTACCGTTCCCAAGGATATCACAACAGCATTTACGACGGCCGTAAATACAGTTTATTTACAACTCGATGATAGTGTTGGCAGCCAAGGTAGTGGTGGCTTAGGTGGGGAGTCATTTGGTATGGGGAACTCCTACAACAGTGTTGACGTACCATCTACAGAGAATACTAATTCTAAAACAGAATTTAAAGATGTTGCAAAAACACATTGGGCCTATTCCTATATTTCTTCAATATACAGCTTAAACTATGTTTCAGGCTACGCAGATGGCACCTTCCTTCCTGATAAGAATGTAACAAGAGATGAGTTTGTTAAAATGATTGTTTCTGCAACAGCTCTTTATGATGATAATGCAGAATGTGATTTTACAGATGTTCAAAATAAGGACTGGTCTTACAAATTCGTTGCTTCTGCTAATAAGAGTGGAATCGCAAACGGACTTTCAGACAAAATTTTTGGCAAAGGCACAAACATTACTCGTGAAGATGTTGCAGTTATTGTTGCAAGAATAATCACAAAATTCGACAAAGAGCCCGAGGGCAAAGTAAATCCCACTCTATTTTCAGACGAAGGCGAAATAAGTGATTATGCAAAGGACAGTATTCATATGCTTGAAAGGCTTAACATATTAAACGGTTTTGAGGACAACAGCTATCAGCCTAAGGGTTTTCTCACACGCGCACAGGCCGCAAAGATTATAGCCTTGTTATTAGAAGCAATATGATGATGGAAAAGGAACGATACATTATGAAAATTAGAAAAAAGTTACTTGCGTTAGTTTTGTCATTATCGGTTATAACCTCAGGATTTGGAGCAATGGCAACGGAAACGCTTACGACAACAGTTGCACCCGCAAGTGAGACTCAGCTTGCGTCGACAGAATATGATATCTTGACAGCTTTTGGTTTTATCGGCGAGGATATTACGCTTTTGAAAGGCGATAGCCGTGTAACAAGAGCGCAGTTTGTAGGTACACTTTTTAGGGTTGCAGGCTTTGCAGAAGTTGAATATCCTGCATCTGAAATTGTATTTGTTGATGTAAATGAAGATACTCTCTATAAAAATGAAATTCTGTATTTTTACCAGGCAGGGCTGATAAGCGGAACATCAGTAAACACATTTTCTCCCAATAATTTTATTACATATCAGCAGGCAGCTAAGATAATTGTTGACATTCTCGGATATAAGGACTTTGTCTTAGCTCGTTATGGAAATGATATGAACGCTTATGTTGCTATGGCACAGAAACTTAACCTTACAAATAATCTTGCAATTGGTGATATAACAGCTCCTATAACTGCACAAAACGCTATGAAACTTCTTTATAACGCGGGTCGCGGAAAGATATTCGAAGAAGCAGCATATAAGGCTGATGGAGAGGCCATTTTCAATAATTGGAATGGTAAAGAGCTTTTTGAAAAAACGAACAATATCTACTACGGCAAGGGACGCATGCAAAGTAATGGTATTGTTTCTATTCTTGAATCAGAACCAAGCAATAAGGCTGCAACTATAGACGGTGTTGAATACCTTCTTTCCGATTGTGATTTAACAGGACTTGTAGGTTGTAATGTTGAGTTCCATTACAAATGGGAAAACAACACAAAAACAATTATTTGGGCCGGTCTTGGGGACAACAATACAATGCTCGAGATTAAGGCTTCCGAGCTTGCTACTGATGATGCAAGATATGATATGAATACAATCGTATATAAGAAAAACAATCGTAATGTAGTTGTAAAGTTTTCAAGCTATGCAGATGTAATCTATAACAATGCTCTCTACAATGGTTATTCTCTTTCACACATCCAACCCGATATGGGATTTATCCGCTTGATTGATAACAATAATGATAATGTTTACGACCTTGTTATTGTTGAGGAATACGAAAATATTTTTGTATCAAGCATCGTACGTGAGGGTCCATATATTTCAGGTAAGTATGGCAACTCGCTTAATCTTGGCGATTATGAAAATGTTGTTATTTATAAGGATGGTAAGGAAATTGAATTCCAGCATATAGGGAATAATGTTGTTATTACTTATGTAGCTTCCGTTAATAAAAAGAATCTCGTGCTTTATGTTGGCGGTTCTCTCTATAAAGATACTCTTGTTGACTTTGTCAAAGGTGATGACAAAACAGTTCTTGAATTTGAGAATAGGACTTCTCAATTTGCACCTAGCTATGAAAACATTGACTCTTCAAAGTATGTAAAGCTTACACCTCGTGTAGGTAAGCTATACAATATGTACTTTGATAAGGAAGGTAATATTGCAGAACTTCAGGAGATTAATGATGGAGTTTTGGAATATGTACTTCTTACAAAGGCTATTCCAAACGATGAAAAATATGCTGATGAAAATTCTGCAAAGGTTAGACTTCTCCTCAGCAACAACACATTTGTAACAGCTACAACAAAAAAATCACTTAAGCTCAATGGTGTAAGGGGTAAAACAGGAAAAGATATTTTGGAAGATCCGCGTCTTTATGACGAGGATGGAAATATCATCGTACAGGTTGTTCGTGTTACAATAAATGGTGATGGCGAGATTTCCGAGTTTGAATTTGCTTACGATAACACCGCTAATGAGTATGGTTTCGACAAGGAAAGATTTTCTCTTGACTTCAATGGCTCAGCGTGGTATACAACCGACGACCAAAGCTATGGTGGTTTTAACTATAGATATTGGAATGACAATGGAACAATTTGCTTTGTAAAAATTTCCGGGGTTGACCTTGAGGAACCATATGCTTCTGTAAATAGGACGTCTGTAAGACACTCTGGCAAAGCTATGATTTATGATTCTGACGAAAACCGTATTCCCGCTGTTGTTCTTGTTAACCATAATACTCTTGCGTATAACGACACCAATCTATTCCTTGTAGATTCCATTTCTTATAAAAAGATTGACGGTGAATATCATAAAACTCTTTGCGGATACCTCGGTGGTGGTTATATAGAATATCCCGAATTTTCAGAAGGTATTATTCCCGCCGGAACTAAGCGTGGAGATGTTGTGAGAATTTCAACTTATGAAAACAAGCTTTTAGGTTGTATTAATTATCTACATCTTGCTGATAAGCCTGAACCAACCATAAATGGCACTCTTGGTGGAACTCCAATTATTATATTCTCTCACCTTTACTCAGTTTGTGGAACTACAATCACTCTTACGTCGCCTGACTCACTCGTTTCACAGGTTGGTAAAATTCTTCCTATAGTTATTAGATGGGATAAAATCCCCGTTACTGTAAATGATGTAAGAAATGATTCGATAAGATTGGGCTCAATTTCAGATGTTAATCCTACTAATATTCCTCAAAAGAACGGTCCTGTCGAGATTGCAGAGAATAGTGTTATGGTATTTCTAAACTGCAACAGAACTTATGTAACTGAAATGATAGTAGTGTTATATTAATATCAAATTACTTTGAGTATAAAGGTGGAAAATTATGAAAAAAATTAAAAAAGTTATATTGAAGGCACTATTACTATCGATGATAGCAGTCTTGTGCATCAGCTTAAGTATAGATGCTAAAGATACATGGAGGACGATTTATACAGAAGATTTTGCAGGTGATGCAGATGGTGCAATTTCATCAGACTATATCCCCGAACAAACATCTCAGTTTGAAGCAAAAATAACAGATGAAGCATTGTCTGTTAAATCAGACAATATCTGCTATATGCAGTTCAATGACATTTCATCAGTCAGCAAAATAAATGGCGAATCAAACTCACATGGTGTTGAACTTCAATACCATGCAAATATTCCCTCACATAGTAGCAATCCATACATCGTCGGAGGATGTCATTTTGAATATAATGGTGGTAACGGTGATGCGAGCGTTTTATATGAGGAAATTGCGGGTAAGAAGGCTGTAAAAATGTTTACCTATGTAATAGGTGGCGGTTCTGGTACAAGGACAAATATTCTTCGTTGGGTGCTTGACCCCACACTATTTAGAAATACGGATAACAACTTTGAGGTTGAGATTGAGTATTATATGACCCCATCCGATAAGGCGAAGAGTATGACCTTTGGTTATAAAAAAGCCGATGGATCAGGCACATCAAAAACACTTTCCGGCGATGATATAGAGACGGACAAATGGATGACCTGGAAGTTCGATGTTACAGATGCTAACTTCAGTCAAGTTTTCTCAAGTGGCTCTGATATACTTAATTTCACTCTTGGTATCCCAACTATTCCATATACAGCTACCCAGATAAATTCGGATCCAAATTTCTATGACTCTGTAAATAGAGACCCTGAATTTGCAACCTATATTCATAGTGTTAAAATAACAAAGAAAGGCTCTTCAGTTCCACATAATTTTACAACAGATAAAAAGACGGTTCAAATCCCTCTTGATACTAGTAGTTTTGGTGATAGTCGAATTACCTTCGATATGTTGCTTCCTAATAATGAGCCATTTGGTACATCAAACTACAATGCTCAAAGCGGTGCCGTTCGCGTAAGTCTAGCAAATGAAAATAAACTTGATGTTGCAACTGTTGAAGTTGAAAACACAGAAAATGAGCAAAAAATTTACACCGTTTCAACAGATAGTGAAGGCATAGAATCAAAGGAGGTTGTCTATACAGGGAATATTCTTGATAAAAACCTAACCTATGCTCTTACAACGGATTGGATTGAAAAAACATATACCCTCTCCGTTAAAGAGGGAGATACTGTACTTGTTGCCGAAACAGAACCCTGTAGTATTAATAATCTTAATGGTGTTTCACTTGCTAGATATCTATCATTAAGGCATTCACATAATTCCTTTGCAACAATGTCAGTTGTTGACAATATAAAACTCGAATGTCTAGATGCTCCTGAATATTTTAAGGCTAAGGAAGATGTTGAAACACTTGTTATAGATGAACTTGTAACCGGCCAGGTTGCTTCAAATTTTACACTTCCTTTGATAGGTGAGAAAAACGCTTCAACACTAAGCTGGGAAACAAGCAATTCTTCAATTCTTGAACTTGGTGCAGATGGTGCGGTAATAGCACACCCTGGCGAGACAGATGAAGAAGTTGACCTTACAGTAACCTCAGTATATGGTGGCGTACCATTTACAAAGGTATATCATCTCATAGTTTCAGAGCATGTTGACCATAAAAATGTTGAAGAAGAAGTAAGTGCTCTTTCAATCCCGGGTATTCCCGAAACTTTTAGAGTTAAGGAAAACTTTACTGTTCCTACGGTTGGTTCTCTTCACGGGGCAACAATCACTTGGACAAGTAACAATTCTAATGTAATTTCAGTATCTGATGGAAAAGCAACCGTTAACTGTGGTGAGTTCGATGATATGGCAACACTTACTGCAACTGTAACAATTGGAAACTTTTCTATGGAGAAGGAATTTGTTTTTACAGTCCCTGGACTTTCAGGTGTTTATGCAACGGTTGGAGAGGTTGTTGCAACAGAAACAGATAATAAACTTACCGCAGAAATTACTGTAACATCTCCGGGTAGAACGGGAAATCTTACATTTGCTGCAATGTCAGTAAATGCATTGGGAGATGTTGTGGATGTCAAGTATGATACGAAAAACATTGTTTTGCCATATTCATCACATACTTTCAGCATTACAGACCTTAAAACCTTGAATGCAGAGACCGTTAAGTATTATTTGTGGGATGATAATGGAATTTCTATTATAAACAACGCACCTACAGATATTACCGACCTTAAAGCATCAGGAAAAGGAGCAGGCATCATTCTTGATTGGACCGCTTCTAAGGATGATAACAATGCAATCAGCCGTTATGCAATTTACAGAGATGATACGCTTGTTGACCAGTGTAATACAAACCGCTATATCGACCGCACCGTTAATCCTAAAGAGTACCACTCATACAAGGTTATTCCTATTGATACAAATGACCTTACAGCGACATGTAACTTATCACAGTCGGTAGCTTCTACCCCAATGTATTATATTGACTTTGAACATCATGATGATGACAAGCAGTTTATGAGTGGAATGGGAGAACTTTCATTTTTGGACGACCCTGCACGTGACCGCTATGCATTTTTTACAGAGGTTGAGGATGTTAATGGAAATGTTGTTACATGTGCTTCGTCAATAGGTAAGATGATTCTTGCAAGAACAAATAAGGGTATTATTAAGTCAACCGATAAAGAAATAGCCTTTGAGGTTACCTTCTTTGATAATGACAGCACTTTAAAACTTTTGTATAATGGGATTATTCCTGCAGGACAAAGTGATAGTGCTGTCTATGCAAGAAGGGGTGTTGATATTACAACTTCTGGTCAAAACACACGCACTTGGAAAACTGAGATTATAAAGATTTCAGATGCCCAATTTCGAGAATCTAACCATTTCTCAAACGGTGACTTTGGTGTTGTTTCCTCCAATGGAAAACAGCATTTCGTAAGAATTATTAAGCTTATTCAAACTCCATTATACGAATAATATCTTAAAATTGAATAAGTCTCTCACGAATGTGAACCCTGTTAAATAGACAAATTAAAACATGAATATTTTCAATTGAGTAGACTCCATCCTGCTGCATAGCAGGGTAAACGGACCGCCACTTATTGCCAGCAGAACTGCATTTTGCTTTGCTTGGAAATGCTTTGACCATCACATATCAAAGTCGCAAAAATATAGATAATCGTTAAAAACTGCATTGTAAACATTTTGCAGAACATGGTTTTCAAGGCTATCCTTTTCAAGCGGAAAAAAATCATCACTATTAGTTTATCATATAATCGAAGTGCTCCTCAGCGGATTTGTCAAGTCCTTGTTGAACTTTTTTTACCGTAGCAAATGATTGGGGGTTATTTTGCTTATACTCCTCAATATTCCCCTGACAGTCAACTTTAATAAAGTCAACTCCACTGACTGAAACAAAAGGCAAGACGATTTTGCATTTAATAAAGATGCTGGAACAATGCAGTGCCCTGAGGAGAATTTAGCTATATGATGTGACATAAGAAATGAAAAATATGAAAACAAATATTATACCTACAATTTTAGCATAAAGCAATGAAAAAATGCCCAAGGTATGGAACTTGCTGTAAAATAGGAGCAAAGACAAAAACATATACTATCACGGTTATTGAGGGTTCACGCCGTGAACACCAAGAATTTGAAAATAGTGACTATTTTATGCGTTCTGCACTTTTTAAACATTCCCTTCGCGATATTACACAAATAACAACTCAAAATTTTGTGGAATATTTTACCTTGACATTTTTTTGGAAGAGGGAGTATGCTAAATGTATATAAAATATATATCTTAAATATAGAAAGGTGATTATTATGAGAAAGAAAATTTTATCAGTTGTGCTTAGTGCCATCATGGTATTTGGCATGACAACAATGGCATTTGCAGAAAATGAAATGACTGCAAGTAATATGCCGGACGACCTTGCAGCAACTGTATTGGTTGATTTTGAAGGGTATGAAACTGAAGGATTTAGCAATAAAAATTGAAAATGTAAGTATGAAATTTATATCATGTTATGAAACAGGAAAATACTTTGGTGGCTCTGAAGCTTTAGGAACTTCAACAGGGATGCAATCTAATTGTGCACGCCAGGCTACAACTTTTGCTGGGGTACAAGCCCGCGTGGTAGGTGCAGCCGTTGCTGAAGACCCGAAAAACGCTGGAAACCAGGTGCTTACCTTTGTGCCTAACATTTACGAGTCCTATTGGACAGTGGATGATGCTACTAAGGCTGCTGCATCAGGTATTAAACTTGACGACAAGGATGCCTATATGATTAAAGGTTATCCAATATATCAGAATAACTCAACTGTAAACTGTTATGCCTATAAGGACGGCTTAATGAAAAAGTGGAAAATAACAGATGAAGACTACGCTACCGTTGACAGCGCAAAGGTTAATCAAACAGGTACAAAGTTCTTTAAGGATGGTAATGCTTATTGCTGTAATTCATATTTTGATCCAAGTTCAATTGATTTAGGTAGTATTGGCAATATCACTGAAACAGGAACAGGCTTCTACGGCTTCAGCTTCTATAAAAGAAGCAATGGATTTGATTATATCGACAGAGTTAAGATAGGATTACAAGGTATGGGAAACACCACTACCGGACTTAATGAAGCTGTACCATACATCTTCTTTACTAAAGACGGCATTTCTAGCTTTGGTGGTAAATGCGAGTATTACACAAGCGCAGACTACCAAACAGAAACTGTATCGTCTTTGGACCCTTCACAAACTTACTTAGGAAGCTCTGCAGATAAACATGGTGTGTTTGCCACAAATGAAGGACTTACAAAATTCACATTTAATGATGACCAGTGGCACGACATTTTGTTCGTATCATCTCGCGATGCAAATGTTATGCGTATTTACTTTGACGGAAAGCCCGTTTTTATTAAGAGTGGGGTTGTTTACACAAGTGAGTTTGTGTTTGCAAAAGGAATCACGACGGCTTTGAAATTTACAATTGATATTCCGAGAGATGCCTATTATGCAGGTACAGATATCTTTATTGACAACATCAGAAGAGGAGCTTCTTCTTCAGTTATCTTAAAAAATAAGGACATCGTCACAACTGAAACAAAGCTTGCAAATAGCGATGGGAAAGATGCCTATACAGGTGTTGCACTTGAAGCAACATTCCCGCGTGCAGAAGCAATCCAAAAGATTAAATGGGTTTTTGATACTGCTGAAGGAAGATTCTATTCGGCAACAAAGGATATTAATTACAATGTAGAGACTGAAGGTGTAGTAAAATTTGCGGCAGTAACAAAGAATGGTACTGTCCAAGATGGCGCAATTGTTGGCGCAAAAGAAATTACAGGAATTGATGCAATCCTAAAGATTGGTGAAACTAACTATTTCACAAACCTTGTAGATGCAAATAATATGGCAGAATAAGGAGGAGAGTTTGAGATGAAAAGATATAATAAACCTGAAATCGAGGCTCTTAGCCTTGAAATGCTTGATGTAATCGCGTTAAGCGGTAAAGAAGCAGTTATTAATGAACTTGAAGCTGCAGGTATCCCTGTAGGTGAGGTTGATGAGCTTGGCGATGTATTCGCTGATGTAACAACAAATACCTGGTCTTGGTAAACAAAAATTAAAGAGAAGTGGAATTATTTCCACTTCTCTTTAAGCTTAAGACAACCGGCAGAATACGTCCATACAGACTTCTTCCGTAAACAAGTTAAATTGCTTCGCATATATAAAATTATAAAGTGAGGATAACTATTATGGCTAAAAAAGAAAAGCTTTGGGGACTTCTCGTTAACCTTGGTATTTGGCAGGGTGGAGAAGACGAATCGTCAGGTACATTTAAGTTTGACCAAAGTGCCTGGGAAGATATATTGGATAAATCAGTTGACGCAGGAATAAACACCATTCTTCTGGATTGTGGCGGTGCAGTGGATTTTCCTAGCCATCCCGAAATCACGATGGAGGGCGCTTGGTCACGTGAAAAATTGAAGGAAGAGATAGAGAAATGTAAGGAAAAGGGCATTAGAATCATTCCCAAATTTAATTTCTCAGCAATACACGATAACTGGCTCGGTGATTATAATTGGATGGTTTCCACCCCCATATATTACAAGGTGTGTAAGGAATTGATTCGTGATGCTTACGAGCTTTTTGAACATCCCGAGTTTATACATATCGGTATGGATGAGGAGGATGAGGCGCATTCAAAGGCACTGGAGGATATTGTGCTTTGGAGAAGACCTGAAAAGTTTATCCACGATGTAAAATACCTTATAGATTGCGTAAATGAAACAGGTGCAAAGGCTTGGATATGGCCGGATCCGCTTTTCCATCATACGGAGCTTTATGAAAAAAGCATTGCACCGGATGAAGCTATTGTTTCACCTGCTACATACAATGCAATTTATAAAGAACACTGGACTCCTATTGCATCAGCGAGACAGGAGGATATTGATTGGTATAGCAAGCCACCATATAAAGATATGAACCTTACATATGTTGAGGAAGACCCCTTCCTTGTTAATTTCAGAGAAAAGTCACTTCCACTTCTTGAGCATGGATATACATATGTTCCGGTTATGTCACCCTACAACGAGTGTGATATAAGTATCGATGATGTGTTCCGCTACTTTAAGGAAAATGCACATGATGAACAGATTGAAG
>CAZYYT010000032.1:0-14927 GCA_964651775.1 uncultured Oscillospiraceae bacterium | reverse complement strand
CAGATTTTTATCACAGGACATTCAGAATATGCCAGAGACACACTGAAGCTTGAGTATCTTCGCGATGTTAAGGCAGGGTTAGACCCTGATGTACCTGAAAATTATTTTCCGGACGATGACCCCACAAAGGACCCAATTGTTACTTGGCGCGGACACGCAAATCTAATTTATTCTAATTGGCTTAATTATTTTGTTTATCAGACAACTCCTTATGATATTAATGATATTGGCGGAAACGCTGGAGCTTAATTGATTTTTGATTTTGGCAACCTACCTTAATTCAAGTTGCGTTCTACAAACGTTAGAGGCGAGAATTAGGCTCTGATGAAGGTACTTGCCTATTTCTGCAAAAACAGATGAATATATGTGCGATGTTCCTTTTGGCGTAATTAAGCGTAAGGCAATGAAAGATATGGATATGCCTGCGATAAGCTTAGCAGAACTGGCTGTAAATGGTAACATAGTAACTTTTAGAATTTCTGCAAATTAAATAAAATTCCAAGAAGATAATTTATATGGGTAAAATTTTTTCAGTGAATTAATATAAAGGAGTGTATATGGGAAATGAAGCGTTCTGAAATAAATAAGGCTATTGACAAAGCTATAGAAAGACTTGAAGAATATAAAATTAAGTTACCTATGTTTGCGTACTGGACGCCAGACGAGATAAAAAGTAATAAAGACAAGATGGCAAGAATTGAAGAGCGAATGCTTGGCTGGGATGTAACTGATTTCGGTAGAGGTGATTTTAAAAAGTGTGGTGCTGTTCTTTTCACTGCTAGAAATGGGGACAAAAATGATAAGGAATTAAAGGCCCCTTATGCAGAAAAATACATAGTCCTTGATGATTCTGAAGAGCAGGAAATTCCTTTTCACTATCATATATCAAAAACAGAAGATATTATTAACCGTGGCGGCGGTATTATGGTTGTTGAAATGTACAACAAAGCAGAAAACGGCGGCCTTGATGTAAACAATAATGTTGAATGTTATATGGACAGTGTGAAATACTCTATTAAGCCAGGAGAAAAAATAGAAATTTTACCGGGAAACAGTATAACAATAGAGTCTTTTAAGTACCATAGGTTTTATGCAAAAAAAGGTCAAGAGATGCTTATTGCAGGGGAGGTATCGCGAGTTAATGATGACACCAGTGATAATGTATTTCTCGTCAATTCAGAAAGATTTTGTGGTATTGAGGAAGATGAAAACAAAAAGTATACACTAGCAAATGAGTATTAAAAAAAGATGATGAAGAAATTTCTTCATCATCTTTTTGTTATTTACCTAGGTATGCTTTCTTTACGTCTTCATTAGACAAAAGCTCTTCTCCTGTGCCTGAAAGTGTGATTTTACCTGTTTCCATAACGTAGCCTATATCTGCAATTTTAAGTGCCATATTGGCATTTTGCTCAATAAGAAAGATTGTAAGGCCAAATTTATCGCGAATATCACAAACAAAATGCAAGTAAGCTAAGTGCGAGTATGAATGCCAATACTTTTTTCATTTTTTTCCTCTCTCTTAGTTTGTATGTACAGTTTTACTACTTAATCGTTAATGTGTCAAGAATTTTTGGTAATAAATGCCTAACAAAACGTAAAAACGTGGCAAATCATCATGATTTGCCACGTCCAGGTTTTTATAAAGAGTTTAATTTGTCAAATATAGGTCTTAAGAAATTATATCCGGCTGTAACACCTACGATATCGTTGATTGTTCTATCCTCAAATTCAAGGTCAACATATCCATCAAAGCCCGCCTTCTTTAAAATGTTAAGGCACTGCTCAATCGGGATATCACCGTTTCCGGCATAGGTTGATCTTATGTGGTTAAAGCCTCTTGTATTGGGTACTTTGTAAATTCCGTCACAATCCTTAAATGGTGTTTTAATAAAATCCTTAACATGCGCGATAATTGCAAGGTTACCAACTCTTGAAACTGCCTTAACAGAATCCTCATCTGCGCAAGCAAAGTTTCCGATATCAACAAGTGCACCGTAGTTTGGGTGATTAACTGCATTTATTAGGCGCTCAAGTCTGTCACTGTCCTGACAAATTCTGCCGTGATTTTCTGTTGCCGTCATTACACCAAGCGTTTGTGCATACTCACTAACCTCACGAACTGCCTTAACAAGTGTGGGAAGAGCAAGATCAAAAGAACGGAAGTTTATGTAATCATACATAACGTCGTGGCGCATAACCTTTGCACCAAGTGCTTTGGCAACGTCTGCCTGCCCTTTAACGCGGTCAATCTCTGCATCAACATCTAAGACTGCAAAGTTTGCACCGATTGCATATGCCGAAATTTCAATTCCAACCTTTTCAGCTTCTTCCTTAATCTTTTTTGCATATTCAACCTGCGATATGCCTTCAGGCGGTGTTAAATCAATAAATTCGATACAATCAAAGCCGATTTCTTTTGCAATTTTAACGGTGTCAAGCTGTGAAATTTCTCCTTTGTTTATAAGGTCGTTAAATGAATATCACTTACTCCCAGTTTCATAATGATTTCTCCTTTTATATAACCTTTTTATTTTGCTGAATTAATTTTATCAAATATAGGTCTTAAGAATTTATAGCTTTCAGTAACGCCAAAAACATCATCAAGAGTACGGTCCTCAAACTCAAGGTCAACGTATCCGTCAAAGCCTGCCCTTTTAAGAATGCAAAGGCACTGCTCAATAGGGGTGGCGCCCTTTCCACAAACCTTTGAAATAATTGCATTAAAGCCACGTGAATGAGGAACAGTGTAAATTCCGTCACACTCCTCAAACGGAATGCTCATAGGATCTTTAACGTGCGCCATAAATGCAAAGTTTGCCACTCTTGAAACTGCAATTGCGTGATCTTCATCAGCACAGATAAAGTTTCCAATATCGATAAGAAGGCCAAAGTTTGGATGGTTTACTGCATTTGCAAGCCTTTCAATTCTGTCGCTATCTTGACAAACAAAGCCATGGTTTTCTGACATTGTTTTTACGCCAAGCGTTTGTGCGTAGTCTGCAACCTCACGAACTGCCTTTGCAATTGTGGGAAGTGCTAAATCGAATGAACGATATACGTCGTAGTTATACATTACATCGTGACGCATAAATTTTGCACCAAGTGCTTTGGCAATGTCTACCTGCCCTTTAACGCGCTCAATCTCCGCATCAACATCTAAGACAGCAAAGTTTGCACCGATTGCGTACGCGGAAATCTCAATTCCTACCTTTTCAGCCTCTTCTTTAATCTTTTTTGCATAATCAAGCTGACTAACGCCCTCGGGAGGCATCATATCGATAAATTCGATACAATCAAAGCCGATTTCCTTTGCCTTTTTAATAGTTTCAAGCTGCGACATCTTCCCATCATTGGTATATGCCTGGAATGAATATGAACTAACGCCTAATTTCATGATCTTTACCCCTCTTTATTTATAAAAATTATTTTCTCTACATTCAAGCGGATTTTCTTCTATTTTAAGAAGCCCCTTTATAACCTGCTGATCTTTCACCTGATGAAGCGCCTTTTCCATATCATCAAATTCCCACACGTGCGTAAGAATTTCAGAAACGGGTAGTTTGCCTGCCTTCATCATATCTTCTACCTCCGAAAGGGCCATATCAACCTTTGGGTCAACAACTCTTACAGAGAAGTTTGTTGGAATATTAGCAAGGTCAATTTCATAGGGCTTTGTTGATTTTCCGTAAATGGCAAGTATTCCGCCATCTTTAAGGAAGGGAAGACCACCAGAAAATACCTTAAAGCTACCCGTAACTTCAAACACAACATCGTATTTTTTGTCGCTTCTATAAGCTTCTTCTGAAAGAAGCCCAAAGTCAGCGCCAAGAGTTGTCGCAAATTCTGCGCGCTCTTTATCTATTCCAAATACGGTAACGCTTTTTGCACCTTTTAGTTTAGCAAACATAGATAGCGTGTACCCTGCTGTGCCTGTGCCGAAAACTGCAATATCTTTACCAACAATTTCAGGGACCTGAAGCACACAGCTTGCAGTTTCGGAAAGTGGGAAAATAAGCCCCGCCTCCTCCATTGGGAAGGTGTTGTCGATCTTATAATTTGCACTATATCTCTGTCGATAGCTGTATTCACCGGTTACGCTTTGACCATCCTCTATAAGAGCCTCGTAATCGCCTGCGATACCATACTCCGAAAAGCCGCCCCATGTGGAGTAAAGCCTCCCGTTATAGCCGGTGGGAATTGCGTTACTGCAAATAATTCTGTCACCAAGCTTAAAGTTTTTAACCTTTGGCCCAATCTCAACAACCTTGCCAAAAGACTCATGCCCGAAGGCAACGGGATAATCAGGCGTTTGGAAAAGATGGTCAATAATCATCCATTCTGTTGAGTTGCAAATAAGGCACCCCTCATTCTTAACGAGCACCTCGTAGTCCTGCGGTTTTGGGATATCAATTTCATCAAAAGCAAATTTGTCAGGACCTGTTGCTGTAAAAAGTTTCATAAAATCGCCTCTTTCATATTGCTAAGAAGTTTCACCTTATGTAAGGAAAGCCACCCTGTAAAAACCAAGGGGTGTTCACTACTGATTTGAGCTTTATTGTATATAAATAAAACGTCAATGTCAAGGAAATTTTCAAAATTGAAAACGTTTGCATAAGGACTAGTCTTTAATTACAAGCGCGATAAACTCAAGCGTATCATCACCAATATTTTTTATTCCGTGACCTTTGCCGGAGGGGGTATGGGTTACGGTGCCCGGCGTTACCTCAACCTCTTTATCGTGGTCAAGATAAAGCCCCTTGCCAGATATTATGTAGTAGCTTTCAAACTCCCCCTCGTGGATGTGAAATCCAACCTCTTCCCCTTTTTTAAGGTAAACAACACAAAAGGTGTCTAACCTTTCATTTCTTCCTTCAAAATCGGCAAGGTTAAGAAGCTGCATTTTTTCAATGCCTTGGGAGTTATACCCTCTGTCTATTTTTAATTCATTTTTAGTTTTAATCATAAATACACCTCAAGGTTTATTGTAACATCAATACTTCAACAAGTAAACAATTATTTTAAAAAAATAAGCCCTCCCAAAGTTGGGAGGGCTATTATTAGAATGAGCAACCTGCAAGACTGTAGTAAGCCATATTTGTCTGTCTTACATCAAGTCTGCCGAAGCAAGCACATACGGGTACGTTAGATATAACGTGGATAGCATACTGACCAAAGGGAATTTGATAGTTCTCTTTTCCTATTGGCTTATCCAAACGAAGACAAGTTGTTCTTTCTGCATTAAGGTCAATTGAAATCTTGTCGTAAGCCGGCTGATCCTCGAAAAGAATTTTAATGCGAATACGAGCATCCTTTTTTCCAACATTAGTAATCATTAAAGCTTCATGTCCCGGAAAATCTTTATTGTCACCACTTGGCGGCAAATCTCCGTCGCAAAATACCCAGTTCTTTTTTCCGTATTTCATATGTAATGTCTCCTTTGTATTATTTCACATAGTTTAAGAGTTCTTCTTCAAATTCAGGGCAAAGCGGCTCTGCGCCGTTTTCTGTTATAACATAGCAGGTTTCAACCCTTAGGCCATTAAGTGTTGGATGACCGAAAAAGCTTACATCTACATTTACAATCATATTTTTCTCAAGCTTATCATTACTGTTTGGTCCAAAGAAGGGTGCCTCCGCCTCCATAAGACCCATTGTATGTGCAAACGGGCAAACGATATATTTTAAGTAGCCGCCTTTTTCATAAAGAACTCTACCTGCGGCATCAACCTCACGGCCTGTATTGCCAATTTTAAGCATGTTCTTAACGTCGCGCATAACCTCAATCATATCTATAAGGCACTTTCTCTGCTCTGGGGTGTATTCGCCGTTTACGGGCACTGTGTGACCAAAGGTTCCTGCATATCCGTTGATGCGTGGTGCAATACCAAGCATAACCATTTCGCCGTCTTCCATAACTTTGTTTGTTGCAGTGGGAACAACTGCGTTTGAACGAATGCCACTGCCAACAATTGTCTGGTATGCAAAGCTGTTTGCACCATTAGCACGACATACTGCTTCGCCTGAGGCTGCAACCTCGTACTCTTTGTTGCCGGCTTTAACCTTTTGCATCATAGCCTTGTATGCATCATAGCAAAGAACTGTTGCCTTTCGTGCCTGCTCAACCTCCCAGTCGCTCTTTACATACCTAAACTTAAGATAATCATCTGTAAGGTCAATAATTTCACAACCGGAGAAGCCATTTACAAGGTCCTGATGTACAAGATAAGGCATATCACTTGTGCCTATTAAACCAACCTTTTTAACGGGGAACTTTTTATTAAGCTCCGAAAAAAGCTCTTCAAAACCAATTATTGTTGCAAGCGGATATTCTTCATCCGGCACCATAAATGCCTTGAAGCATCTTGTGTCGTGAATAGCTGCTGACTGTTTTGCAAATGGCTCACTTTCAGGGCCACCCAAAAGCATTGTCGTGCCATCTCTGCCGATTAAAACCGCACCCTTTTCAAACTGACCTACCCAGCCGGTTAAGTACCAACCATTTGCAACATTAAGCTCATCAAAATAGATTACTGCAATGTCGGTACCCTTCTCATTTAATAAGTTTACAACTTTCTGAATTCTTTTTTTTGCTTCCTGCTCATTATAGTATGACATCTTTTATCCTCCTATTATTTTTACTCAGGCCTTCCACTCAAACTCATCCAGTGGGAACATAGGTCTGATAATTCTCTTTAAATTAAGCTTTTCTATCTCCACGCAGCTGGCGCCATCAGACAGGGCAAAAATTTCCCTATCGGCATATGGCTTAAGCTCCTGGAAGAGATACCCCAATTTTACAACAACAACCCTATATGAAAGCAAATCCGTGTTTGCCTCATCAAAATTGCGTTTTTCTATAAAAGCGCTACGCTTTTCGGTGAAGATGGCATCCACGTTGCCAAAGCTTACACAAAGGCTTCTTCCGATAAGCTCTTTCCCCCATCCGAGGATGTTTCCGTGGGATTTTATTGTAGCTTCAACACCAAAATTTTCTACAAAAACGGTTTCGCCATCTTTTTTGTCCCAAAGCGACTCAACCATTTCCTTATCTGTGATGCCAGCGACACAGACACTCTTATTTACATCCCTTTTTAGGAAAAGTTCTAAAATATCGGTGCTTTCCCCCTCTGCACCGGCGGTGGTGTTGTCGCCACTGTCAGTAATAAAAATCCTGTTTTCATCACCTGTAAGGGAAAGGTCAATAGCCTTTTCGGGTGGCTCTGCCTCTATTTTAAATTTATACATTCTGCGTGTTTCCCAAAGCTTGTTTGCAAGTGATTTTGCTGCCATCTTTGCCAAGGCTTTATCTGTAGCACAAACAACTGTTGATGCCGATGTGTTCGGCGCATCTATCCAGCAGTGCCCAAGAAACAGATTTGCGGAAAAAATTCCTTCTTGCTTTTCAAGTTCAACCGTTTCTTTTATAAGTGAATTTAGAGGCTCTTCACGCGTTAAAAGCGTATCGTTTTTCAAAAGGAAAGGCACCCTTTGAATATACATAAACGGGCGAACACCGATCTTTATCGCCTTTACCAGCCCATTAGAAGCGAGAAGCTCAGTTTCGGCTTGGTCTGTATGCGGAACTGTCTTAAACCCGCAAACAATATCGGCATAGTCACAAAGCTCATCCGGGATATTGGCGTGGGCATCCATTGCTAAGGAAATAATACAGTTTTTTGAAACAAGCTTTTTAATTTCCTTAAGTATGTAAAGTTCACCACTGCCGATATCCACAACCTCCATACTTCCGTGAAAAAATATGTAGATTCCGTCAGCGTCAGCATTTTCTCTTAAAGTTTGTAAAATCTGCTCCGCATAATAAAGGTAGACATCCTTTTCTACAGTGGCCGATGGAAGTGCCACAGAGTAAATTGCAGGAATAACCTCAAAGCCTGCTTTTGTAAAAACATCCTTAACTACAAGCTTTTTAAAAATATCCTCACCCTTAAAGTACTCAAAATCATACTTTTGCGGATGTGTTTTCGCCCTGCTATTCGACTCGCACTGAAAGGAAGCGCAAACAATTTTCATAACTCATCACCCCTATCACTAGAATTATATCATTACATAAATTAATTACAGTGGATAAAATAACACAAAATGTGTAAAAAATAAAACTATATAATGCAGGATTGACTTTTTTGCATTTTTATGATATGGTAAACTCATGAAAAAATATTATACATACACAGTTAAAAAGTTAATAACGGTTCAGCATATTGTAACGATTGAGTATCTTCGTGTTGGGCGCGATTTCTTTTATCCGGAGGAGTCGCACGCTTTTTATGAGTTTGTTTATGTTGATAAGGGGACTATCGCCTGTAAAACGGATGGAAAAAAGATAAAATTATCAGAAAATGACATATATCTTATCCCACCCCAGATGTGTCATTGTTATATGAGTGGCGAAGCGGCGAAGGCGGAAGTTCTTGTAGTATGCTTCAAAAGTAAATCAAATATTATTCCGATTGTCAAGGGCATAAATCATCCCGACACTGAAATAAAAGAGCTTATAAAAAAGATTATTAAAGAGGCGCGCGAAACCTTTGTCTTTCCGTTTGACGAAAAGCTTACTTTAAATGAAAATCCAAAGCTTGGCTCACAACAACTGATAGAAAATTATATTGAAGAGGTGCTCATTAAGCTTGTGCAAGAAGCGACCTATAACAATAAAAACGTTAAGATTTCTGCAAATGCTTCAGCTGCGAAAAGCTCTGTCGTAAATGAAGTGGTAAAAATGCTTGAAAAAAACATTTACGGGAAGATAACGCTTTCGGACATCTCCGGGCATATGTTTTATAGCAAAACATATCTAAATGGGGTTTTTAAGGAAATTAAGGGCACTACAATAAAGCAGTATTACCAGGATATAAAGATAAAGGAAGCAAAAGCACTTTTAGATAAAAAAGAAAGCATAGCTTCCATTTCTGAAAAGCTTTGCTTTGAAAGTCCGCAGCATTTTGCAAAAGTGTTTAAGGCAAAGGTGGGGAAAACCCCAACGGAATATAAAAAAGCTTTGCAATAATGAATTTAAACATCAATCTATTAAAATGGGACTGCCTGTTTCTGCAGATTGGTAGATTGCGTCTATAATTTTCATAAGAGTAACAGCTTGCTCGGGTGTAACAATACATTTTGTTCCATTTATGCAGCAATCCACAAAATGATTGATTTCTTTTTCGAAGAAAATATCTTCTTTATTAAGAATCGGATTACTTTCCATAAAATAGTCATCATCAGTTAAGTTAACCATTTGCAGCTGCGGATTAGAGTGAGAATATCTTGCACCAGCCTTTTCACCGCAAATATCAACAGATGTACCGACGTTTACGCTGTTCATAATATAAGCAGATTTAATATGTAAGCAAGCTCCGTTTTCAAAGGTTACAAAACCACATGCAACACTTTCAACCGAAATATCAAAAGATTTGCTGTCTGCCGACAAATATCCGGTGTCGACACCCTTTACCCTATCAGGCAAGTCACGATTGACGTTACTTGTAAAGCCAAGTGCTGAAACAGGCTTTGGGTAGCCCATTAAATAAAGGCAAGCATCAATTTCGTGAATACATCCGTCAAGCAGGCCACCGCCTGCTTTATTTTTATCCCTGAACCAGCCCGACGGCACCATACACCTTGATACGCGGCTTGCTTCAGCGTGATAAACTTTGCCCATTTTTCCTTTGTCAATGTATTCCTTTAAAAATGAAGCCTCTTGTTTAAATCTGCACACCAGCCCATACATTAACAGTTTGCCGGTTTTTTTTGCAACATCGCAGCATTTTTCTACTTCTTTGGCATTAAGTGCCGGTGGCTTTTCGCACAAAACGTGCTTTCCTGCATTAAGTGCAGCTATCACAATTTCACAATGCGTAAAAGTGGGGGTGGCAATGCTGACTGCGTCTATGTTTTCATCTGCCAACAGTTCTTTATAATTTGTGGTATAATGCTCTATACCATACTCCTTGGCTTTGTTTCGTGCCAAATCTTCGTTTAAATCTGAAATAGCAACCACTTTTGAATACTGGTTTTTAGTGTAAAATTCAACGTGTCTATCGGAAATATTGCCTGCACCAACGATACCAACATTTAGAAATTCTTTCATTAAATCTGCCTCCTATAATAAATATATCTTTTTGTTTTATTTTATCGCAGATTTAATATCTATTCAAGAAAGTTTTTCTCTTCAGTTAGAAAGTTTTTTGTTTTTACATTTAGAAAAGCACCTACCACCTTACGGTGATAAGTGATTTTTTTGGTGCGCCATCGGGGGCTCAAAACTCGGACACCCTGATTAAAAGTCGAAGAACATCTTGTTTATAATGAATTATCATAGATTAAATTGTTTTATCTAATCCCTGACAAGTGGCTTAATTACGCTGTTTTAGAGAGTGTATCTTATCAAAGCATAGAAATATTGGCATTTTAGAATTGTCGTTTCAATTAACCAAACATTAGATATTCATTAGATGGTCTGTTGACAAATTTATAATCTTAAACATTAAGATAGGCTTATTACTAATCACTTATTTTATGAGAAGTTTTTAGAGCTTGAAGTTCATCCATATTGATTACATGGCTATGTTAGACAGAAATGTTTAATGTAGCCTATTTTTTTAAAGGTATCAAAATAACACATTGTTCTTGAAATTTTTGGATATTTATGGTATAATTAATTACAAGGAAGTGCTATAAATGCTATGTAAGTGTGGTGGAAAGTTAGAATATACAATACAAATATAAGTTTTTCATTGCATAAAGTGTGACAAATATTACGATACAAACATGAATGATATTTCTGAAAGTGATGTTAATAATATGAGTACAAATTTTCAAATGGAAATGTGGGAGAAAAAACAACAGGAAGAATTATACACCGCTACTCATGGTGCGGAGTGTCCTTATTGCCATTCAAGAAAAACCGAAAAAATATCTACATTATCAAAAGCTGTTCATACTGCATTATTTGGTTTGTTTTCTATAAGTCGTAATTCTAAACAATGGCATTGCAACCATTGTAAGAGTGATTTTTAGAGTAGGAGGGAGGAATACATATGGAAAACCAAATTTATTTTCATCAGCCGGCAACCTGTTTTGAGGAAGCGTTTCCGATGGGAAACGGCAGACTTGGTGCTATAATTTACGGAAAAACTGACATTGAAAAATTGTCATTAAATGAGGACAGCCTGTGGTCGGGGTACACAGGTTTAAATCCTGTGCCGCCCAATGCGCCGTCGGCCTATCAGCGGGCGCAAAAGCTTGTTTTGAACAATCAGCGTGGTGAAGCAGAAAAGCTGCTGGAATCGGAATTTAATTCAAAATATTCGCAGATTTATCTGCCTCTCGGAAATGTATTCCTGAACTTTGCTCATGAAAACGTTTCCGATTATAAACGCATCCTTGACCTGTCCGCCGCGGTGACTTCCGTACACTATACCTGCGATTCCTGCACCTATACACGCGAATATTTTGTTTCGCATCCTTATCAATGTATTGCCGTAAAACTATCAGCAAATCAAAAGAGTCGTATATCGTTTGAGCTGTCATTTGATTCTTCGCTTAAAATATTGTGCATAGAAGCCAAAAAAGATATTTTTATGATTGGCGGCGAATGTCCCGTCAATGGAAGCATTTACACTGAACAGCACTATACTTACAGTGACAATCCCAATGAAAAAGGAATCTCCTTCACCATGGCAATCAAAATCATTGCCGACGGCGGGAAGGTACAGGCTTTGGACAACGGTCTTTCAGTATGTTCCGCCGACTCTGCAATCCTCTATATCAGCGTTGCTACAAGTTATACAGGTCTTCATACGCCGTCCGACACGCGACATGACCTAAAATGTTTAGAAATGCTTTCCAATTGCCATGATTATGAACAGATCAAAGCGGAAAGCATTCTCGATTATCAGCATCTGTATAACCGCGCGGCTTTCTCGATATCCGCCGAAACCAAAAATGTACCGACGGATGAAAGATTAAAAAACTTTGACCCCTCTGATTTAGGGCTTTATGAATTGATTTTTAACTTTGGCCGTTATTTATTGATTTCCTCATCCCGCCCCGGCACGCAAGCCACAACGCTGCAGGGAATATGGAATGAACAGCCTGTTCCGCCATGGAGCTCGAATTATACGGTGAATATTAACACGCAAATGAATTACTGGCCGTGCCACAGCTGTAATCTGGCAGAATGTTTTGAACCTTTTATGGCGTTGATTGAAAAAATCAGAATTACTGGCGCACAAACGGCAAAAGATTATTATAACGCCTGCGGATTTGTCTGCCATCATAACGTTGATTTATGGGGTCATACCAATCCGGTGGGCGAAAAAGCCGCCGGCAGCACCAAGTATGCTTTTTGGAATATGTCCTCCGGCTGGATGGCTTGCCAGTTATTTGAACATTACGAGTACCTTGGAGATAAAGAGGTGCTGCAAAATGTAATTTACCCCATCTTAAAAGAAGCGGCGCTCTTTTATCTTGATATTATGATTAGGGACGAGAAAGGTTATTACTGCGTTTCCCCCTCAACATCGCCCGAAAATTCATACATAACGACGGAAGGCGATTTTGCGCTTGCCAAAACGACGACCATGAGCATGAGTATTATTCGCGAGCTGCTTGTCAAAGTCATCCAAAGCTGTAATATTCTAAATATTGATAGTGAATTCAGGCTTAAAGCAGAGGAAGTATTGAAAAATTTATATCCAACCAAAATCAGTACTAATGGGTGTATCATGGAATGGGATGAGGAATATCAGGAAAAGGACAGCCATCACAGGCACGTGTCCCACCTCTACAGTCTGTACCCCGGCACGCTGATTTCAATGGAAACTACTCCTAAATTGGCCGAGGCCTGCAAAAGCTCATTGCTTGCCCGCGGTGATGAAGGCACCGGCTGGAGCCTTGCCTGGAAAATAAATTTGTGGGCAAAACTGCGCGACGGAAACCATGCGCTGAAAATTTTACGTCGGCAGCTACAATTTGTCGATCCGCACGCGGAACTGAATTATAGCTGTGGGGGTAGCTACCCCAATCTTTTAGATGCGCATCCGCCTTTTCAAATTGACGGAAATTTTGGTGTAACTGCCGGGATTGCTAATATGCTGGTTCAGAGTGACGAAAACGGAATCTATGTTTTGCCGGCGCTTCCCGATGAATGGGAAAACGGCTACGTCAAAGGGCTCCGTGTGAAAAATGGCATCTGCATTTCCATTGAATGGAAAGACAAGAAAGTGGTAAAAATCGAGTTCACTTCTACTCAGCCGCAAGATGTGAACATCTATATCAATCAAGAAAAGGTGCTGGTCAAATTAGATACTGGTATTAATAGATTATTGTTTTCCTGACCTTTTTCACAGTGACAGATGAGTACTACAAATCGTCTTGATAACTCATTTTTTAATTTATTTTTGAACACTTACAACCTATTATTTAATTGGTGGTGGCATCTTAGTTATAAATCTCGCCCAGCCAAATTACTCCCATAGAATGCAATCTACTCAAGGCATACAGAAACAATCCACCAATGCAAGGCGCGGTTGATAGGTTGTTAGGGGTTGAAGATTGTCCCCTTCCAAAGTTTGACACAGAGATAGCAAGTGATATATGTGAGGTTTTAAAGATGGCGGACAGGGTGCAGAACACTATAAAACAAAATAGTGCTCCCGATCATGAAGAACGGGATAGTGTTTGTGTTCACGGTATATATGACATAATCAATAAGAGAGGATTCTCTTAAATATAATGATGAATGTGCCACTCTGAAAAAAAAAAGAATATACATGCAAAAATTGCGGAAAAGAAATTGATAAAAAAGCGGTTATTTGTCCTTCATGTGGAGTGAGGGTAAAAAAACCATTTTATACAAAATGGTGGGTATGGGTTATAGCAGTTGTATTTTTTATTAGCATAGCTTCAAGCTTTGACAATGACACATCGGCACCAACCGCTTCAACACCGACAAATGAAAGCGCCCCCGTTAAGGAAGAGGCTAAAGCACCAGTCGTAAACAAGGAGCCTGCTGTTCCAACTGAATATAGGTCAGCTCTAAAAAAAGAAAAAACTTATAGTGATACTATGTTCATGTCTAAGCGAGGACTATATGACCAACTAACATCAGAATATGGGGAAAATTTTCAGCCGAAGCCGCACAATACGCCGTTGATAATCTTCAAGCGGACTATAACGCAAATGCGTTAAATAAAGCTAAAACATATCAAGAATCAATGAGCATGTCACCATCTAGTATTCATGACCAGTTAACATCCGAGTATGGTGAAAAGTTTACAAAAGAAGAAGCTGATTATGCAATAGCAAACTTAAAATAATGTACGAAAATTACCAATAACAATGAATTTTAATATGCGATGAATCTAAAAACTCTCCACTTAATACTGCAATCTACAACATTGTAAATAAAATAAAAGTCTGACACACTTTTGACACACTTTTCTATGCTTTTTCGTGCTTTTTTGTGCTTGTTTCAAATGCTTTCAGAGCAAAAGAAAAAACCGCACAAACCCCTAAATAATAGAATTTATACGGTTTTGTCGTTGGTGCGCCATCGGGGGCTCGAACGGTTTAAACTCTGCTACCTTTTTTTAATACAGTTACTAAGTACAAACGACACCTTAAGGAACGAAGCTTTATCTTAGGTGAAACACCTACTCAAACCATTCGGCTACTGCGTTTTTGAGTGTCATCCTTTTTCTGTCACTGACAGCGGATGCCACTCAAACTACCAACTTCGCTCGCTCAGTTGGTAAAGCATTAGTTCGTAATTAAGAAATACAAATTAAATTCCTGATAACACATAAAACAAAAAAACCATCCACATGGGAAGGTTTTTTTGTTTGGTGCGCCATCGGGGGCTCGAACCCCGGACACCCTGATTAAGAGTCAGGTGCTCTACCAAC
>CAZYYT010000031.1:12725-15083 GCA_964651775.1 uncultured Oscillospiraceae bacterium | reverse complement strand
AGTGTTTCAGGAAATTCCTGACGAAGAATTCGTATGCCTTCACCATATGCTATTGCTTGCGCCATTGTGTCATTAACGGAAAGCGTATCTTTAATTTTTCCATAGTCACGATCAAGGTCAAGATAATTTTTCCAAAAAAGGTTATAGTCATCCTCTGTGCATTCTATTTGTATATCTTCACCATTATATGAAACCCTTGTAACCCTTCCACCTGCAACTCCTATATAAGAGCCATCCTCACAGCGTTTCCATCTGAAACACTGGCCGCAGTCAAAGGTGTGCTCAGGCACAAAGTCCTTTACCTTTATATTCATTTAACTACCGCCTGCCTGTTTCTCATTTTTTTGTTAATGAAATCAATTATAATTTCAATAAACTTATCCTCAGTGCATATGGGAAGAATTGCACGCGAAAGTGATACTGCGCGCCTTAACCACTGCGCATCTGTTTTAAAGCCAAGCTCCGTTTCGATAATACCCGAATAAGCCATAAGAATCCTTGATAATTTGCCACAATTGATGTCATCATCCGGTAGCATTTCGTGGCAGTACACATTTTTGATTTTTCCCAGAATGCATGTATACCCAAGCTTTTGCAATTGTTTTGAATATGCATTCATAACAATTGCCTCCTCGCTATAGATATCTGTTAATACAACATCGGGAAATATGAAACCACCCAAACTAAACTCAGAAAGTGTTTTTGCCGAGTGTGAAAGACCTGTATATTTATTTGAAATGCTTTCATATAAATCAAAGAAATACTCGTTAGCTAAATTAAGGCGTGATGATGTGCAAACGCATACCTCTCTCTTGCCACTTTCAGCAAGAGAAAAGGCCTTTATAATAGATTTTTTGATGTTTTCAGATGAGGCAGTGAAGCTTTCACCAAATGAAGCATCATCACTTTTAAAACTAAGACTTGTTGAGGGTGATATGATGCTTCTCCCCGAAATGGTATGAAGTGTAGCGTATGCATTAAATAATGAAACAATGCTTTGCCTTATTTCATTATTTATATCTGTGATTATGGCGTCACAAGATTCACTTTCTACTATGGAAAGGGCATTTTCAAGCGAATACACATCGGCTGAAATGTATGAAAAGTTTACAGGTTTTCTAAAACGTTGAAAAACTTTCTTTATCACCTTTTCACACACTTCAAACTCTCTTTTATTCTTTTCGGTTGAGTAAATCACCAAAATACGTTTAATCACACACTATCTCCCCGTTTTCAAGAGTTATATGAATGATGCTTTGCTTCACACCACGGATAATTTTTTCAGAAAGCTTATCTGTGATTTCACGATTTATATGTCTCTGAAGCGGTCTTGCACCAAGATGCTCTGAAAGAGCCTTCTTTACAAGGTAATCCTTTGCATCGCTTGAAATTTCTATTTGCATATCCTTTTGTGAAAGCATCTCCTTAAGGTCATTAAACATAAGGTCAAAGATTTTGCCAAGCTCCTCTTCTGTGAGAAAGTCAAACACTACAATCTCATCAACTCTGTTTAAAAACTCAGGCTTAAATATTTGACGAAGGGCTCGATTAACCTTATCTTTATTTTGCTTAGAAGTGCTTTCTGTAAAGCCAAGTCCGCTACCCTTCCAATCACTGCCTGCGTTACTTGTCATAACAATAACAGTGTTTTCAAAGCTTATTACTTTTCCGTGACTGTCTGTAACACGACCATCATCAAGAATCTGCAATAAAATATTTAAAACATCGGGGTGTGCTTTTTCAATTTCATCAAAAAGCACAACACAGTAGGGCTTTCTTCTTATTTTCTCGGTAAGCTGCCCTGCATCATCATAACCGACATATCCTGGGGGCGAGCCGATTAACTTTGCAACGGAGTGCTTCTCCATATACTCTGTCATATCAACACGGATAAGTGCATCCTCACTATCAAAAAGCTCAAAGGCAAGCTGCTTAACAAGCTCCGTCTTACCAACACCTGTTGGTCCAACAAATATGAAGCTTGCGGGACGAAGCTTCTTAGATAGTGCCGCACGATTTCTTCTTATTGCACGACTTACCGCACTTACTGCATCTTTTTGGCCTATTAACCTCTTATGCAAGTGCTCTTCAAGATTTAAAAGTCTTTCAGTTTCGGCCTGCGTTATTTTGCTTACGGGGATTTTCGTCCACTCCTCAACAACGTGGGCAATATCTTCTACTGTAAGGGGAACTTCTAAAAGTTGCATTTTAAGTTTTTCAAGTTGTGCCTCAAGCGCACATTTTTGTGCCTTCATCTCTGCAATCTTTTCATAGTCCACCTCTGACTCATCTTTTACCTCTGCAGGTGTTTCTTCAAAGGCCAGAAGCTTTTTTTCTACATTTGCAATCTGTGATAAA
>CAZYYT010000031.1:0-12715 GCA_964651775.1 uncultured Oscillospiraceae bacterium | reverse complement strand
CCCGCCTCATCCATAAGGTCAATAGCCTTGTCGGGCAAAAATCTGTCATTAATATAGCGCTGTGAAAGGTTTACTGCACTGCGAATAACATCATCCGAGATCTTAACCTTGTGGTAGTTCTCATAATAATGCTTGATTCCGGAAAGCACCTCAATGGTTTCTTCACTACTCGGCTCATCCACAATAATTGTCTGAAACCTTCTTTCAAGTGCAGAATCCTTTTCAATATGCTTGCGGTATTCATTAAGTGTTGTAGCGCCGATAACCTGAATTTCACCACGCGCAAGGGCAGGCTTAAGTATATTTGCAGCAGACATTGCCCCCTCCGCATCTCCTGCGCCGACAATGTTGTGCATTTCATCTATTACTAAAATAATATTTCCAAGTTTTTTTGTTTCCTCAACAATACCCTTAAGACGTGCTTCAAACTGGCCACGATATTGTGTGCCTGCAACAATGGCGGTAAAGTCAAGAAGATAAACCTCTTTATCAAGAAGCTTCTCGGGAACATTTCCCGATACAATACGCTCTGCAAAGCCTTCTGCAATCGCAGTTTTACCAACACCTGGCTCACCAAGAAGGGCGGGGTTGTTTTTTGTTCTTCTGTTAAGTATCTGCACAAGCCTTTCAATCTCACGGTCACGTCCTACCACAACATCAACCTCACCCGCGCGTGCTTTTTGGGTTAAGTTTGTGCCGTAATTATCAAGAAGCTTTTTCTTTTTTTCCTTGTTCTTTTCATCTTTTTTATTGCTTTTATCGTCCGACACCTTGCTATCGGAAGTAATATTATCGTTTTTCATACCGCCGAGCATGTTAGAAAGAAAGTTGCCCATGTTAAAGCCACCACTGTCACCATCAACAACTAGGCCATCCATATCCTCGCTTTCCATCATTCCCATCATCTGCGATGAGAGGTTTTCCATTTCACCCGGATCAAACCCACCTGCCATCTGCTGAAGTGTGTTTATTCCAAGAGCGCTTGCACAAGGCATGCAAAGCCCCTCATTTATGCTTTTTCCGTTTTCAAGTCGTGTAACAAAAATTACAGCAACGTTTTTGTTGCATCGAGTACATAACATATATTTCATTCCTTTCGATAGCCTGTATTATACCATATATATAAGGTTAATTCAATTAAAATTATATTAAAATTAAAATTACTTTAAATTATGACAATAAAAGCCAATACACTAAATGTTGCGCCTTATTTATTAAAAATATACAATTTTACACTATTTTATTGTATTTTCTTATTGCTTTAAAACAAAAAGTATGTTATCATATTATCATATAGAAGGGAGGAGATAGAAATGAAAAAAAGATTTCTGTCTGTTTTTATATCAATTAGCATGATTTTAGGTATATTTGCTATTCCGGCGGCTGCAAAGAGCCCTTTCCCCGATGTGCTTTCACCTGACCATGATTGGGCTACCACACAGATTGGGGAAATGACAACTCTTGGTATTATCAAGGGCTACAGTGATGGCACCTTTAAGCCAGACAAATCAATCTCAAAGATTGAGGCTTCACTTCTTTTCGCACGCGTTGCAGGCTTTGCAGATAAGAATAACGAAAAAATCGTAGCACTTGCAGAAAGTAAGTTCAAGCCTGTTTTAGATACAATTGATCTTGGTGCTTACGCAAACTACAAGAAAGAAATTGCTTTCCTTCTTTATAAGAATATTCTCTCTGCAGACACTGTAGAAGAATATTTGGGTGATGGGAAGTTTAATGAAGAATTTCCACGTAGTGATGCAGCAATTCTTATTGCAAACATTATGGGTGCAAATGTAAAAAATGTAAGCTCGTCAGACCTTGTTTTTGCAGATGCAAAAAACATCCCCGATGCTGCTAAAAAGTATGTAGCATATGTTGTTGGGGAAGGCCTTATGAACGGTGTCGAGAAGGACGATGGCACCATCGTATTTGATGCAAATAAGGCGCTTAGTCGTGCACAGGTTTGTGTGCTTCTTTACAGAATTGTGGACAAGCTTAACATTTCTTCAGAAGCAGGCGTTGTCAATTCAGTAAACACAGATAGCGGTGTTCTTGCCCTTACAAATGTAAAGGGTGAGGAAAAGAGCTATGTTGTTTCTGACGATGTTAAAATTCTTGTAAATGGTGAAAATGCAAAAATTACCGACATTCTCACAAAGTCTGATGTTGTGGTTGTTCGTTTTGGCAAGACTATTACGTTGATAGATGTTATCAGCCCCAAATCAAACTTAACGGTTAACGGAACAGTAAACTCTGTTGTAAGCAGTAAAACATATGCTAAAGTTTCTATCACAGAAACAGGCAGCGATGAAATAAAAACCTATTATTCACAAGATCTTGATTTCAATGTAACTTCAGATGGTGTTAAAGATACCTTTGATTCAATCAAGGTTAATGACTATGTTGTGATTTCACTTCTTGGCTCAACAATTGTTGCTATTGACCGCCAGACATCTGAAGCAAGTGTTCAGGGTACGGTAGAAAAAATCAGCCTTTCTTCTCCTATTGAATTAACTGTTCGTACGTTGGATGAAATTTCTAATAAAGAGACTGTTTCAAAGTACACAGTTTCCGATTCTGCTGCAATCCGTCGTGATGGCAAGACGGTAAGCCTTCGTGAAGTGTTAGTTGGTGACAAGGTTGTTCTTACAATCACACACGGTGACATCACAAAAATTATTGCAACAAGCACAAATGGTGAAGCAACAGGTAGCATTGTAGCGCTTAAGATAGCAGCACAGTCAGAAATTACAATTGCAGTTAACTCTGTAGAAAAAACATATCCTATCTCAATGGATGCAGCATTTAAGGTTGCAGGACAGGATGCTACAATTTATGACCTTCGTTTAGGAAATGTTGTTAAATTAACACTTTCAGGTTCAACTGCTACAAGAATTGAGCAGGTTGCTTCTTCAACAACTACGACAAAAACAGGTGTTGTTGAATCGGTAAGCACATCTTATGGATACATCAGTATCATCGGCACAGATGGAAACGTAAACGAAGAAATTTTTGCAGCAAAGACAGGCTCGACAATCACTGCAAAGATTCTTAGCGGTGAGACAGGAAGAGATATTCTTCTTAAGAATCTTAAAAAGGGTGATATGATCATTGCAACAGGTGCTTATGTAAATGGTGCATTTATTGCAAAGACAATCGTTGTTACTCCTGTAGCTGAATAATTAGTATTACAATTAAAAAGCCATTTCTTATTCTAGGAAATGGCTTTTTATAAACTTTGAAAAGAGGTATGCATAGCTATGAAATTTTTACATCTTTCGGATTTGCACCTTGGCAAAAAGGTCAACGAAATTTCAATGCTTGAAAATCAAAAGCATATTTTAAAGCAAATTATATCCATTATAGAAAAAGAAAATATAGATTGCGTGCTTATCGCGGGTGATGTCTATGACAAAACCGTGCCTTCTACAGAGGCGGTAAGGCTTTTTGATGATTTCCTCTCCGAAATGTCACAAAGAAGTATTAAGGCAATTGTCATCAGCGGAAATCACGATTCTGCCGAAAGAATTGCTTTCGGTGGCAGGCTTATGAATAAAAGCGGTGTAAATATGTCGCCGGTTTACAATGGAGACGGCGCATCTGTTTGCCTTAGTGACGAATTTGGGGAAATCTACGTTTATATGCTTCCGTTTATTAAGCCTTCAAATGTCCGTGCATTTTACGAGGATGAGATAAGTTCTTATACAGATGCACTAAGTGTAGCTATAAATAAAATGAATATAGACACCTCAAAGCGTAATATAATAGTTACCCATCAGTTTGTAACTGGTGCCTCAAGAACAGATTCGGAGGAAATCAGTGTTGGTGGAACAGATAATGTAAGTGCCTCTGTTTTTGAAGGCTTTGACTACACTGCACTTGGCCATATCCATAGGGCTCAAAGCTGTGGTAAGGATACAATAAGGTACTGTGGAACTCCGCTTAAATACTCGTTTTCCGAGGCAAAGGATAAAAAAACTGCAACGCTTTTTGAAATAAAAGAAAAGGGAAACTATAGCATAAGTGAAATACCTCTTATTCCTCTTCACGATATGCATGAAATAAAGGGCACATATGAAGAATTAACGCTTAAAAGCTTTTATGAAAACACAAGCTATCGTGGTGATTATTTGCATATCACACTTACCGATGAGGAGGATATCCCTGAAGCAATGGGTAAATTAAGGGCTATATACCATAACCTTATGAAGCTTGACTATGATAACACTAGGACAAGGACGCAAAATATAATTGAAAATTCACAGGATAGTGAACACAAATCCCCTGAGGAGTTTTTTGTGGAGTTTTACACGCTTCAAAACGGACAAGCGCCAACAGAAGAACAGATGACCCTTATAAATAAGCTAATAGAAAAAATTGGGGAGGATGTGCTATGAGACCGATTAAATTAACGATGTCTGCCTTTGGCCCATACGCTTCAAAAACAGTGATAGATTTCGAAAAATTCGGTAAAAGCGGTCTTTATCTTATAGCGGGTGACACAGGTGCGGGAAAAACCACAATCTTTGATGCTATAGCCTATGCGCTTTATGGAAAGACAAGCGGTGATAATAGGGAAGCTTCCATGCTACGTTCAAAGTATGCTAACCCAGACACCCCAACCGAGGTGGAGCTTATTTTTGAATATAGCACATTTACATATCGTATAAAGAGTAACCCCGAATATGAAAGACCCGCAAAGCGCGGCGAAGGCACAACAAAGGAAAAAGCCAATGCGGAGCTTTTCTATCCGGATGGCAGGGTAGTAACCAAACAAAATGAGGTTTACAAAGAGATTATAGACATAATGGGTATTGATCACGGGCAGTTTTCCCAAATTGCAATGATTGCACAAGGTGATTTTTTGAAGCTTCTTTTGGCGTCAACTGACGATAGAATAAAGATATTCAGAAGGCTTTTTAATACCACCATTTATCAATCTCTACAAGATAAATTAAGGGCAGAGTCTGGCGCTATCGGTAGTGAATGCACAAGATTAAGAGATAGCATAAAGCAGTATACCGATGGAATAATTGCGCCTGACGAAATTAAAGAAAATATTGAAAGCACACCTATAGATGATGTGCTTGAATTTCTATTACATATTATTAAAAAAGATGAAAATGAAAATGAAGCTCTTGCAAAAAAAATAAAAACCCTTGAAGAAGAAATTGCTGTATCACAAAGTAAAATTACAAAGACGCAGGAACTTGAGCAAGCAAAGCTTGAGCTTGAGGAAAATAAAGCTTTGCTTGAAAATGAAAAAGAAAATTTGAAAGCTCTATCACTTGAGCTTGAAAGTGCAAAGAAAAACAAGGAAAAAAGTACTGAGATTGAGAAGAAAATTACGCTTCTTGAAAGTAAACTTCCCGAATATGAAAACCTTTTTAATTCACAAAAGGAGCTTTTTGATTTAGAAAGCACACTTGTGTCAAAACAAAATACGCTTGAAATTAAATGCGCTGAACAAGAGAGACAAGAAAAGGCTTTTCAGACACAGAGGGAGGAAATTGAAACCCTGCAGAATATTCAAGCAGAAAAAGTGAAAGCCGAAAATGAAGCGGTAAATTTAAACAGACAAATTGCAGAGCTTGATGCCTTTCGTGAAAGTATTGAGGCGTACTTTGACATTTCAGAAAAGGTTACGGTGGCGCAGGATGACTATAAAAAAACATCCGAAAATGCAGACATAAAAAAGAAAATCTATGAGAAGTTAAACAAGGCTTATCTTGATGAACAGGCAGGTATTATGGCACAAGGGCTTTTGGAAAACACCCCCTGCCCTGTTTGCGGTGCGTTAAATCACCCCAATTTAGCCAAAAAGGCAGCGGATGCACCAAGTCGCAAAGATGTTGATAGTGCAAAAAAACTTTCGGAATCAGCATCTCAAAAAGAAATTACTGCAAGTCAAAAAGCAGGCAGTCTTAAAAGCCTTGCTAATGAAAAGGAGGCTTCCTTAAAAAAGCATATACTTAAAAACTATGGTGAAGAAAGCCTTGATGGTGCAGTTATAAAGGTTAAGGAAATTTCTTTGGAGCTTAATGAAAAAACAAAAAAGTTAGCCCAAAAAATAAAGCGTATTGATGCATCAATCGAAAGAAAAGAAGCACTTACAAAAGAACAGGCAGAAAACGAAAAGAAGCTTAATGAATTAAAAGAAAGCATTCAAAATTTTAAGGAAGAAATCTCTTCAATTAAAACAGGACTTGAAGGGCAGAAAAACAAGATTAGTGAAATAAAACAATTGCTTGAATATGATAGCTATAACGAAGCTGATGAAGAGTGTAAAAAGCTTAAAAAAGAGAAAAATGCATATGAAATTGCTTGCGAAAATGCAACTCAAAAATACAATGCTTGTGATAAAAATATTGCAAGGCTTACAAGCGCGGTTAAAGAGCTTACAAAACAAACGGACGCTGTTGTGGATTTTAATATGCAAGAGGAAAGGGCACAGAATATGGCACTTTCCCTTGAAAAAGAAGAAAGTACAAATATAAAGGAAACTATCGTTTCTAAAATTGCGTCTAATAAAGCATGCTATGAAAATATAAAAAGCAAGTCAAGGGCACTTGATAATGCTGAAAAGCAGTGGGCGTGGGTTAAGGCACTTTCTAACACTGCAAACGGAAATTTATCCGGCAAAGAAAAAATAATGCTTGAAACCTTTGTGCAAATGACTTTCTTTGACAAAATTATTCGACGTGCAAACGTAAGACTTATGATTATGACCGATGGTCAGTACGAACTAAAGCGTAGGGTAGAGGCAGAGAATAACAGAAGCCAAAGTGGACTGGACCTTGACGTTATTGACCACTACAACGGAAGTACAAGAAGTGTTAAAACACTTTCGGGTGGTGAATCATTTAAAGCATCACTTTCACTTGCGCTTGGTTTGTCAGATGAGATACAAGCCAGTGCAGGCGGGATAAAAATTGACACTATGTTTGTTGATGAGGGCTTTGGCTCGCTTGATGAGGAGTCTCTATCAAAGGCAATCGCCGCACTTACAGGCCTTGCCGACGGGAATAGGCTTGTAGGTATAATATCGCACGTCTCGGAGCTTAAGGAAAAAATAGATAGCCAAATTGTTATAACAAAGGATAAGACGGGTGGCAGCAAGGCAACTGTAACGGTGTAAATGTATAGAAATTTTTGTGCAATTACATTTAATTTCACAACAAAAAGCCAATAAAGGCAATACAATCAATGTTCCCGTATTTATCAACGAAAAAGGACAATATAACAGGGCGTTTATTGATACAAATAAGATTGCCACAGTTTTTGGAATAAGCGAGTTGAGAAATTATATAAACGAGCAAGTAGCTTTTAATAATCTTGTGAGAATAAAAAATAGAAGCACTCAATCCAGTGAACAGACGTCGCCAATTAACGCCCGTTATAGTTTGAGTGCTTCTACCAACAAGATATCACAAGGAAAACCTGCTGTCAATAGTAATTATATGCAAAAGAGTTTTAAAGATGTAGGTTTACAATTGATGTGTTACATTGCAGTCGGAGAAGGCATGGAGCTAATTGTTTTAATGTGTTTGTATATGATACATACGCTGATACTGTCGCCTGATTTGGTTGAATATGACCGTATTAGTCAGTTCATCAAATTTATCGTATGCTTGTGTACTCTTCTTTTCTGACTTTGAAAGACAAAAGAAAAATATGCTGCCAATGCTGTTATTCATTGCTTTTTTAATTATAAGAGCAAGTATAGGAATTTGTTTATCCAGCGGAGAAAGCAGAGCTGCTTTTGCCTTTATGGAAATTTTATCGCTTATACTGTTGTTGGTGTCTGCGTTAACGCTCGTCACTACCTTATTCGCTTATTATGAAAACAAGACAAAGCCCTGTAATCATAAAGATTACAGGGCTTTGTCTTGAAATATTATGTCTATAAACTAACTTTTTAATACATTTTAGCATTAATACTTTTTCGATATTGAATCATAGCTGTTAATAAAAAATATTGGAATACTGCCAAAAAGTGCACCCTCTATTTTTATTGATTGTCAACGGTTCGGATGCTGTGATTAAGCTGATTCTATCTTCTCATAAAAGTGCTACTAAAGAGTTTGCTCCTCCGATTCAATTATTATTATTATTAATGTAGCCCTAGCCCACGGGAATTTAGCTTTAATTATATCGAAATTGTGGATTCTGTTTTATACAGTATAGAGGCTTTTAAAAGCAAATGCACTTTTTCATATAAGTGTAGAATAAAGTAATCGTTGTTTGGTGCATATTTAGGGGCATTTTGGTAATAATATTTATAGTATTATTTCTAGAAGGAGTTTTAGCCATGCTACGATTTTGGAAGAAAAATAGTAAAAGGAAAGATTACTTATATGAAGAAAAACCTGAGAATAAAAATGTTGATTTAACTGGTGATAATATTAAGACGTTACTTTCTGATAGTGATGACATAGTAATACGTAATCTATATATAAATGGAATTGAAAGGCAAAAAGTAACATTATGCTTTGTTGATGGCTTGATAAACAGTAAAATTGTAAATGACGATATTTTAAAGCCATTACTACAGGAAACAGGGCTAAGCGAGGCAAAAAACAGTAAAGAAATAATAGACCTTATAGAACATGGAACGCTCTATGCTGCCTCTCAATTCACAAGGGATAGTATTGATGACACGATAAATGACATATTAAATGGATCAGCAGCCTTAATATTTGATAAAGAGAAACGTTCAATAACTTTTGATGTTAAAGGTTTTGAAAAGCGTAACATTCAGGAATCAACCAATGAAAATGTCATAAAAGGTTCAAAAGACTCTTTTATAGAAGTAATGCGTGTTAATACCGCTTTAGTAAGGCGTAAAATACGAACACAAAATTTACGAATTAAGCAAATGATAATAGGACAGGAAACAGTAACTCCTGTCGCTGTTTGCTATATTGATGGGATTGCAAACGAAAATCTGATTAAAGAAGTAACTGAAAGATTGCAAAAGATTAACATAGACGGTGTTTTGAATACTTCTTCCATTGAGGAATATATTATTGACAATAAGATTTCTACCTTTCCTCAGATTTTGTACACAGAAAGGCCCGACAAATTTTGCAGCAACCTTATGGAAGGTAGGGTCGGAATTCTAATTGATGGATTACCTACTGCATTTATAGCTCCCGGTGTTATTAACCAGTTCATGCAAGCCCCGGAGGATTATTCTAAAAACTTTCTTATTGCATCGATGATAAGTGTTATACGTTCCTTATCGCTTATTACCACGCTTATTCTTCCCGGTTTCTATATTGCATTATCTACATTTCATCAAGAAATGTTACCGAGGGAACTGGCTCTTACTATAATCTCCAGTAAAGAAGGAGTACCGTTTCCTACATTTATAGAAGCTTTGCTCATGATAATATCTTTTGAGGTTTTATTGGAAGCAGGGCTAAGAATGCCCAAACCAATAGGACAAGCTGTATCAATCGTAGGTGCTTTAGTTGTTGGACAGTCAGCGGTTGAGGCGAAAATGGCGTCACCTGCAGTAGTTATCATTGTTGCAGTAACAGTTATTGCCGGGTTTACTATGCCTAATCAGGATTTCTCAAACGCACTTCGATTATGGCGTTTTGTCCTGACAGTTTTTTCTTCGATAGCCGGGCTTTTTGGGCTTTCAATAGGTTTCATCTTACTAATGATCCATTTGGCAAGCATGGAAACCTTTGGCCTGTCCTATCTTACACCATATGCTGCAAATGAGGGTCAAGATATCGCAACCGACACGATTATAAGGTTGCCTGTGTGGTTAATGAAGAAGCGTCCTAGGAGTTTAAGAACTATCAATAAACAACGCCAGGGTTAGGAGAAGTGCATTTGTTTAAAACAAAGATATTATTTATATTTACAATAATCATTACTATTTTACTAACCGGTTGTTCGAAGGGAATATTGCCGAGAAGAATAGAAATAAATGAATTAATGATGGTTAGTGCTGTTGGTGTTGATAAGGATCCAAAAGATCCAAACAATATTTGCATTACAATCATTTCAGAGAAGAAAAGTGATGGTCAGAGTGGAAAATCCGGCGTAGGCGAAGAAAAGTCGAAAAGTATTATATTATCAAATGAAGCGGAAACTTTTCTCGAAGCAGAGCGGGAATTTCAAACATTTTCAGATAAGCAGATGTTCTGGGGACATGTTGAGTATTATCTCATCGGAGAAGAGGCTGCAAGGGACGGAGTAGCGAAATATATTGATTTTTTATCCCGCGATCATGAAGCACGTGGTAATTCAAAAGTTTACATTATTGAAGGAGCAACCGCAAAAGATTTTATTGAGAAAAGCAGTACAGGCGAATACTTTATGCCGGATCGCATAAAGGCTATTGGTGATAATTCAAGACTGGTTACAGGCTCGCAAGAGCTTGAATTAGTAGAGTTTTTGCAATGGCTTAATAATAAATATAGCTGTGCTGTGGCCCCCGTACTTTATTTAAAATCGAAAGATAAAGAAAAAAAAGAGGGAGAGCAGCCATCAATGAGTTTTGACCTTGGCGGATATGCTATATTTAAGGATTTAAAGTTAACCGGTATTATTGATAAAAGTATGACACGCGGTGAAAACTTTTTGTTAAATAGGGTAATAACCGGCAACATACATGTTAAAGATCCGGAAGGGAAAATGGTTGGTCTTGAAATTATGAGTAGCAGTGCTAAGATTGAACCTGAATTTGAAAACGGAAACCTAAAAAGAATAAATATAGAGGTTAAGATGTCAACTAATGTAGATGAGGTTCATTCAACCTCTTCAATATTCACTAAAGATATTTTAAAATTCTTATCGAATGAACAATCAAAGGTTATTAAGGAAGAAATAGAACAAGTGATATCTTACGCAAAAGAAAATAATACTGATTTTGTTGATATAGCAAACATATTTGAAACAAATCACCCGGTAAAATGGAATAAATACAAGGATAGATGGGATGATATCTTCCCTTCACTCTCAATTGATGTTGAAGTTAAATCAAGAATAAATAGGACATATGATATAAGGGAGCCTAGTGGAGTTCTTGAGGAGGAGCACAAATGATTTATCTCTATTTAGGTTTAGTTATTGGAATTAGTATATTTGAGATTATGGGTCTTAAAAAGAAGGGGCAGCCTAAAGATATTCTCTTTTTCATTGTAAGTATGGCTTTGGTTGCAGTTTTTGGATCGATTTACCTTCTGGATAATTATCAACCAAGTATCGTAAGTTATTTATTGGAACTTTTAAATGTTAAGGGGTGATTAAGTGATTGCGTCAAAAGGTAAAATATTCGTCAGGCAATTATATTATTTATTATGACAAGCTTGTCACCAGCAATAAGAATTTTTCCGCAATATACTTCTAAGATGGCTGGAAAAGCCGGATGGCTTGCTCCTATTGTTGCGATTATTCCTATAATATTTCTTGTTTTAATATTAAATTCTTTTTTTAAAAGGAATAAAGAAGCAAACCTTTCTGATATTTATTTTAAAGTTTTAGGTAGTATTGTAGGAAAAATTGTGGTTTTTTTATATCTTATTTGGATTTTAATATTACTTGCGATATATACCAGATATTATTCTGAGCGAATTTTATCTTCCATGCTGCCAAATACTTCAGGTTCTTTCTTGATTATAGTTATGCTTTGTTTGGTATTTATAGCAGCAAGGAAAGGATTGGTCACTGTTGTCAGAGCTAATGAGATTTTTTTTATGATATTTATAGTTATTTTTGCATTTTCATTTATTTTTTCAATTCTGCAGATAAAGTTTAGAAATGTTATGAAAGTGAGCTATTTAGATGCTTGGCCCGTGATTAAATCCAGTTTTGATCTTTTTGCAATTTGGGGATATCTTTTGTTTATTTTCTTTTTTGCGGATAAGATAAATAACAAGGAACATATAAAAAGGTTTGCTTTCCGCGGATTAGCTGTTATTTTTATTTTGGGTTTATTAGGAATACTAATGACAATAGGTTCTCTCGGCTCCAGACTTGCCTCTCACGTTTCACTTCCGTATTTTATGACCATAAAAAACATATCAATTTTAGATACAATTTACCATATAGAATCCGTTCTGCTTTCACTTTGGGTAATATTCGATTTTATAATCATCACATTTTTTACCATTACTGCAACATCCTTGATGAAATCCATTTTTAAGCTTTCGGAAACAAAATCTTTAATAAGCCCAATATTACTTTTTGCGGGAATTGGGGCATTATATTTATTTGAAAATCGTTTTGAGCTTGAAAGGTTTTCATCATATATTGCCACGCCAGTGAATGTTATATTTGAATTTATAATACCATTTGCCGTGTTTGGTATTGGAAAGATTAGAAAAAAGATATAGTTATAATTAAATTAAGAATTTTTTCAAGGGTGAGAAGCATATCTATATTTAACTTCCCCAGTTATCTTATCCCACAATTCTTTCCTGAGTATACTTATGCTTATGTCTTTTTTCACATTCCGCCACATCCTTTTTAAACATTTGTATAAAAAATAAGCCTGTACATTAGAGATGAAACTAGTATACAGGCTTAACCATATTTATTTATTAAATTAAGCACTCTAATTTTAATCACCCATATTATCGTGATAGGTTAGAAAACTATGACAACAAATATATTGCATTTGGTTGCGGCTCAGAAGAAAATATTGTTTTGCTTTCACAAGAGCCGCATAGGTTTCAGGCAAGGCGTTGAAATA
>CAZYYT010000030.1:0-15222 GCA_964651775.1 uncultured Oscillospiraceae bacterium | reverse complement strand
CAAGTGGTGCATCTACCCGATGTATGACTTTGCACATCCCATACAGGACGCTTTAGAGGGTATTACACATTCACTTTGCTCTATTGAGTTTGAAAACCATCGTCCCCTTTACAATTGGGTTGTAGATAATGTTGGGTTTGAGCATGACCCGCATCAGTACGAATTTGCTCGTCTTAATATGACCTATACAGTTATGAGCAAACGTTACCTTCGTAAGCTTGTTGAAATGGGCTATGTTGACGGATGGGATGACCCACGTATGCCAACCCTTCAGGGTCTTAGAAGGCGTGGCTACACACCCTCTGCTATCTTTGATTTTATAGAGCGCAGTGGTGTTGCAAAGGCTAACTCAATGGCAGATATAAGACTTCTTGAGTATTGTATTTGTGAGGAGCTTAACGAAACCGCACAGCGTAGGGTTGCCGTTATTGAGCCACTTAAGGTTACAATAACAAACCTACCTGAAGACCATATAGAATATTTTGACCTTCCAAATCATCCTAAAAAAGAAGAACTTGGCGTTCGTTCTCTTCCCTTTACAAATAAGCTTTATATTGAAAAAAGCGACTTTATGGAAGAGCCGATTCCAGGCTTTAAGCGTCTTAAACCTGATGGTGAGGTTCGTCTTATGGGCGCATATATTATGAAGTGTAATGAGGTTGTACACGACGAAAATGGCAATGTTACCGAGCTTTTGTGCACAGTTGATATCGAATCATATAATAAAAATGCCTTAGACGGAAGAAAGGTCAAGGGAACAATCCATTGGCTTAGTCAGGACACTGCAGTAGATTTTGAGGTGCGTCAGTATGACAATATCTTCAACAAAGAAAATGTTGCAACACTTCTTGAGGAAGATAACTTTGATGAATTTATCAACCCCAATTCAATGACAATATTTAAAGACGCGAAGGTTGAGCCTTCACTTAAAGATGCACCTATCGGTGAAAAGTATCAGTTTGTTCGTATGGGATACTTTACAAGAGATTCTAAAAATACAAACGTGTTTAATAGAACATCACCGCTTAAGAGTTCATTTAAACCTGAATAATTAAATATGGCAAAAAGAAATCCGATGGAAGTTTCCATCGGATTTCTTTATATCATAAGCATATTGCACTCTGTAAAGTGACCGTCATATTTAACTGTCTTAACCTCAAACTTACCAAATGTTAAGTTAGTGCTTGCATCTTCGATTGAAATTTTGGCTGATGCACCTTCACGGCTATTATTCATAAGTCTGATAATATAACAATTATCTTCCACGCTCTTTTTCATTGTAACAAGTACGATATCTGTGTTTTCAATTATTAAGCTGACAGTCTTTTCATCGGTATATTCAGAAGCGACAGGAAAAACGTTTTGTACAAACGGCTTCTGATTAAATTCAGTTGCCATACGCTCAAGCTCATTTTCCTTTGCAACCGCTATTCTGAAGGAATATTGATGCTCACATAAATCCATATGCTTTATGTGTCTGTCGGTAGGCATAAGCTGTCTTTCAAGGATTGGATGGACGCAGTATCCTGCACTTCTTAAAAGTGAAAGATATATCGTGTTATCCTTATACATAGAGCCGTAGGTCGAGTTATTAAATATTGCAAGACAACTCTTTTCATCCTTCACAGCAACAAACCTGTGTGAGACATTTTCTCTGCCGTCTGTAAATAAATCATCAATACCAAATGCAGTCTGCCCAATATATTTACCTTCATTATTTACGGGGATTGCAATTCTTAAGAGTTTTTCATTATCCTGCCAGAAGGCCGTAACATTAACATCAACATAGCTTTGGTTTTTATAAATTCGATACTCAACCCTTACCTTACTGTTATCCTTTTCAAAAAAAGCCTCAATTCCAAGGTAAATCGGTCCGTTTTCTATAACCTGAACGCTCTTTAAACCACTAAAAATTCCACTTTCATTTTTACTAAGGATAAATGGTCTTGGATTTTCACCAAGTGCTTTTAACTGCTCATTACTCATTCCCCACGGGTCCGGATTGTCGTCAAACATAATCGGACAGAAGCCATCGTGGATATATTCTTTTCCATCAACGCAAAAGCTCTTTAAAAGTCCCGTGTTTTTGTCAATCTCAATGTACTTTTTATCATCTGTGTATACATACTCCTCCTTGGGTAGCGGATGAATATTTGATGTATATGTCTTAAACGTAAACCTTGAGAGTGCCATAGGCTTAAGCACTGCTTTAAACACAACCCTTTTTCTCCAGTCAAGATTAATATTACTCTCTTCCTTTGTAATTTGGCTTTCAAGAATGTTTCCGTCTTCATCCAAGACATCAACAAAATTAATGTTTTCCTCATCATAATTTGGGTCTGCCAGGGTGAACTCACATTCAATATTCGTTTCATACTCATACGGATGCGGATTAAACACAATTACGGGATATTCACCTTCTTTTGCAGGCTTTTCCTTCGAGGATAGTGCAAAAAATGCCTTTGAAATTACTTTTTCTGCATCAAGAAGTCCGTGATGTAAAAGCATAATTCCGTTTTCCTCCCCCGATTGAATTGACGAACCGGGAAGCACATCATGAAATTCTGCATTAAGTAAGTCCTCTGCGATACCATCAAGCTTTTTGTGTGGATATTTCATTACTCCGTTTAATTCAGCTATTGAAGCAATTTTTTCTGCAAAATAAAGATTATTCTCAAGCTTGATGTGAAGTCTTTTAAGCTTACTCATACTTACATAGCATCCGGGCATACAAAGGTAAACGGATTTATTAAATTCGAAGCTTGGATTAATTTCGGCAAAAAAATTCTCCGGTGTGGAATGAATAACCTCAATTCCTTCCTTTTCTACCTCTTTTATAAACTTATCAATTTCTTTAAGGTCAATTCTTGATGGTCCGCCACCGTGGTTACCAACGCCCCAAAACGAAGATATAACCTTTTGGGGCTGAGAATCAATGTCCTTTTTAATTTTACTCACAGATTCTCCCAGGGGTGATCCATATGAAGTAATTCTGTTATATTTAATCTTACTTCCATCAAAGCCCACCCAGATAAACTGGTCATCTTCAAGAATAAGCTGGTCTCTAAACGGACGCGCTGACATATAGCTGTCCTGACCGCATTTTGAAACTATTTGAACAAGGCCTCTTGTATGTCCAAATGGGTCCAAATTTATTGCAGTTTTTGGTGCTACACCAAACTTTTCCTTAAAATACCTGTGTCCCATAAGAATTTGCCTTACAAAGCTTTCGCCACTTGGCATAGTACAATCGGGCTGAAGATACCAACCGCCCATAATATGCCACTTGCCTGCCTTAACAAGCTCTTTAATTTCATCAAAAAGCTTTGGTGCATACTCCTCTATGTACTTATAAAGCGTAACCTCGTTATGACAGAAAATATAGTCAAAATCCTTTGCTAAGTTTACTGCAGACTGAAAGGTCGATATTGCCACAGATGCACCCTCTTGCCAATCCCACTGCCATATTGGGTCAATATGCGCATTACATATTAAATGTACCTTTTTCATAACATTCTCCCTTCAAAATAACTAAAATAATTATAGCATTTTTAAGGTTGTTGTGCTATAATATTATTATCTGAAAATACAAAATTTTTGTCATTTAAATAGGTGAGTTTATGGAATTATCAACAATTATAGAAAAAGAAAATAAGGAATTATTTTTAAGTGGAATAGAATTTTTTGTAATAAATGCTAAATCAAAGGGGCGTTCATTGGCTACAGCTCACATTCACTCAGCTATTGAAATTTTATATATAAGTAAGGGTTCTTTTAAAATATATATTGATAATAGTGAATTTTTTGCTAATGAGGGTGAACTTATTTTATGTCGTTCAAACTCTATTCACAGCGTATATTCTCTTATCAACTCACCAAGTCAATACTACGTTTTAAAGCTTCGCCCTTCATTTTTACTTGAATTTTCTGATAAAAACAAAGGCAGTCTTTATTTGATGCAGTTATCACACATAAATAAAAATCAAAAAATCATTTGGACAAGTGATGAATTAAAAAAACATAAAATGGACTTATGCTTAAATTCAATGATTTCAGCTTATGAAAAAAATTCTCATTCAAAAGAACTTATTATAAAGGCAAATATAATTCTTCTTATTTCTGAAATTCTAAAACTCACTGTTTCTGATTTCGAAAGTAGTTTTTTAGAAATATCATCCTCAACACAGCATCAGATTTATCAGGCTATGGTTTATATAAATAAAAATTTTAATAAAAGCATCTCTGCAAGTGAATGCGCCAGCCACGTCCATATGAGCTATACATACTTTTCACGGCTGTTTAAAAGTGTACTTCAAAAAAGCTTTACAAGATATTTAACCGAGGTCAGGATAAATCACGCAGAGGAAGAAATATGTACCACCGATAAATCAATTACCGAAATTTGCTTTGATTGTGGTTTTAATGATACATCCTACTTTATTAAAAAATTTAAAGAGCTTCGGGGTATATCCCCACATCAATACAGAAAAGATATAAAAGGTCATAAATCAAACTGATTTATGACCTTTTAGTAATATTTCTACATCCGCTTCTATTAGGAAGAATTTTATGTTCATGACACAAAAGCACTGCATAAAGCTTTATCATTCACCGACTTTAAGTACAACCTTACCAATGTTTTCACCATGATATAAAATGTCGTGTGCGGCTTCTACCTCTGTAATGGGAAGAATTTTATAAATGGTGGGCTTAACCTCACCTGTTTCAACCTTGGGCCACACATCCTTAACAAGGCTTGCAAGAATCTCCGCCTTAACCTCGGGTGTTCTTGAACGAAGCGTGCTACCTACTATGCGAACATTTCTTACATATATATTTTTAAGATCAATTTCTGTTTTCTGTCCTGCTAAAGCCGCAATCATAATCCATCTTGCACCATGTGTTAAATAGTGGATGCACTTACCCATTATTTCACCGCCAAGGCAATCTATTGCTACATCAACGCCATTGCCATCAGAAAGCTCTCTTTTAAGAACCTCAGAAATATCTTCCTTCTTTGTATTTACCACTACATCTGCATTAAGATGCTTGATGGATTCTGCAATTTTATCAGACAGTACAGTTGTAATAACCCTTACACCAAATGCCTTTGCCATAGGAATTACAACACTAGCAAGGCCACTTGCACCTGCGTTCATGAGTAGGGTATTTCCTGCTTTAATTTTGCCTTCAATGAAAAGGTTAAGGTATGCAGTTGCAAACGCTTCGGGGATTGCTGCCGCCTCTGCCATTGTGCAGTTTTTAGGAACGGGCATAAGCATATCGTATTTTACTGATACGTATTCTGCATATCCGCCACCACCCAGCAGTGCACAAACCTTATCACCAATTTTCCAATCACTTTTTTCCTTTGCTTCTTGACCAATTTCAACAATCTCACCCGAAATTTCAAGTCCCATCCATTCGGGGCAACCTTTCGGTGGCGGATAATCTCCCTCACGTTGCATAAGGTCAGCACGATTAAGTGCTGCGTATTCTATTTTAACAAGCACCTCCTCCGCTTTAATCCTTGGATTTTCCACATCGCTCCAAGATAAGCTTTGGTCATTGTTTACAAGTATTGCTTTCATATAATGCTCCTTATTTTATATTTTCTAAGTAGTTATCCATTCTGTCATTGACAACGTTTTGCGGCCACAAATACCCCTTGGGAAGAGCTTTTAGCTCCATCTCAAGTCCTTTTTTAAGTGGCATAAGCTCAGATTGCTTCATCCCTGTAATATTTAATATTTTAGAATTATCAATCACTCTATCAAACATTCTGTCATACTTAAGCTGCCAAACATTATTTTTCGCTTTATCAAAGCAAACATCAAGAAAAGTTTCTGTGTCAACGACCTTGTAGTTAAGTCCACCAATTTCCTTGTAAAACTCAGCAATTTCACTCCACAAATGATGTTCTGACGTAGCAACGGTATAGCTTTCACAATATGCATCCTTGTTTAAAAGAAGACGAGATATCATTTTTGCAACATCCCCTGCCCACGACATTGTTCCCTGATGATTCATCGCCCCTTCGGGCAAAATAATTGTTTTACCATTTTGCATTCGATAAACAACTGTATCTGCCTCAAGCGTTGTAAGCTGAAACCTAGATTTTGAAAATGTAATTGCAGGCCTTATAATTGTCCAATTATTATAACCGGATGCTTTAAGCATATCTTCACCAATTGCTTTGTAGAGTGAATATTCCGTAGCACTTGATGATAAAAATTCTTCATTTTTACTAACATCAATAAGCCTTGGTGAGCTCTCTGTAATAACCTTATCTTCATTAGCGTAAATTCGATATGATGACAAATAAATGTAATGCTCTGTATTTTCAAGAAACACCCTCATTCTTTCTTTAAAAGTAACAGTAGTGTTTGGATAAATCAAAAAATCTACAATTCCGTTATATTCGTTTTTCAAAAGCTCGGCAAGGGCATTGTCATCTTTTAAGTCCGCCTTTATATAACTAAGGTTTGGATTATCCGATTCTTTATCATCAAGTGAAACAACATCAACCTTATACCCCATACTTAAAAGCTCCGGTGTCAGATACACTCCCATTGCACCTGTTCCACCTAAAAGCAGTATCTTTTTCATATCTATTCTCCTCATAATTCTATATTTCGCTTAAAGTCAATATCTTCTCCGCAAGCCTTTAAAACAAGCATTTGAAGGCGAAGCTCATATCCATATGAATATGGATTTTCAATTTCACCAAGCACGCATTTTGCAAACTCCTCAAACATTTCTTTGTATCTGTCTGCAGGCTCACAAGCTTCCCACTCACCTATTTTAGTCCAACTATGCTCCATTTCTTCACCGATAGTAACACGCATATCGCTTTGGATATTACCGCTGCCATCTTGGACATATCTTTCAATAGGGTTTATTTCAATAGTCCCTTTTGTGCCACAAATTACTACCTGACGCCTCATAAATCCACCCGATTCTGCCGCACAGGTTTTTGCAAAGGAGGTGCCATCCTTATATTTAAAGATAGCCATACCAAAATCCTCTGCACCAATTTCGTTTGCAACTGCTCTGTTATACGGGATAATTTCTTCAGGTACTCCTAATATGCTATAAATAACATCCACAAGATGACAACCCAAGAAAAACATCATGCCTCCCTTGAAATTACCAAGCCACTGTCTTTTTTCAAGGTTATGGTCACAATCCATATGCGCTTCTATACAGTAGATATTTCCAAGCTTTCCTTCTTCTACAAGTTTTTTAGCTTTAATAAGTGACTTGTTGTAGCGATACATATAACCCATATGCACTACTAAATTCTTTGCTTTTGCATCCTTTAAAAGCTTTTCAAAATCAGGTGCATTTGCACCCGCGGGCTTATCAATATGCACGTGTATGCCACGGTCAATACATTTTTGTGCATCCTTAACAAGGTCTTTTTCAAAACCTTCGATTACAGCAACATCAATGCCCTCCTCAAAAAGCTCATCAAAAGACATTGCCTTTACTCCATCATAAACTTTGTAGCGTTCATTATTTTTAATTTCTTCATAACGCTGGTTTGATTCGGGAACATAGCCGACAACCTCAAAATAATCCGAAAGTTCACGGATTGCACCCATTGCTGAAATAGCATGGTCATGAAGTGTGCCGATTTGGCCAACTCTTAGCTTTTTCATACTGCTACCTCCAATCAAAAAGCACACCTATCGGAAAATCTCTGTCATTTGCAAGCCTTGTAAACACATCAAAGGCCTCCTCTGGCTTATGCACCTCTGAAATAAGCTCCTTAATGCTTATTCTATTATATTTAAGAAGGTTAAAAAAGGCATTTTTATCGTCAAAATGTGTAAAATGTCCGGGGTAAGACTCAACATCAGGCCTTGCCAAAGTGTGTGCACCAATAAGCGTTATTCCCGGGCCATGCACCTTTCTGTAATAGTCGATTGTGAAATCTGAATTTCTTGTGCATCCTAAAAGTGCAACTCTACCCATTTTTGCCATACAATCCAGCACCTGCTGAAGGCCGATTCCAAGCCCTGTTACTTCAATTGCAACATTAACGCCCCCACCTGTAAGCTCTTTTACTTTTTCTACAAAGCCTTCCTCTTTTGGGTCAAGCGCATAATCTGCACCAAGCTTAAGTGCCATTTCACGTCTACTTTCGGTTGGGTCAACTGCAATAACGGGGGTTGCACCAGATGCTTTAAGAAAGCTTACTGCAAATGCACCAAGTATACCAAGCCCCATTACAATAGCAGATTCGCCCATTTCAACCTTGGTTTTTCTTACGGCTGCCATCGGGAAGGTTGCAATGTGCGAAAATGCCGCTTCCTCAAGCGAAACAGAATCAGGAACTTTAACAAGGCCCTCCTCTTTAAAGGCAATGTAATTTCTGTGGAATCCCCAAATGCCAGATACCCTGTCACCGACCTTAAATTTTGTTATATCCTTTCCGACCTTTGCCACAACACCTGCTCCGCTGTAGCCACATTTTCTCGGAAACTCTACCTCAAGCTTGTCAGTATATACGGAAACTGAAGGGTCACCCACAAGGTTTGCCCTTTCCGTACCACAACTTATTGCGGTAAATTCTATCTTAACAAGCACCTCATCATCCTTGCATTCGTCAATTTCCAAATCAAGAAGCTGTGCAACGTTAGGCTCTGTAAAAACTATCTGCTTATCTTTCATTTTTTACTCCTTATATTATGTCAGGCTCAAAATCAAGTGCATCACGCACCTGTTTTGCTGCTTTTATTGTTGGTTGTGTCGGCACTGCGCAATCATCATGCTCATGAACGGCAAGGTATGTAACATTTCCAAGTGCGGTACCAACCATTCTATGTAGTTTTGAATGCGTCCCACCAACAAGATAAAGGAATGGAATCTTTAGCTCCTTCTTTAAAACTGTAAGCGTTTTAAGTGCTTCCATCTGCTCATCCTCATTGTTTGCCATTGTTACAATTTTTGCAATATCTGCACCACGGCGCTGTTGTTCAAGCGCAATTTTAAGCACTTCTTCACTTGGAACGTACTGGAGATAATGTGTTGACATCAAAACCTCCTTGCCCATAGAATGAATTTTGTCAATAAGCTCCATCTGCTTTTTTACTGCAACCTCGTTTGTTGAAAACTGTGTTTCTTCCTGTATATCATAAAGGTCAGTCATCACATCGGCAAGTGTTGCGCCCGAGCGAAGCCCCATCAAAAGGTTTTCTACACATTCTTCATCGGAAAGGCCTTCATTTTCACATCCTCTGTAGCTTGTGATGTAAATAGGCCTTTGCCCTGCAGCCGAAAACATCGCCTTATAGTTTTCCTCTGTCCTAAATTCACGCTTTATGCGGCAAAGCTGAACGCCAAGTGCATCTGCACCATCATTAATAGAATTTTTAATCTTAAAGCGCACCTCATCCGGTGTACTTTTTAATATCATTCCCGTTATAAGCGGTCTGTTCTGATTTAAAAATGTTGGTTTCATATTATTACCCCCTACTCATTGCGTTTCTTCCACCATCAATTAAAATATTTTCTCCGTTAATAAAGCTTCCTTTTTCCGATGCAACATACATACACAAATCAATAATTTCTTGTGGCTCTGCTGCTCTTCCCAGAAGTGTTTTCATATTCGCCATATTAGCTCTTGTAAGAACGGGGCCCGGAGATATGCACACGCATCTTATGTTATATTTCGAACCATATTGTGCAATTGACTTCGTAAGTCCATACATAAGACCTGCCTTTGAGGTAGGATATTCCATCCCATATCCGTCACCCTCTGCACCTGTTATTGAGCCTATATTTATAATAAGACCACTGTTTTGTGTTCTCATTTGCTTAAGACATGCATGTGCAAAATAAAATGGACCCTTCAAGTTAACATCAATTCCCCAATCGTAAACCTCTATCGGAACATCAGGAAATTCGGGATATTTCTCTTGGTCAACTTTCCTCATTCTTACAGCTGTGCCGCCTGCAAAGTTAAGTACAATATCAATGCTTCCGAAAATCTCCACTGCTTTATCTCTTGCCGTACAAACCTGGGTATAGTCACGCACATCAGTTACGAGGCAGTCCGCTTTTCCCTTTCCCCAAGAATTAATCTCGTTAGTTTTTTTAAGCAGAACCTCTTCATTAACATCCGTGAGCAAAACATTTGCTCCCTCTTTTGCAAAGCACTGTGCCGAAAGAAGCCCCATTCCGGATGCCGCACCCGTAACAACTACTGTTTTGTTTTTAAATTCCATAATATTCACTCCTCATTTACGTTGTCTTATGTGATTACCGCTTCTTTTTCCTTATATCCCACAGCGATAGCGCAAGAGTCAAGTTTGATTTTGTAATGTTAAGTTTTATAATCAAAGCATCTTTCTACAGCCGTCTATGATAATATTCTGGCCTGAAAGATAGGGTGATTTATCGCTTGCCAAAAAGCAAATAAGCTCAGCATTTTCGCTGTCGCTACCTGTCCTACCTGTATAATTCATTGGATTGTCCTGTGTATAGTAAATATCATCATCCTCCGAAGGACTTACTGTACCCGGTGATACTGCATTTACTACAACACCCTTGTCACTTACTTCTTTAGCCAGAGCTTTTGTCATGGCAATAACTGCACCCTTTGTTGCGGAATAATGCACCATTCTTCCATTTCCGTAAACACCTGCAACAGATGCCACACTAATAATTCTTCCGTAGTGGTTTTCAATCATTTTACCGATTACGCTTTTTGTAACATAAACTGTTCCCATAACGTTAATGTCAATATACTTTTTCCAAAGGTCAACAGAAGATTCCTCAAAAGTAACACTGTCCTTCCAAAGGGCTGCATTGTTTACCAAAATATCAATTTTACCAAAATGAGAAAATGCTTTTTCAGCCATAATGTTAACGGCGTTTTCATTTGATATATCACACTTGAAAATTAAAACGTCCTCTGTGTACTTTTTAAGTTCTTCCTTAACCTTTTCAAGACCTTCAAAATTGATATCTGCTAGCACAAGCTTTGCACCATACTCTGCTAATTTAATAGCAGCCGCACGGCCAATTCCAACTGATGCACCTGTGATAAGTGCAACCTTACCCATAAAATCCATACTATTCTCCCCTTTTAACTTAGTTTGTTAAATTAATTATAGCACAATACATATAAAAAACAAGGAACTATACTCCCAAAAAACAGGATTATTCTACTGCTTTTTTTGGAGTATATAAGTTAATTGACCATTTTTTACAAATATAAAAAAGTGGTTTAGCAATGCTAAACCACTTTTTTTAGAATCTAAAATCTCTTTTGTTTGAATTTATAATATCTTTAATATTTTGTTCTGCAATATTTTTTACCTTTTCATTGGGGATTTTGTCAAGCTCTTTCTCAATAAGCTCAAGCCCCACCTTTTTTGTTTCATCAGTTGCATAATCTGTCATAAACTCGCAAAGCGTCATAAGTGCATTGGGATGACAACAGTTAAGAATCTGGCCTGTTTTACATAGGCTCATAAATCTGTCACCTGTCCTACCCTCTCTGTAGCATGCCGTACAGAATGAAGGAATATAGCCAAGCTCCATAAGCCACCTAACAACTTCATCAAGAGTACGCTGATCAGACACGTCAAACTGTTCTGAATCGTGAGGGCGCTCCTCCTCTGCATATCCGCCGACAGATGTTCTGGAAGCACCGCTTATTTGTGAAATTCCAACACTAAGCGCCTTTGCCCTAACATCTTGCGATTCTCTTGTAGAAATTATCATACCTGTGTATGGTACGGCAATTCTGATACAAGCAATAATTTTAAGAAACATTTCATCCGAAATTCCGTTGTCAAACGTGTCGGGGTCTATATCATCCGCACGCTTTAAGCGGGGCACACTGATTGTATGCGGGCCAACGCCATGCACAGCCTCAAGATGCTCTGCATGCATTAAAAGACCTGCAAATTCGTACTTATAAAGCTCAAGTCCGAACAAAACACCAAGACCAACATCATCAATGCCGCCCTCCATAGCTCTATCCATCGCCTCTGTATGATAATCATAATTATGCTTTGGACCTGTTGGATGAAGCTTAAGGTAGCTTTCCTTATGATATGTTTCCTGGAAAAGAATATAAGTGCCAATTCCCGCATCCTTAAGTTTGCGATAGTTTTCAACCGTTGTTGCGGCAATATTGACATTTGCCCTACGAATTGCACCATTCTTGTGCTGAACACTGTAAATTGTTTTCATTGAATCAAGAATATACTCAATGGGATTATTAACAGGGTCCTCCCCTGCCTCTATTGCAATACGCTTATGCCCCATATCCTGAAGAGCAATAACCTCGTTTTTAATTTCCTCTTGCGTAAGCTTTTTGCGACAAATGTGCTTGTTTTTTGCGTGATATGGACAGTAAACACATCCGTTTACGCAGTAGTTTGAAAGATATAACGGTGCAAACATAACTATTCTATTTCCGTAAAATGCCTGCTTAATTTCTTCTGCAAGCTTATACATCTCTTCAACCTTTTCTGGGATATCACACGCAAGAAGCACCGATGCTTCGCGATGTGTGAGTCCTTCACAATGCACACCGCTTGCAGTTTTTCTAGGCCTTGCCTTTTCAAGCAGGCTATCAATAAGCTCTATATTACTTTTGTTTTCTTCGGCATATTTTATAGTAGCTAATATTTCATCGTTATCTATAAATTCCTCTGCCTTAAGTGAGTTTGGATTATACATTTTGCCTTCTCCTCTTTTTTGCAATTAACAATTTAACTACATTATATTATACCACAAAAATAGTTTTTGTAAAGGCAATTTAAAAATCTATTCCCATATATCAAGGTTTTCTTTTCTTATGCCGAAAGTTTGCAGTTTTTTAATTAAATCACTTACTTATTCGTACTCCTTCATAAATTCTACAGCCTTATGTGCTTTTATCATTTCATCACACATCGAAACAATATCGTCAATCGATAGCTCTGACGCAGTATGTGGGTCAAGCATTGCCGCACGATAGATATCTTCTCTATTTTTTGTTACTGCCGCCTCAATGGTCATAAGCTGTGCATTTATATTTGTATTATTCATCCCCGCAAGCTGTACGGGAAGCTCTCCAACATATATGGGGTTAATGCCCGTTGAATCAACAAGGCACGGCACTTCAACACAAGCCTTAAGTGGAAGATTTGAAATAATACCATTGTTTATAACACTACCGCCAATTTTATATGGAACGTTTGTAAGAATTGCATCCATAATATGGGAAGCATACTCCCTACTTCTTTCGTGTGTGATTTTTCCATCTTTAAAAAGCTCTTCCTTTTGTATTTTCCAATCGTTAATCTGTTTTACACAACGCCTTGGATATTCGTCAAGCGGAATATTATATTTTGCGATAAGTTCGGGATACTTTGACTTAATAAAAAATGGGTTATACTCCGCATTATGCTCACTGCTTTCAGTGCAGTAGTAGCCTAATCTCTTTATGTATTCAAGCCTTGTTTTGTCAAGAAAATCAGGGTCATCAAGCTTTTCTTGTACCTTTGACTTAATAAGCGGATAAAGGTCATTTCCATTTAAGTCACGGATTTCAAGAAGCCACGCCATGTGGTTTATTCCTGCTATTTTTTCACAGTATCCGTCTGTTATAATATCAAGCTCTTCTAAAAGATTGCTGGAACACACCTGCACACTGTGGCACAAGCCAACGGTTTTAACCTTGGTGTATCTTTGCATATACCCTGTAATCATTGCCATTGGGTTTGTATAGTTTAAAAGCCAAGCGTTAGGGCAAACCTCCTCAATATCACGGGCAAAATCCGCCATAACGGGTATTGTGCGAAGCGCCCTGAATATTCCGCCAATGCCGAGTGTATCTGCAATAGTCTGCCTAAGACCATATTTTTTAGGAATTTCAAAATCAATCACCGTACAAGGCTCATACCCACCAACCTGAATTGCGTTTACAACAAAGCTTGCATCCCTAAGTGCCTCTTTTCTGTTTTCAACACCAAGGTAGCTTTTTATTGAAGCTCGTCCTTCGTTAATATTGTTATTAAGCGTGTTGATAAGAAGTTTACTTTCCAGAAGCCTATCCTTATCAATATCATAAAGTGCAATCTCACAATCGTGCATAAAATTTGACAGCATACAATCGCCTAAAACATTTTTTGCAAAAACCGTGCTGCCTGCACCCATAAAAGTTATTTTCATATTAATTCCTCCCTTTTTTATCATTATACGTAGCATTATAATATATTTCAATGCTAAAATGTTTGTTTTTTATGTTTAGATGTGATATTATTAAAATACAAACAAAAAAGGGGTGCGTATAATGGAGAATGTATATTATAATTGTTTAAAATGCAGTGATATCAATATCAATCAAGCACATTGTGGTTTTGAAAAGTGTAAACCATCACATTTTTATGGACCATATATAAGAGACCATTACCTGCTTCATTATGTTCAAAAAGGGAAAGGCATACTAAAAATTAATGACACCACACACAATATATGTGAGGGAGAAATATTCTTTATCCCGCCTAATGTTATAACCTACTATGAGGCTGATAGCATAACCCCTTGGGAATATAAGTGGATTGGAATAAGTGGTAGTGGATTGGATGTTTTCTTTGAAGAAATCGGCATAAACACTGATAATCCTGTATTTAAAGTGTCTGAAAACACATCAAAAGCAATTGATGATATTTTGATAGTTGCAAGAAAAGATGGTGACAATCCTTTAAAGTACTCCTCCCTTGTTTACACTTTCTTAGATACCTTAAGTCCTAAATTTGGTTCTTCTTACAAAACAAATTCTCAAAGCTATGTACAGAAGGCTCTTGATTATATATGGAAATATATTTACAAAAAGATTGAGGTTTACGAAATCGCAGAATACATAAAAATTGACAGAAGCTATTTAACATCAATTTTTAAGGAATATACCGGAAAGTCGCCACAGCAATATATTTTACACTTAAAAATCAAATCAGCGTGTGAGTATCTTTTAAATACTGATTATACTATCACACAAATAGCTCACTCTGTTGGATATGATGATGTGTTTGTTTTCTCACACACTTTTAAAAAGGTTATGAATATCTGTCCTAGGGATTATAGAGCAAATATAAATAATAAAATGAATCAGCATAAATAAAAAGAGGAATGGTTGAATCAACCATTCCTCTTTATTGTTGTGTTTGCAAAAAAAATAAACCACCTGCTATGCAGGTGAGTCCCCAGTAGCTT
>CAZYYT010000029.1:0-15277 GCA_964651775.1 uncultured Oscillospiraceae bacterium | reverse complement strand
AAGCCTCACTATTCTCACCTCTTTATTCTATGTATTTAGTTTATTTCTTTATATTTTTAAGTGCGTCGGGATTATTATCTCGTATCATGCTCAAAGTTTCGCATTTGTCCATGTCTTTGCAATCCCCGCAAGTACTAAAGGCTTTTTTTACTGCACATTTTCGTATTTCGCATAAACTATCGCAAAACGGAGTTTTTACGCCGTCTGTGCGACAACCTGTGCAATTTATCATATCCGGCGTGATTGAAACATTATTTATTTCACTCCAAAGATGTGCTGTTTTTTCTCGTAAGCTATTATCGTTATTAAGTGTTGCAATCCATGCATTACATTTTTCACAATCCAGTCCGCAAATAGCGATCAGTTTTTTCATAGATTCTTCATCCTTTCTATAACCGGAAGAAGATTATTTTCCGAAACCTTGCTTTTGCCATTTAACAGCATGTCAAGCATATCTATTTCATCGGGTGTTTTATTTTCTTTTTTAGCCAAGGCTTTTCCTGCTGTCCTTTGCATGGTTTTCATCATAAATTTATATATTCCGTGAAGCTTGTTTATGTTAAAGCCACCCTGCAACGCGAAAACAGGAACAGATATATTCCCTGACTTTTTGATACTTTCTGTCTGCTTATCATCTGCACTCATTCCCACAGCACATAAAATTTTAACGTTAAATAGTTTATCTGCCTTTTTAAAACCAATAACCTTACCTGCCATTATCCAGCCAAGATAAATAATATCCGAGTTTTCTTTTAAGGTTTTCTTCGCTTCCGAAAGGGAAGATAAAGGAATCCCTGTTTTTTCCGATAGTATTTTTGCATACTCGTATGTAGTTCCTGTTTCAGATGTGTAAACAATTGCGTCCATTATTTTTTGCTCCTTTATTTATTATTAATTTAATTCTTCTTATAATTTCGCAGATTGTAAATGTTGCAACAATAGTCTCCACCAAGAAGTATCGCCATTTTGGCATTCATTAAATCCACTTTTTATAACTAACTGACATAACAACTTATCCTTTTAATTCCATTTTTATTAAATAAGTTATATCATAAAATAATCAAATTTACAATATTATCGCAAATAATATTTAGAGTTTTTAAAAGAAATTTTGTATTTGCAAAATAATTATAAATTCAACAGCAAATAAAAATAGCACCCAACTGACCAAAAAAAAATCATGGTCGATTAAGTGCTGTTTTCTTGAGTTGTTATTTCTTCTTCTTATTATTTTTCCATAATATGGTTTCCTGGCCATCATCAACAAACACAATTTTATTTATTTTTCTGAATTCCAACTGTGTCATTTTTGATTGATATTCTTGTGCCTTATTACCAAGCACCGTTGTTTTAAAAGCTGAAACATATATTGTATCAGTGCTTTCTTCATTTTTATCAGAATCATATTTTATTTCTCTTAAAAAGAAAGGACAGCTCCACGAAACGGTTGTAACACACTTTGTTTTTTTTAGTGTACTGCCGGTAATCAATATTTCGTCATTGTTAATATCTGGGATAGTGACCTGAAAAGTTTCGCTGTTGTCATCTGTTTCGGCGGAAATTTTGACATTGTCAGAATCACCCGCATTCGAACCATTTTCTTGTTCGGAAACTGCATTCTTTTCAAGTTCACTCACAGGGTACACTGTTGCAGAAACTTTAACATCAGATAAATTAACTTTTTTTATCGGAGCACTAAACAAAGCATAAAAAGATGATATAGCTATGATTACAATTGCGATTGATATGCCACAAATCACCTTTGTTTTTCTGTTTAGCCTCTTTTTGATTTTTTTGAAAAGTTGCTTATCATCATTTTCACACATTTCATTTGTTGACTTAACATTACTTTCCTCGTTCATCATATTGTTTGCAACCGCTTTACATTCTTGACATTCAGATAAGTGGTTTTCAACAGCTATGCTTGTTTCCTTGCTTGATAAGCCTTCAATATATCCGGGCAATAAATCCTTTACAATTTCACACGGTAAATAATTTTTCATCATTCATCAATCCTTTCAGTTTATTTTTGCTTCGATAGAAAATAACCCTCGCCCAATTTTCACTTTTGTTAAGTATTGTACCAATCTCTTTAAAAGAAAGCTCGGTAAACATTCTTAAGTAAACAACCTCTCTTGATTGTGGTTCAAGTCTTTGCAGATTTTTATACAGGATCATTTTTTCATCTTTCTCAACCAAGGTTTTTTCCGGCAAATTCTTTGTGTCAGAAAGAGTGTGTTCCATTTCATCAGTTAATGGTATGTTAATCTGTTCCTTTTTCTTTGCATAATCAAACAATGTGTTTTTGGCTATTGTGCAAAGCCACGTTAAAATATTTTCACCGCTATATTTATCAATATTTTTTAAGGCTTTTAAGAATGTGTCTGCCGTTATATCATCAGCTAAATCATGATTTTTACACATCGATAAAACATATATATTCACAGTCTTAGCATATCGACGGTATATTTCCTCCATAGGCGAATTACTCTCCATCAATTTCACCTCCTTACTTAGTTAAACGGATGAGGACTGATTCCGTTACAAGTTATATAAATTTTTTAAGTATCTTAATGTCAGATTTCATTTTTTCATGAGCTATTGTAACTAAGCCATCCTTAACTGCCTGCTTGGCTGAATAGTTTTGGGAATAAATTGAAAGATCTTGTTTTATATCCTCAGCAAGCTTATTATTTATTCCGTTGTTTTGTTTAAATCTAAAACAATACAGCCTTTTGGATGTTTCTTTTTTACAGACTCATAAGTAGAATTACTTATCTCCTCACGAATATAACCCTTATATTGGTTATACCACTGTTGACCTGTTTCATAAGTTATTGCAATATTCTCTCCCTCTAAAATTTTTAAACAAGCACTTGCCATAATATGACCTCTTAAATCAGAACAAGCACCTTTTTCAAATTCTGAAAACATATACGAAAGTGCATCTGTATCCATTTCCACAATCTCATCAAATTCCGCCTTATGCTCTTTTATATAATCATTTGGATTAGACGACATAGCAGGAGATGACCCAATAATACTCAATAGTTTTTCTATGTCACTACCATTGGAATCGTTAGTAATAGTTATAGGTTCAATGCTTTCCCTTATTTTGTCTATATCTTTAAACATCTTCTCATATTCAGCTGCCAATTCTTTATCACCGCCGTCCCAAATTGGTGACTGAACGTCTGACGGCATACTCATGACATAGGTATATCCGTTTGCTTGCATAAGGAAATGTGTGGGCCAAGGTGTATCTTCAGCCTTATTCTTTTCTATTGTACCCTCAAGCAGTTCAATAGAAAAGAATCTCCCTGTTCCTTCACCAAACTTTTCTACTATATCACTTTGATATACTGTAATACCTCTGTCTACTTCAACTATTTCATATTTACCTTCCCAACTTTTAGGAATTTCAAATGAAAATCCAAGACTTTTATTTTTATAGATGTAATTAGTGTTGTTGCACGCAACCAATGTTGTCATAACAACACTAATGCACAGCACAAGCATAAGCGCCAGCACACCTGTTTTCTTCGCCTTAGTATTTAAAATATTAGCAAACCTTTTCTTTGCTTGTTTGCCGCTTTCGGAAAAGTTTGTTGATAAGCTTGGTGGTTTTACAAATTTATTCATCATCGCTACCTCCGTTTAAATATGTTGATAAAGTAGTTGCTTCATCTTTTTGCATTGCTTTTAAAATTGCCATTGAGTATGTTTTTCTGTAATTTATATCACAATCTTTAACAACCGCATCGTCACAGGAATATTCAAGATCGCGGTTTGCTTGACGCCTCATAAAATATACAAGGGGATTGAACCAATGCATAGAGTTTGCGGCTATTAAAAGCAGCTTACACCAAATATCTCCTCTTTTAAAATGGGTCATTTCATGTTTTATAATAACTGCTAATTCTTCGTTTGTATATTCCATACAGGGAAGTAAAATAGTTGGTTTGAAAAATCCAATCATCATAGGGCTTTTTATCTTGCTGCATTCGTAGATATTTTTATCTATACTTTTAAGATAAGGTTTAATTTTTTTCTTAAAATCTATATAATTTATAATGTGATATGCAAAAAAAGAAACTGCACCTATAATCCATAGTATAGTAAACAAATCATTTAGGCTTATAATGGGCGCATAATCTGCTGATTCATGCGAAGCCACTCCCCTTTCGATATAACTATCATTCATGATCGTTACAGGGACGCCCTCTGCTTTAAACACAACAGTATGGTTTGTAACGGGTATGTTTACAAGAGCTTTTGTCATTTCAAATCTAAATGGGACTACAAGCCTGAGCGCTAAAGCAAGCCAAATAAAATATCGACATTTGGCACTGTAGCGCTTATTTAAAAACGGTGAAATAATAAGTAAAAGTAAAATAATTACAGAATTAGAAAGCGAAATCAAAAAAATATTGTTTACCATTATTCCGCCTCCTCAATAAACTTTTTCAGTTGATCTAAATCCTCCTTTGATACGCTATTACCGTCATATAAAGCAGTAACAAAGCTCATTAAAGAATTGCGGTGCATCTTTTTAAGAAAGCTTTTACTTTCCTTTTGCAAGTAGTCATCTTTACCGGTCATAGCTTCATAAACATTGAATCTTCCCTCCTTGTGGCACTTTAAAAAGCCACGTTCGCAAAGACGAGTTAAAAAATTAAGCACAGTCGTTTTCTGCCATGTTTTATCAAGGTTATCCATAATATAATCAGATGTAACTTTATCCTTTGCATACCAAATTATCATCATTATTTCAAGCTCGCTGTCGGGTATTTTCTGCATATCTTTCAAACTAAACACTCCTTATTTTACAATTGTAGAATTCAATTCTATTTTACACTTGCAAAATGAAATTGTCAAGTAATTTTAAAATTTATTCAAAAAAATCAGGCGACTATCAAAATTTCATAACCGCCTGATTTTCAGCTACTTTTACCAGTGTGCGATAATAGAAATTGCGTCTATTGCGGCCATTTTATTGAAAACCTTCTTAAAAGGTCCATTTTGTGATTGCGGAAGGATGCAATGCCCGCCGTCTCAAGAACAGAGGAAAAAGTGTTAATTGCAAGTGGCGCAAGTGCAGGACTATAAATTTTTGAAACTTTTCTTCTCATATCGCATACTCCCTGTGAAGTTGCCTTTAGGATGCCTTTTATTTTGTAGTTTGACATCTTCATCTTTATAATTGTCAACTATTTACATCTTTTAAAACAAGCTTGCCGTTTTTCTCTCCTGTATACACTCCGTCTTTAGCGGCAATCTTCCCACCTACAATAAAATAGTTCAACCCATCACAGCCTTTAGTGCAGGAGAGATAGTCCGCATTATCGATAATAGTATCAGGGTTAAATATACAAATATCTGCATCATAGCCCTCTAAAATATATCCTTTATTTGTAAACCCATAGACGGATGCAGGCAATGATGTCATTTTTCTTATCATTTCCGTTAAAGAGGTTACCTTTTCTTCTCTAACATATTTTCCTAACGTTCTTGGAAATGAGCCCCGGAGGCGCGGATGGTATACCGTAGCACCACAAGCAACACTGGAATCCGTGCAAATCATAGTACTGGGGTATTTCAAAACTGTTATAACATCATCCTCACACATAGAAAAAAAGCATGCATGACACGGGTTTTTGCTTTTCATTATCAAATCAAATAAAGTTTCATATTGTCCTTTTTGATGAATAACTGAAATCTCGGCTATGTTCATTCCTATATATTCGGGATATCCGTCGCAATCTGTAATAAGCGTAAAATCTAAATTTTCCCCATATCTTTTTATGTTTCTTTGCTTTATTTCTTCTCTTGTTTTTTCGTTAGAAAGAGCCTCCCTAATTCCTGTTGCATGAAATTCACTTGGAATAAGTCTGGCATTTATTGAGGTTCTAGAAGCTATGTACGGATAGACATCACAGTAAATCTCGCAGCCTTCTTGATTAGTCTTTTCTATAAGGCGTAATGATTCCTTTACCTTGCCGTGATTCTTTTTCCATGCAGCCTTATGATGTGATAAGACACCTCTTACTCCGCAGCTCTTTATAATTTTTATAAATTCTTCAACCGCTTCTATAAGATAATCTCCTTCATCCCTTATGTGAGCAGAAATAATACCGTCATATTCTTTTATTACCTTGCCTATACTTATTATTTCCTATGTATTTGCATAGCAACCCGGCGTATATATTAAACCAAGACTTAGCCCCAAAGCACCGTTTTCCATTGCATCTTTTACGAGAGATTTGATTTTTTCAAGCTCATCTATGGTCGGAACACGGTTTTCCATCCTCATTACAGTACATCTTACTGCCCCGTGTCCGACAAAAACAGCCATATTTGAGCCCAAAGATATTTTGCTTCCTTCTTTAAGAAATTCACCCATGGAAGAATAACAATTCTTTTTAGGCTCATGTACCGCTACGGGTGCAACAGATATTCCGCAACAGCCCGATACTGACGTTGTAATTCCTTGCTCTATCTTTTCTTTTTGGTCGGGATATGCAAAAAGTGATGAATCTGAGTGACTGTGTGAATCGTGAACATAACTGACAAAGCAGGCACAAACTGTACCATAATAATTATGCACATTCTGTCCTGTGCCTTTAATAGGTTTTGTATAGACTACACTATTTGGATTTGTAATAGCAGACACAAAGGTTTCCAATGAAATATTAAAGCCGACATACTTTCCAACTCTACGCACAGATGAATATATCATACCTTTTAGTGGCAACCAAGTAGGTGAATAGGATTCTAAACGGAGGTAAGGCTTTGATGAGTCTTCATGTAAAACTTTGGAAAGGATAGGTAGCCTTTTAACCGGAGTATACCCAATATTTAACATCTGTTTTGCTCGCTATAGTCAATTTTCCACGCCTTGGCTTTTAGGCTTGTCTTGATACAGTTTCATTGTTAGTTCTCCTTTGTAATTAAATATCTATATTTTAGTTTTTTTATAAACCGTATTCATTATGTAGTCAATTATATAGATACAACATATTTATTTTAACAAATACATCACTCTACTTTATGTATAGTAAAATATGCTTTTGTAGCTGCTGTGGCAAAGGGCGCGGCACTAACCGAGTATGGCTTGATAAAGCCACTTTCAGGAGGAAAAAATAAGCACCACGCGTGGGCGTGATGCTTATTTCCGAGCTGTCTTTAAACATGAAAAAGATTTTATTGATATTTTATTTTCCCATTAACGGATACAGCTGAATCGTATTTCCACCGTCAACTACGAGTTCTGCACCTGTGGTGTTTCTTGCGTGTTCAGCAAAATACCATACCGCATCTGCAATATCACTGCCAACCGCCACATCACCAATAGGCGTGTATCTTGATGGAACAGTATTATAAAAGTCCGGATTTTCGTCCCAACGGTCTGTTTTAATCATACCAGGGAGCACCGCATTAACTCTTATTTTATATTTACCTAAATCAAGTGCCATCGCTCTCATCATGCCGAGCTGTCCGCCTTTTGATGCTGAATATGCAATACGATTTGGGATGGCACGGTATGCAGTGTTTGAATTTATAAAAATAATATTACCACCGCCATTTTCCTTCATTCGCTTTGCTGCACACTCTGATAGACAGTAGTTCCAAACCACATTGGTATTAATCACTCTCATAAAGTCAGTTAGCGGATTATCAAATATGGTTATTCCTAATCCTTGGTCAGCAGCATTTAACACAAGTGTATCAATGAATATTCCTTTTTTGTCAAATTCTGCAAACATTTTATAAACAGATTCTTCATCCACCGTTCTTTCATCAATAAGGGAATCAATATTAAATCCTATTATTTCAACATTTGGAAACATTTCCTTATATTCCTTTTCCTTAGTATGTACGGCTTCAAAACTTCTGCCGGTAAAAATAACATTCCATCCCTCTTTCGCAAATTTCTCTATAATGGCTACTCCTGTGTTTTTACAAGCGCCTGTTACAAGTACTGTTTTCATTTCCATTTCCTTTCTTAATCTATATGTTTTCTTTTAGAACAAGTAGCTTTGAATATAAAGCTCCGTCAGAAATTGTCAAGGTTTTGGCAAATGATTTATATTCTTTCCCGCTAAATAAGTTCACGTACAATCCATCCTTTTTTACATTCAAGGTGCATTCATTCATTGCATAAACACCGATTACATTACTGTTAACATAAACAGGAGCTGTTTCGGAATAGATAAAAACTCCCGAAAGCTTCGCAATTTTGCGAAGTATATCTCCGCCAAGATTTCCGACAGCACTGTAAACAGAAATATGGTCATCAAAAACCTTATATCCAATAGCCATATCCGAAGTATTATATTCTGCTAAAGTAACTGCATCCTTATCCACAATTTTGAAATTAGGTTTTGTCATCAATTCTGCTTCACAGTTAACCGACCTAACCTCATCCGTTAAAATCTCAATATCCATTTCTGTAATTCTCTTAATACTGTCAATGCCACCATTTATGAAACCAGGAGCATACAAATATAACAGAGTCTTATTCAAAGTCTTGATTTTCCCGATAAATTCTTCTTGTTTTGGTGTTGTTTCAAGCATATCAAGGAATATGAACAATTTGTACTTATCTGTGTCAATATTAAGTACATCTTCATTTGTGTATATATCGTACGGTGCACCCATGCGAGCAAGTCCGTCTCTTTGTCTTCCAAGCAGACGGTCATTTATCTCTGATTTTTTATTAACTCCATATAAGGAGGTTCCTGATGATATAACAGCAATTTCCGCTATGGATTCCTGTGTTAATTTAGACATTTTTTTAGCTATTTCAATCATATCCTTAATGGTTCCCATCATTTCATCAGAATAAAACCAACCTTCAAACATATCAAACCACCAAAGTGCTGCTCCATTTGCTACACAAAGCATAAAGTCTCTCTGCATTAAATTTAGTGTTTCGGTTTGATCTTTGCATTTATTTTTGCCACCAGGAATAGTAAAACCTTCAATATGGGCTGGTGCTAAGTGAGTTATATGATCAAACTCAAGATAGTAAAGCATATTATGTATATCAAGTGTCTTGTATGTAGTCATAAATGCACTTGTGGATGCTATGCCTCTATATTCATAACTTGACGGTGATGAAATCATATCAATGTCATCGCTGAAAAAGACCTTTTCATAAGCTAAATGACCTGTATTCCATAGCCTTTCTCCCTGAAGTTCAAATAAATAACCAAAATACAATCCCAATAGTTTTCGATGCTTAATAACCTCTTGTGCCTTAGCCGCAAAATACAAAATGGTATCTGCAGTTTGCTCAGCGTGGGCTTGTCTATAAAGCTTCACATTTTTGTTATCATTAAAGGATATATTCTCAGGCAAAATTAAATCCTTTTCATCTGGTATTATTGCATGCGGATTATTTGTGTATTTTTTAAAATACTCCTCCTTAAAAGGATGAGATGCTTCATAATCCCTTTCACTAAACCATTCAGTAGTAGTGCCACATAACAGGAAATATCCATACATTATATCTCCATATTTTTCCTCTACATGTGTAAGGACTGCCTGAAGATATTTTGTTGCTTCAATTCTCCATTCCTCGTTTGATGCCATCTGCGAAAGATGAGTAAAACTATTTGGAAAATTTTCGTGACTTTTAAGCCACCAATCTCTTGTATCCAGTTGTATCATCAAAGTAAAATAACATCCCGGAGCATTTTTTTGAAACAACTCAATTTGCCTATCTATAACACCAAAATCATATTCACCTTTTCCCAACCAGTTTTCACCGTATAATGAATATGGAACACCAAGTATACTATATAATCCACTTGAAAGAATACTAAAAAGCCTAACTCCTGCCTTTTGAAAATCAGAAATGTTTTTTGCAGTAGGACGAAAGGACTTAAAAGAAAGCGGCTCTATAATTTCGCCGTCAATATCTATCTTCAATACACCGTTAACTCTTTTTAATTTTGATTTCACTTCTATTCTCCTTTTGCTCTTTATTAGAAATAAATTTCTGATTTAGGAGGTCTAATGTCTGTTAATGCCCCTGTGTAGTGTCTTAATGTATGTTGCTTATATGGATGATTTAAACACTCTTCCTCGTTAATTTCGATACCAAGACCGGGTTTGTCGGGTATTGTAATGTAACCATCCTTATATAAAAGTCTTTCGTTTGTAACATCTTTTCTCCATTCCACATCCGAATACATAATTTCCAAAATGCAAAAATTAGGACAGCTTGCCGCAAGCTGAAGCGTTGCTGCATTTGCAACCGGGCCTGATGGATTATGCGGCGCGAATGGAATGTATCTGCATTCTGCCGCTGCGGCAATTTTTTTAAGCTCCATTATTCCACCTGCGTGTGAAATATCGGGTTGTATGTAGTCACAAGCTATCTTATCAAACAAAGGCTTATAATCCCAACGAGTATATAATCTCTCTCCAGCTGAAATTGCCACAGGGGATCTATCCTTTACTTCTTTTAGCGCATCTAAATTATCCGGTGGCACTGGTTCTTCAAAAAACATCGGCTTAAATTGTTCAAGTTCTTTTGCAATTTTTATTCCTGTCGGAACATTGAATCGACCATGTCCTTCTATAAGTAAGTCAACATCATTTCCTACCGCATCCCGAACTGCTCCGATGCATTCAAGGGCAGTGTTTAAATCTTTATTTGAAATGTCAAGATAGCTTTTCCCGAATGGGTCCCATTTCATCGCGGTAATCCCTCTCTGAGCTGCTATTTTTGCTTTTTCACCAAATTCTTGTGGAGTTTTTGCACCTGCGAACCATCCATTTACATAGATTCTTACCGTGTCATTTACTTTACCGCCCATCAATTGATATACAGGCACATTAAGGCTTTTTCCTAAAATATCCCAAAGTGCCATTTCTACCGCTGATAAAGCAGACATCAACACAGGACCGCCTCTCCAATATGCATCACGATAAATATTGTGCCAGTGCTTCTCTATGTCAAGTGGGTTTTGTCCTACCAGATATTCCTTGATATGCTCAACTGCACCTAAAAGTGCTTTTTATTTGTACTCGAGCGTAGCTTCTCCTACTCCGTCAATTCCTTCGTCTGTATACACCTTTACAAACACCCAATTTGTGCGAAAACAGTCTACAACAAAACATTTAATATCAGTTACTCTCATTTTCTTACACCTCAATTACTTCATATATCTTAGGTATTATATCAAAATCTTTTGGCTCTAGTTCATCAAACATTCCAAAATGAATTGGCACAATGTTTTTTGCTCCAATTTTTTTCGCAAATCTTTTGGCGTCAATACAGTTCATATTGTTTCCCACCCCATTAACCGGCAGAAAAACAGTATAAATATCCTCCGGTATATCATCAAAAATTTCCTCGTTATACAAAGTATCTCCTGTTATGTAATACTTTTTTCCACCATCATCTATTATAATACCAATAGGCGAAGAATCGCTATGTTCAGCCTTAACTGCTGAAAAAACTATATTTTTTTCAGTCCAGCTTGTATGACGGTTAAATAGCACATAATTATTATTTCCACCAATTTTTCTTACTTCATTCCATACAGATGACGGGGCCAAAACAAGTATGTTAGAATCTTCGGTTATAAATCCTTTTACAGTTTCAGGATCGTAATGATCAAGATGATTGTGTGTAAAAATCATAATATTAGGCTTAACATTAAAAATGCTTTCGTTTATAGGTGAGCGCCTATAATTTTTAGGATTTATTTTTTCAACACTATTTGACAAATATGGGTCAATCATTATTTTGATATTTTCGTTTTCAAACAACAACCCTGATTGTCCAATCCAAGTTACTTTCATCATTCTACCTCATCAAAGACTCTGACATAATCAACTACAAACGCATCGTCTTCAAATTTTTCTTCAATCTCGATAGGTTTATTTGTACGATACCATTTCACCTCTGTTGTCAGCAATATAAACTGCGGAACTTGAGAAACATGCATATTACATCTTTATACTCTTTCACAAAAATTCATCCTTGAAAAAATTTTTTATTAATGATATAATTATTTTATAGCAAAAAAGAGCGGAAATATATAGAAATATGAACTGGTTTTTTAGATATTTGACGAACGAGGGTTATTATAATGATTACTGCCAAATCATATTATACAAGCAAAGATCATTTTACTTGTGACAGAACTCCAAAGCGTCCCGTTAAAGAATACGAGCTTGAAATTTATGAATTTGGAACGGGATTTTCAAGTATAGATAATGTATTTTATCCCCATAGGAACAATATGGTCTTGTTCTCAAAACCGGGGCAAGAAAGATTTTCCATGGGTAATTTCGAGTGTCATGCACTACATTTTATACTTCATGACGAAAGTATATCGTCAGCATTCAACAAAATCCACAATGTAGTGCTTGTAGATATTGCAACAAAAAATTTAATTTTAGACTATTTTAAAAAAATTAATATGAATGATTTATTATCTTCTTACAAATATATTTTCAGTATACTTAACATTCTTGAACCGCCAAGAATGCGTATGCTAATTGATGGCGGCAATATTAGCGAAAGCATCATAAAAGTCAAAGAGTATATCGATATGAATTTTCGGAGCAACATTAGCATTAAAACCTTATCTGAGATTGGGAATTACAGTCTCAATCATATGCGAAAAAAATTTTTGGATTGTTATGGCATAACCATTAAAAAATATATAAGTACTTTAAGGCTCAGCCACGTGCAAAAGTTACTTGTTTCAACCAATGATCCGGTTTGCGACATTGCCTATAGTTCAGGATTCAATAGTCAAAGCCATATGAATTATATGTTTAAATTAACATTTGGTATTACACCCTTAGAATACAAAAAAAGAACAACTTAGAGTACATCTAAATTGTTCTTTTTTGTAGGAAAGAGCTAAAAAAAAGATATTGCGCTGAAGGCGAATACTCGCAACAAAGTGCAGACGACATCTTGTAGCAGCGAAGCTTTATCGCAGGCATAAATACCTGCTCAAACCTTCGGCTACTGCATTTTTTTAGTCCCTTCTTCATCTGCCACAGGCTGTGAAGGGACTAAAAACTACCTTCTTCGCCCGCTCAGCCGGTAAAGCACGCGGCACTAACTGGGTATGGTTTGATAAAGCCACTTTCAGGTGAAAAAATAAGCACCACGCGTGGGCGTGATGCTTATTTGTGGGAAAGGACTACAAAAAAGATATTCAATACATGTGATAAGATACTATTTTGTTAAATAGTTAAACGGTTTTTGGAAGTTGAGTTTTTAATTCACCCAAAAAATCAAAACGGAGGTTGTTATTAAAATCGTAATGTGCATAGGGCCTTGTGACAAGGCTTGAATTATAAAAATATTTGAGAGATTTGTAGCTATACCAAAAACTACACCTACGATTGTGTCAATCTGGGACTAAAAAAATTAAATACTTTCTTCTATATCATCCGAACAAACAATATTAAGTTTTTTTATGTTTCCTTTGTTAACAAACATTTGTATAGGAACATTAAGATGATTTTTTACAACCACATTTGAGATTGACATCCTCTCTGCCGAAGCATTTTCACCAAAATAAATAGTTTCTACAGGATTTTCAAATTCATTACGATGAACATTTGATATATATACATCATTGCAATTAATATTATCCTCCATATAAATCAAAGGATATACATATCCCCCATCCTTTTTATAAACCGATAATCTCTGCGCTTTTGATGCAAATATATTCTCAATTACAATCCCGGAAAACATTCCTTTAGTTTCTCCCGGATAATATTTTGTCAACCCGATACAATATTGATAATAAGTGCCATATATATCAGTAATATGTATATTTTCCATCATACATTCACGAGTAAGCAACCGCACCGCACTATGTGAATTTTCAGCATAAATTTTTGAAATTGTTATATTTGTTATCGGCCCGCATGAACCCTCGTCAGCATTCAAAGCAACTTCATCATCATAACAAGCACCCTTTATATTGCTGATAGTACCATAGTGGCAATTTCCGTTTACATGAACCCCATCCATATTTATGGCATACGGATTTCCATAGTTGAAATCAAATTGTATGTCCTCAACAGTAAAATACGAAATAGTGTCCAATGTAATAGCAAAATTAATTGGATCTTTAATAGTAAGATTTTTGAGAGTAAAATTTTTCATATTATAAAAAAGCATACCAAAGCCATTATAACCGTTTTCATAATTTTTTGTGTATAGGGGATTTGGTAATTGTCCTAAGTTATTACAATTCCATATTCCACCGTAAATCTGTATATTTTCACAAGTAAAGTTTTTGTCATATCTATCAACATAACTCCATAATGAGTTTTTTAATATATAATTATTTATATTACGGGTTTGATTTTTCAACATCACACAATTTGAATTATCTGCTAATTTGATTTCTGCATAACGAGGTAATACAAACTGAAAATTTGAGGGGATCTCCAATGATTTTGAAATCAAATAACATTTTTTAGGCATCGGAAGTTCAAGAATATGGTTTGCTATGTCAATTAATTCCTGTATAGCTTCTGTATCGTCGTGAATTCCATCACCATATAATTTTTTCATTTAAAACACTCCTTTTATATTTTAATGGCAAAAGGGGACGTACATCTTTTGTCAACCCTTTCTCTGTAACCCAATATAAATAACGCATGAAATATCTATTTTACCTTTTCTACATAATATTCCCATACTTCCAATAAGTCAAGGTTAATTTATAAAAAAGATATTTGCGAAAAAGTCCATTTTATAACCTCAACGACAAATCGAAATTTAGTGCGCCAAACGCTCTTTGACATAATCAAGAGAAACATCCATTCTCTCAGCAACTTCAAAATACAGTTCAATAGCATTGTTCTTTAAGTGAATTTCCTTGTTGTTAATAAAATTGCTCCATGTATCAAACGTCTGCAAAAATAAGCCGCCGTCCAGTTGAACATTGGCACCAAAATCGCCGATTACATGCATATTCAATATATCGCAATAGAATTTTTTACTTACTGCCATATCTTTTACGGCAATTAAAGTACCTTTATACATTTCGATTATCCTCCACAAATTCCAGTTTAGCTTTTAGTATCTATTTCTGTGCTTTTTTGATTTTAATGTAGCATAACACCAAATCGCCTCATCCCCAGAAATATCAACGTTTACATGAAAAAAGACTACTATCAATCGAACACTAATAGTTCAGATTCGTAGTAGTCTTCATGTGGACGATGTGAACGAAATAGATATCGCCTCCATCGTTTGAATTTTAAATAAAAT
>CAZYYT010000028.1:7425-15481 GCA_964651775.1 uncultured Oscillospiraceae bacterium | reverse complement strand
TAAAGGTTTTTAAGGCCCGCAAGATTTTTTGCAAATATTATAATATGGTAGCGCTTTGTTTCTTTTACAAGCGGTGCACCTGCTTCTATCAGATAGCCTTCACAACCGTAAAGTATTTTTATTTTTTTACCTGCAGTTTTAAACGCTTCGGGAAAGGCTTGAACACACCCGTGGTCGGTTATTGCAATTGCCTTGTGTCCAAACTTGATAGCCTGCTTAACAAGGTCTTTCGCACTTACAACAGCGTCCATTGCAGAGGACTTTGAATGTGCGTGAAGCTCAACACGTTTTTTCTCTGCATCGTCTGTTACACAGGCTAGCTTTGCAGGGATAATATCACGCGCCATAATGGTAAGCTCGTGCGAAAAGCCATCAAACTCCGCTTTGCCACGCACCGCAACACAGCTTTGTAATTTAAGCGCATCCATCACCTCGTCAATTGCCCTTGATGGCACAAAGCATTTTACTGTAATTGAGCCTGTATAGTCGGTTATATAAAATGTAAGAATATGCTTTTTGATTTTAGCAATTTCTTTTGCTTCTAAATTAAAAATGTCTCCCCTTATCATGCACTGCTGACCTAAATCAGTGTTAATCTCGTTTATAGGAGTTATATCGTTTGGCGTAAAGGGCTTGCCAAGCAGTGCCCCTTCTGCCGCAACCGAAACGATTTTAACAGGCTCTAGTGTTCTTTGCGGTGCGGCTATGGGCGTAAGCTCCACCTTAACTGCCATCTCATCCTCATTAAACTCAATTTCAAACTCTTCATCATATATTTTTTTTATAAGCTTTTTTATTTTATCGGCGCCATTTTCACTCTCTACAAATTCCCTGTTTCCATGGCGAAGAGTGATTGTTACAACTTCATCTATATTAATTTCACGGTGATCAAAAATCATTTTCCAAAGAGGGTTTTTTGAGCATAACAAATCAAGGCAAAATTCTACTGACTGTTTGGCATCAGTACCCTTACCCTCATACTCAAAATCCAGCTCACTTAATTTATAGGTTTCCTGTGCTTTTTCACGAAACCCCTCAAACATTGAAAACTTAATAACCCCATCAAGTAAAATCTTGACAGAGGCCGTTCGCACAGCTGAATCTGCATCTATTTTTTTTACTGTTGCACAACCCAAATCAAAGTCCCCAACCACTGCAGGAAAAACTTTGTCGAGCGTATACATTTCTTCCATCATAAACCCTCTATTTCGTTAAACAACTCATCCGCGGCGCACGATATATTAACCTTACGAAGGATTTTACCCTTTCTAAATATTAGCGCAACACCATCTCCGCATGCTATTCCTATATCTGCCTCACGCGCTTCGCCCGGGCCATTTACTGCGCAGCCCATCACTGCAACCGAAATATCTTTATCAATTTTATTAAGCCTTTTTTGCACCTCATCCGCAATAGGAATCATATCCACCTTACATCTTCCACACGTTGGGCAGCTTACAAGTCTTGGCCCACCTCTTAAATCAAGTGATTTAAGAATTTCTATGCCTGCTTTAATTTCTTTTACCGGTGGCGCAGTAAGTGACACACGAATAGTATCACCAATTCCAGAGAGTAGTAGTGCACCGATACCGATGCTGTTTTTTACAAGACCACCATATTCCGTGCCCGCCTCCGTAACACCTATATGAAGGGGGTAATCTATTTTGTTTGCTATAATTTTGTAGGCATCACACATTGTTTTGACACTGCTTGATTTTAGTGATAGTAAAATATCCGTAAATCCGCAATCCTCCAAAAGCGTTATGTGATTAATAGCACTTTCACAAAGAGCCTCTGCAGTTGGGCTTTTGTATTTTTCAAGAATCTCTTTTTCAAGTGAGCCACCGTTTACACCAATTCTAATTGGGATTTTGCAGTGGCTACACTCATCTGCAACTGCTTTTACCCTTTCTTTCGAGCCAATGTTACCGGGGTTAATTCTTATTTTGTCTGCACCGCCTTGTGCGCAAAGAAGCGCCAATTTATAGTCAAAATGAATATCTGCAACCATTGGAAGAGGTGATTTCTTCTTTATTTCCGAAAAGGCTTTTGCAGCCTTTTCATCTCTTATTGCAAGGCGCACGATATCGCAGCCCGCATCACAAAGCTCTTCTATCTGCATAAGCGTTTTTTCAACATCATTAGTATCGGTGTTACACATTGATTGCACGCTTATGGGCGCACCACCACCAATATTAACACCGCCAACATTTATCTGTTTTGAAATTCTTCTTTCCATAAAGCTCACCTCTAAATCTTTTTTATTATAGCACAAAAAAAAGGACGAAACAAGTCTTGTTTCATCCTTTTTTAGCCAAGTGGAATTAAACCAATATCGGCTTTTATTTATAAATTATAAACCGAGAGACTTAAGATACTCGCGGCTCATCTTTGCAGCTTCCATCGGAGGTCTGTCAACAGATGTATCCTGCTCTACTATAACAATCTCAACACCGGCTTGTTCTGCGGCAGAAAGAATTGCAGGGAAATCCTGAATTCCACTTCCTACAGGCATAAGCTTAAAGCCGTTGTCTTCCTTGCTACCTGTTGTCTTCTGCTCTTCACCATTTTCGTCGATAAGTGCGTAAACAGGGCCACCGCCAAGCTTTTCGCAAACAAAATCTTTAAGGTGAATTACTTCGATTTTGCCTGAGTATTTCTTTATATATTCTGCGGGGTTTGTGCCTGCATAGTGTACCCAGCAGGTATCAAACTGTGGCTGAAGAAGGTCAGAAGGAACAGATGCGTAAAGCTTATCTAATATTGTATCATCACCGATTTTCTTAAATTCAAAATCGTGGTTATGATACAAAAGCTGAATTTTGTTTTCCTTCATGGTTTTACCAAGCTCGGTAAACTTTTTAATTGTATCATCCCAATTGTTATAGTACTCTTCAACAGTGTACCACGGAATAGCACAATACTTTGCACCGATTGTCTTGATAAAGTCAATAGCACTTTGTCCCTCTTCAAAGAAAAGTGATGGTGCCTGATGAACTGATACACAAGTAAGACCATATTTATCAAGGATAGCCTTTACCTCCTGTGCTGATTTGCCAAAGTAACCTGCAAATTCAACATAGTCGTAGCCCATTTCTTTAACAGCCTTAAGTGTAGCATCCATATCCTTTTCCATTTCTTCACGGATACTGTAAAGCTGAAGACCTACTTTAAAATTCTTCATATTGTATTCTCCTATACTTAAGGCATTGTGGTTATACACAATGCCTTTTTATTATTTTAATTAAACTTCAGGGATTTCGATTTCGATTTCCTTACCAAGTTTTGCAGACTTTCTGATACCATCAATAATAGCCTGGTTAATGATAATCTGCTCTGAAGAAACAGGTGCCTTACCGCCGTTCTTACAAGCATCAAGGAATGTTCTAACCTTGTAGTAGAAGCAGTTATGCTCGAAAGGAGCAGGAATCGGGATTTCTGTTTCAACATCTGTTCCACCAATTCTCTGGTAGAGCTTGAAGGGCTTAACAAGTTCGCCATTCCAGCAGTTTGTTGAAGCGATGCGAAGGCCACCCTTTTTACCGATGATAAGTGTATCACCTGGTGTATCAATGTGCATTGCCCAAGAAATTCTAAAGTCAAGAATAATTCCGCCTTCAAGTCTAATGAAGCCTGCGCCGAAATCGTCAACACCGAAGATATCAGCATATTCTGCGGGCTTACCTTCTGATACGAAGTAGTCAGGGTCCTTACCTAAGAAGCTTGATGTGTAACCTGATACTGTGAGAGGCTTCGGATAACCGATAGCATTAAGTACCATATCAAGTGAATAGCATCCGATGTCACCAAGTGCACCGATAACGCCTGTATCTTCCTGAATAAATGTTGTACCGAAAGGTGTGGGGATACCGTGTCTTCTACCGCCACCTGTCTGGATGTAGTAGATATCACCGAGTACGCCTGATTCAACAATCTGCTTAATTTTCTGCATACCGCTGTCAAAACGGGGCTGATGGCCGATTGAAAGAATCTTTCCACTCTTCTTTTCAGCCTTACGGATTTCGTGAGCTTCTTCTAAAGTTACGCACATGGGCTTCTCAAGAAGAACGTTAACACCATGCTCTAAAGCATAGATAGCACACTCTGCATGAGTAGCGTTATATGTACAAACACTTACAGCGTCACACTCACCTGCATCAATAAGCTCTTTATGACTGCTGTAGCACTTTGCGCCTTCAACACCATTTTCTTTAAAGAATGCTGCTGCTTTGCCGGGAATAAGGTCTGCACCTGCTACGATTTCAACGTCAGGCATTTGAAGATACTGTTTAATGTGTGCACCTGCAATCCAACCTGTACCGATAATACCAATTTTCACTTTCTTTGATGTGTCAATATTTTTTACTGACTGGTCAAACATGAAAGCATTAAGATCACTTTTTGCCATAATACTAATCTCCTTTTTTAAATAATATTGATTTTCAACATTATCTGTGTTATTATCATAATATCAGTATTCCTAACATTTATCAACAAAAATGTTGACTAAAATTTGAATTATATTGACATTGAGGTGATATTTTATGATTCGTGAGGAAATTGTAACCCCCAACTCGAACGGTTTTGTTAAAATTTCGGGGCCAACGCTTCCCTGGGTACCAACTGAGCAATGTGAAAATTGTCAGCCGGGCGTTCTTTGCAGCATGCACTTCCACAGGGAATTGGAATTTTTAATGATGCTTGGCGGCTCTATGCGTTGCTCTACTGCGACAGAGGATTTTATTCTTAACGAGGGTGATATTTTACTTATAGGAAGTGGCATCCCGCATGAAACGGAAAAACTTGTGAAAAAAACCTGCTCGGTACTGCTTCAGTTTCGCTCACCTAACAAGATTACTGGCCCTGAAAAATATCTTGCAAGATTTATGCGCAGCAGTTTTATTGGGTGCTATTGCTTTAGGGCAGGTCTTCCCGAAACGGAGGAGCTTCGCACATATATGGTTGCACTTAATAATGAATATAATAAAAAGGGTAAAGCGTATGAGCATTATATAAACGGATACGTAAGTATGATTCTTGCGCTACTGTACCGAAAGGAAATAATAATTACCGAAAGTGATTTGTTTTCTAAAAAAGATGTTGAGAAGCTTCTTCCCGTTCTTGAATATATATGCGAAAATTATGCTGAGCCTATTTCTCTTTCTGATGTATGCGGGGTGGTCAATCTTAATGAGTATTATTTTTGCCGACTGTTCAAGAAAATTACCGGCAGCACACTTACGGAGTATATAAACTTTGTAAGGGTATGTATGGCGGAGAAGCTATTTATGTCTGACGTGAGTATTACGGAAATATCCTACCAATCAGGTTTTTCTTCTCTTTCATATTTTAACAGGGTGTTTAAAAAGTACAAAGGGTATTCACCATCCGAATTTAAAAAGATAGTAGAAAACAAAAGTGATTTCTTTATTGAAGACTAAGAAAGTCAAAATTGTTCAAATCCTTGTCAAAATTCCTATAGAAAAAAAGCAAGGTGATTGATATACTAAATTTAGTAATATATTTAAGGAGGCATATTTTATGGAATTATCAGTAGTATCTCCCGTTCTTAACGAAATGGGTCTTGAAAAAGCGTTTGAGTATCTTTCATCACTTGGTGTAGATAGCATAGAATTGGGTTGTGGCGGTTATCCGGGAAAGGTTCTTTGTGACGCGGCTGATTTTCTTGAAAATCCCGAGAAGATTGAAAATCTTAAAGCACTTGCAGAAAAATATAATGTAAGCATCTGTGCGCTTAGTTGCCATGGAAACCCAATCCACCCCGATAAGGCAATTGCAAAATCTTTTGAGGATGATTTTGATAACGCAGTTTTACTTGCTGAAAAGCTTGGTATTAAGACAATTATCGGCTTTTCAGGTTGCCCCGGTGACTGTGTTGACAGCAAAAACCCCAACTGGGTTACATGCGCTTGGCCCGATGATTATCTTACAATTCTTGATTGGCAGTGGAATGAGGTGCTTATCCCCTATTGGAAGAATAAGGCAGAATTTTGTAAATTACATGGAATAGAAAAGATTGCATTTGAAATGCATCCCGGCTTTATGGTATACAACCCCGAAACACTTATCCGCCTCAGAAAAGCGGTTGGCGAAATTATCGGTGCAAACTTTGACCCAAGCCATCTTTTCTGGCAGGGTATTGACCCTGTTGAAGGCATCAAGTATCTTGGAAAGGAAAATGCAATTTATCATTTCCACGCAAAGGATACAAGAATAGATAGCGTTAACACAGCTGTAAATGGTGTTTTAGATACAAAGAACTATGGTGATATTCTTGGCCGTTCATGGGTATTTAGAACTGTTGGCTATGGTCACGGTAAGGATGTTTGGAATAACATAATAAGCACCCTTAAGGCAGTTGGTTACGATGGTGCTATTAGTATTGAGCATGAGGATGGCCTTATGAGCTCGATGGAAGGACTTGAAAAGGCCGTTAAAATGCTTAAAGAAGTACTAATATATGAAAAAGCGGGTGAGATGTGGTGGGCATAAATAAGGTATACAATTTGGGTGTTATCGGCTATGGCAGTATGGCTGGCAATCACAACGCCCAACTTTCTAAAGGCAATGTAAGGGTCAAGCTTAAAGGCGTTTTTGATATTGACCCCTCTCGTCTTGAGCTTGCAAAGGAGCAAGGCCACATTGCCTATTCTTCAAAGGAAGAGCTTTTAAATGATAAGGATATTGATATTGTTTTGGTTGCCGCAACTAATGAGGTGCACAAATCACTTGTTATTGAAGCACTTCGTGCGGGAAAGCACGTTATCTGCGAAAAGCCCGCTACAATGAATAGCGCAGAGCTTTTGGAGATTATGGAAGTAGCAAAGGAATGCAAAAGAGTATTCACTGTTGACCAGAACAGACGCTTTAATCGTGACTACATTAATATGCGCCGCAGTGTAGAATCAGGTAAAATCGGTAAGGCATACTTAATCGAGTCAAGGGTTGAAGGCTCACGCGGGGTGCCCGAGGGTTGGAGAACAACTAAAGCCAAGGGCGGCGGAATGATGTTTGACTGGGGCGTTCATCTTATCGACCAGATTATGTATATGATGGATGAAAAAGTTGTTAACGTTTTTTGTAAAATGTTTTCAGTAAACTATCCTGAGGTTGATGATAACTTCATCCTTTTTATAACATTTGAAGGTGGACTTGTTTCACAGATTGAAATTGCAACAAATAACTTTGTAACACACCCCCGCTTCCTTGTATATGGAACGGAAGGTACGATAGAAATAACCGACTGGGACGGAACAGGAAGAATAGTTAAAAAGCTTAGTGATGAGAGTACCTGGGGTAGGGAAATTGCACCTGTTAAGGCAGGCCCGACAAAGACAATGGCACCAAGGGATCCGTCAACGCTTGACATCACACCTCTTACAGAGCCGATGGATGTTATCGACAATCTTGACCCTGTTTATGAGCAACTTGTTAACGCTATCGAAGGGGCAGAGCTTCTTATTAAGCCTGAAGAAACACTTCGCGTTATGAAGGTTATGGAAGCAGCATTTGAATCGGCAGCAAAAGGAATTGCAATAAACTTCCAAATATAACTAAAGCAGCAGAGAAGTACACATTCTCTGCTGCTTTTATCATAAAATCACCTTAGTCTGGCTATAACACTAAGGCACACTTAATGTCAATTATTAAAGGCAGTAAAAACATTCGTTTTTACTGCCTTTGCCTATGCCTTTACGTCACAATATATGCATCTGTAAACTTGATTTTCCTTATCCACAAGCCTGAATATATGGTGAATATCCTGCTCTGTTGAGGTTATGCATCTTGGATTTTTGCACTTAATAATATCGGTAAGCTTTTCGGGAAGCTCAATATGCTTTTTCTCGCAGATTTTGCCATCCCTAACAATTGCAACTGTGATGCTGGGACTTAAAAAGCCAAGCACATCAAGGTTTATATCAATGTCGCAGTCGATTTTAATAATATCCTTTTTACCCATTTTATTGCTTGGCACATTTTTAAGAATTGCAATTGGGCAATCAAGCTCATCAAGAGAAAGCATATTATATATCTG
>CAZYYT010000028.1:5540-7384 GCA_964651775.1 uncultured Oscillospiraceae bacterium | reverse complement strand
AGTAGCACGCGCGCGGGTCATCATCAATAAGTGTTGATATTTCGTTTACACGAGGAAGCGGATGGAGAATTGTAAGGTCATCCTTTGCGCCTATAAGCTTATCAGGCGTAAGTATATAGCTATCTTTAAGGCGAAGATAATCCTCCTCGTTAAAGAATCTTTCCTTTTGGACACGCGTCATATAAAGCACATCAAGCTTATCCATGACCGATTCAAGGTCCTCTGTCTGAATATAGCTTATATTTCTTGACTTAATGTGCGCCTCTTTAACATAGCTTGGTAGCTTAAGCTCCTTTGGTGAAATCATGACAAAACTAACATTTTCATAGCGTGACATTGCCACAATAAGCGAATGGACTGTTCTTCCAAACTTAAGATCACCACAAACACCGATTGTAAGGTTATCAAGCCTTCCCTTTTCACGCTTAATTGTAAGAAGGTCAGTAAGTGTTTGGGTGGGGTGATTATGTCCGCCATCGCCTGCATTGATGATGGGAACATCACTTTTCATTGATGCGACAAGCGGCGCGCCCTCCTTAGGGTGGCGCATTGCTATAATGTCTGCATACCCACTTACAACAGAAACTGTGTCGGACACACTTTCCCCCTTTGACGCGGAGCTTGAGTTTGCCTCTGAAAAGCCAAGCACACTGCCACCAAGCTCGAGCATAGCGGATTCAAACGAAAGACGCGTTCTTGTAGAAGGCTCAAAAAAGAGTGTTGCAAGCTTTTTGTAGTGGCACTTTTCACGATATTTTTCGGGGCTGTTTATAATGTCGTTAGCTGTTTTTATAAGCCCCTCAATTTCTCCAAGAGATAAATCCAATATATCTATAAGATTTCTCATTTTTATTCTCCTATCCAGCTTTCATCTGACGGATTGTTTCGAAACTTTATAAGACGCTGTACATCTTCTTTTTCTATATAGTTTTCTTCTGCAGCAACTGAAGCTATAACATCAAAGTCTGTAAGGCTAACGTTTTTAACGTTTGCTTCTTTTAGTCTGTCAATACCCTTTTGCATACCATAGGTAAAGATACTTACCACGCCAAGCACCTCTGCCCCTGCTTCGCGAAGCACATTTACAACCTCAATAACGCTACCGCCGGTTGATATAAGGTCTTCAACAACTACAACCTTTTGACCTTTTTCAAGTTTACCTTCAATTTGGTTTCCTCTTCCGTGGTCCTTTGCACCGCTTCTTACATAGCCCATCGGCATATCAAGGATATGTGCGGTGATTGCAGCGTGTGCAATACCTGCAGTTGATGTACCCATTAAAACCTCTGCCTCTGGGTATTGTATTTTAATTGTTTCTGCAAGTGCATTTTCAACATCACTACGCACCTTTGGTGCAGTAAGTGTAAGTCTGTTATCGCAGTAAACGGGGCTTTTTATTCCGCTTGCCCAAGTAAATGGCTCATTCGGGCGGAAAAACACTGCCTTTATTGAAAGTAGGTCCTTTGCAATTATGTTTTCTATACTGTTCATTATTTTGTACTCCTTATCCTACAAATTCTCTAACGCATTTTCTGTAAGCTTCAACCGGGTCATCTGCTCCGGTAATTGGCCTTCCTACTACGATATAGTCAGAGCCGATTTCCTTTGCTTTGCTTGGGGTTGTAACACGCACCTGGTCGCCTACTTCACCACCTGCAAAGCGTACACCCGGCGTAATTGTAAGAAATTCTTTTCCGCAAACATCGTGTACCTTGCCTGCTTCAAGTGGTGAACAAACAATACCGTCAAGGCCCGCTTCTTTTGCATTATGCGCATAGTGAAGCACAACCTCATCAATCGGTTTTTCTATGAGAAGGTCGCTTTCCATAACCTCCTGGCTGGTG
>CAZYYT010000028.1:0-5530 GCA_964651775.1 uncultured Oscillospiraceae bacterium | reverse complement strand
CTTTAATTGCCGCCTCCATCATGGGCTTTGCACCACCTGCGTGAAGATTGCACATATCAACATCAAGCTCCGAAAGCACATTCATTGCCTTCATTACAGTGTTTGGAATATCGTGAAGCTTTAAATCAAGGAATATCTTATGTCTACGCTTTTTGATTTCACGAACAATTTCGGGGCCGGTAGCATAAAAAAGCTCCATCCCGATTTTAACATAAGGCTTTTCCTCTTCAAACTTATCAAGGAAAGCTAAAACCTCTTCTTTACTTGAAAAGTCACAAGCAATAATAACGTCTTTACCCATTGTGTGCACCTCCGATAATGTCTTTGAGTGAATTTATATTGTATTTTTCCATTTGCTTTGGCAAATCCTCAATTATTTCTTTACATGCATATGGGTTAATAAGGTTTGCCGCGCCAACCTGTACAGCTGTTGCGCCGGCAAGCATCATTTCAATAACATCCTTTGCGCTTGATACCCCGCCCATACCGATAATCGGGATCTTAACGGCATCATAAACCTGATACACCATTCTTAGCGCTACCGGGAAAATTGCATCCCCCGAAAATCCGCCCATTTTATTTGCAATAACGCATTTTTGGGTATTAAGATTTATTCTCATACCAAGCAGCGTATTTATAAGGCTTATTCCGTCTGCACCTGCTTCTTCACAAGCCTTTGCAATTGACGCAATATCTGTTACATTTGGGCTTAATTTAATGTAAGCAGGCTTTTTTGTTACTTTTTTTACTGCTTTGGTAACCTCATAAGCCATTTTAGGGTCTGTACCAAAGCTCATCCCACCGTTATGTACATTGGGACAGCTTATGTTAACCTCTAAAATACCAACCTGTTCTTCCTTATCAAGTTTTTCGCAAACTGTAGAGTATTCTTCAATTGAAAATCCGCCAACATTTGCAATAACTTTTTTATTAAAGCATTCTTTAAGTTTTGGAAGCTCCTCTTCTATAACTTTATAAACACCGGGGTTTTGAAGGCCAACGCTGTTTATCATACCCGAGGTGCACTCCGCAATTCTTGGTGTTGGATTGCCAAAGCGTGGCTCAAGGGTTGTCCCCTTAAAGGAGAATGAGCCAAGGATGTTTATATCATAAAAATCTGAGAATTCGTATCCGTAACCAAATGTTCCGCTTGCGGGGATTATTGGGTTATCAAGCGCAAGTCCTGACAAATTAACCTTTGTATCTACCATATAATCTCCTCCTTTATAAGCACGGGGCCATCCTTACAAATTCGTTTGCTTCCATACTTTGTCTTACATGAGCATCCCATACATGCCCCAAAGCCACAGGCCATTCTTTCTTCAAAGCTAAACTGACCTGATGTGTTTGAATTATTATACACTGCTTTAAGCATCGCCTCGGGCCCGCAGGTGAAAATATACGTATAGGTAAGCTTATTCATAACATCAGTAACAAAGCCCCTTTCTTTGTAGCTTCCATCAACTGTTGTTACATATACATTTGCGCCAAGTTCCTCAAACTCTTTTTCGTAAAAGATTTCATCCTTTGTGTTAAAGCCAAGAATGACGCTTGGTTTTTTGCCTTCCTCCACAAGCTTTTTGCAAAGGATGTAAAGTGGGGGCACGCCCACACCACCACCTAGGAGTAGCGGTGTATCACCACTTTTTGAAAGGTCGTATCCGTTACCGAGTCCTGTTAAAATATCAAGCTCATTTCCTACTGCGTAGTTACTCATTGCCTCTGTCCCATCACCCAAAATCTTATAAATAAGGGTAAGTGTTTTTTTATCATAATCGCAAACTGAAATGGGCCTTCTTAAAAAGAATCCGTCAATTTTTATATTTACAAATTGGCCCGAACGGGTGATATCTGATGTATCACCCGAAAGTACCATACGCATAATATTTTTTGCAATTTTTTCGTGTTTTTCTATTTTAAATATGCTTTGCCTCATTAATGCCACCTCAAGAATCAATTGTTGAAATGCAAAGTGTTGTTTCTTCCAAAACATCAAGAAGAACAGAAACCGTATCAAGCGAAGTGAAAATATTTATGTTATTTTCAGTTGCAAGTGAACGGATTGCGTGTCCGTCATTTGTTGTTTTGTCGGAACCACCAATATCACTTGTGTTTATGATATAGGCAATATGACCTTGTCTTATTGCCTGGGGGATTTCGTCACTGCCGTCACTTATTTTAGAGAGCACGTGTGTACGAATCCCGTTAGACTTTAAAAACTCTGCAGTACCCTTGGTTGCCTGTATGTTAAAGCCAAGGTCATAGAAGCGGCGCACAAGGGGAACCGCCTCCTCCTTATCGGGGTTTGCAATTGTAACAAACACAGTTCCGTAGTTTTGAAGCTTCATCCCTGATGCTTGAAGCGCCTTAAACATAGCACGATTTAATTTATCATCGTAACCGATAACCTCACCCGTGGACTTCATCTCGGGTGAAAGATAAGCATCAAGTCCACGAATTTTATTAAAGGAGAATACGGGCACCTTTACATAGCGGCGCTTCTTCTCTTCGGGGTAAAGGTCAAATATGCCCTGTTCCTTAAGTGATTTACCTAAAATTACCTCTGTTGCTATATCAGCCAGGCTGTAGCCCGTTGCCTTAGATAGGAAAGGCACAGTTCTTGATGAGCGTGGGTTAACCTCAATAATAAACACATTGTCTTCTTTATCAACGATAAACTGAATGTTGTATAGGCCCACAATGCCTATCCCAAGGCCAAGTCTTTTGGAGTACTGAAGTATTATTCCCTTAACCTTATCTGAAATTCCAAATGGCGGATACACACTGATGGAGTCACCGCTGTGGATACCTGTCCTTTCAATAAGCTCCATAATTCCGGGAACGAACACGTCACGCCCGTCACAGATAGCATCAACTTCAACCTCTTTACCGATTATGTACTTGTCTACAAGCACCGGCTTATCCTCATCAATTTCAACGGCAGTTTTAAGGTAGTGACGAAGCTTTTGTTCGTTAGGAACAATCTGCATTGCCCTTCCGCCAAGAACAAAGCTTGGACGAACAAGCACAGGGTAGCCAATTTCCTCTGCTGCCTTAACGCCATCCTCAATATTTGTAACTGCTTTACCCATTGGTCGAGGGATGTCAAGCTCTTTAAGGATCTTCTCAAAGGAATCTCTGTTTTCTGCCCTTTCGATAGCTTTGCAATCTGTGCCAATAATCTTAACCCCACACATCATAAGGGGGTCTGCAAGGTTTATGGCAGTTTGTCCGCCAAGAGATGCAATAACACCCTCGGGCTTTTCAAGCTCGATAATATTCATTACATCCTCAGGTGTAAGTGGCTCAAAATAAAGCTTGTCTGCGGTTGTGTAATCTGTTGAAACAGTTTCGGGGTTGTTATTTATTATAATTGCCTCATAACCTGAGTTTTTGATTGTTTTGACTGCGTGCACGGTTGAATAGTCAAACTCAACGCCCTGACCAATTCTTATCGGGCCTGCACCAAGCACAATAATTTTCTTTTTATCTGTAACAAAAGTGTCGTTAGTTTCCTCATATGTTGAGTAGAAATATGGTATATATGCGTTTGTATGGCAGGTATCAACCATTTTATATACGGGGAAAAGCTTGTTTTCTTTTCTTATGCCAAAAATTTTTTCCTCATCTGTTTCCCAAAGCTTTGCGATAAACTTGTCAGAAAAGCCCATCTTCTTAGCTTTTTTAAGTATATTATAGTCACCCTTATTTTCCTTAACCACATTTTCCATGTCGACAATGTTTCTTACCGCTTCAAGGAAATATGGTGTAATTTTTGTAACCTCGTGAATCTCTTTTACAGATACACTACAGCGCAAAAGCTGTGCCGCCGCGTAGAGGCTATCGTCGTGAAATTCTTCAAGATATTTAAGCATTTCATCAGTGCTTAAACTATCAAATTTTGCCATATGGAGGTGACAAACACCGATTTCAAGTGAACGTATTGACTTAAGCATGCACTCTTCAAGTGTTGTACCAATTCCCATAACCTCACCTGTTGCCTTCATCTGTGTACCAAGCTTGTTTGTTGCAGATGTAAACTTATCAAACGGGAAGCGTGGGAATTTTGCAACAACATAGTCGAGGCGTGGCTCAAACGCTGCTGTTGTGTTTGCGATTTCTATTTCTTCAAGCGCCAAGCCAATTGCTATCTTTGCAGTAACGCGCGCGATGGGGTATCCGCTTGCCTTGGAAGCAAGTGCAGATGAGCGTGATACCCTTGGATTAACCTCAATAAGATAATACTCGGAGGATGTTGGATTAAGTGCAAACTGCACGTTACATCCGCCTGATATATGAAGCTCACGAATAAGCTTTATTGCACTGTCATTAAGCATCTTAAAGTCATGATCATTAAGCGTCATAATAGGCGCCACCACAACGCTGTCACCGGTATGAACACCAACCGGGTCAATATTTTCCATTCCACAGATTGTAATTGCGTGGTCGTTTGAATCACGCATAACCTCAAACTCTATTTCTTTATAACCCTTTACGCTCTTTTCAATAAGCACCTGACCTAGGGGGGAAAGCTTAAATGCGTTTGCCCCGATTTCGATAAGCTCCTCCTCATTATTAGCAAAGCCACCGCCTGTACCGCCAAGGGTAAACGCAGGGCGAAGCACAACGGGGTAGCCGATTCTTTGTGCAGCGCCTTTAGCCTCTTCAATTGAGTAGGTAATTTCAGAAGGAATTACAGGCTCCCCGATTGACTGACAAAGCTCTTTAAAAAGCTCGCGGTCCTCGGCACTCGCAATACTATCACTGCTTGTACCCAAAAGTTCAACACCGCATTCTTTTAGAATGCCCTTTTCCTGAAGCTGCATTGCAAGGTTAAGCCCTGTCTGCCCACCGATACCCGGTAGAATTGCATCCGGTCTTTCATGACGAAGAATTTTTGCAACATATTCAAGAGTAAGCGGTTCCATATAAACCTTATCTGCAATTGTGGTATCTGTCATTATAGTTGCAGGGTTAGAGTTTACAAGCACAACCTCGTACCCTTCTTCTTTAAGCGCCAAGCACGCCTGTGTGCCTGCATAGTCAAACTCCGCTGCCTGACCGATAACAATTGGGCCCGACCCGATAATAAGTATTTTCTTTAAATCCGTTCTTCTAGCCATTTATACTTCCTCCTTCATATACTACGTTTCCATCTACAACCGTAAGTAGACACTTTGCGTAAACCTCGCACCCTTTAAAGGGTGTGCTTTTACCCATTGATAAAAACTCATCCGGGTCAATAGTGTATTTTTCTTCTAAATTCCAAACGGAGAAGTCATCCCCAAGTGGTAGATTAAAGCGTTTTCTTGGGTTATAGCACATTAAATCCACAAGCTTTTCAAGGCTTATGATATTTGTTTTTACAAGGTGTGTGTAAAGAATCGGGAAAGATGTTTCAAGACCTACGACACCCATTAAGCTGTCCTTAAGCCCTTTCCCCTTTTCCTCCACGCTATGCGGGGCGTGGTCCGATGCAATCATATCGATTGTGCCGTCCAACAGCCCCTCAATCAGTGCTTCACGGTCT
>CAZYYT010000027.1:3879-16331 GCA_964651775.1 uncultured Oscillospiraceae bacterium | reverse complement strand
AAAAAGCACCCACAACCTAACGGTTATGAGTGCTTTTTGGTTGCCGAACTAGGATGGGTTTGCTTCGCAATCCCACTGCTTGACGACCGAAAGGCACAGCCTTTCGGTACCCGTCTTCGCACCACCTTCACTAAAAACGATTATCAATCGTTTTATTAACGCTCGGTGCCCTCTCAGGCTTCGAATCCTGCTTGCAAAAAAAGCACCCACAACCTAACGGTTATGAGTGCTTTTTGGTTGCCGAACTAGGATTCGAACCCAGACAAACAGAGTCAGAGTCTGTCGTGCTACCCTTACACAATTCGGCAATATTTTGTGTCCAGCAATCACTTGACTAATATACCACTTTTATATTCGTTTGTCAACACCAAATTCTAAGAATTTTGTTGTTTTTTCGAAAAAAATTTTATGTAAGATATAAGCGAATTTTGATTTTTTTTCTTGTATATAGAAAAAAATTGTGTTATAATCTAAATGAATAATAATAGTGGAGGGATTAAATTGGAGAATCAAAGCTATAGAGGGGTTACTCCTTTAAAAAAGAAAAAAAATAAGATTACGTTTAATGCTGCAATTATTTTATGTATTATCGTTTTTATCATTGGTATAATCTGCGGTAGCGCCGCATCATCAAACAAGCAAAGTAAAGAAGCTACTAAACGTATTCAGCAACTTGAGCAGGAAAATGAAATTGAGGTTACGCGTCTTGAAAAAGAAATCAGCACGATTACTGGTGAGTATGAAAATACTAAAAATGATCTAGCTGTAACCAAAACGCAGCTTGCTGAAGTTCAAAAGGGTATTGAAGAGCAGAAAAATACCGAGGTACAGGCAGAAACAGAGGACCTTAATAAAACAGAGGATGAGTCTGAGCCCAAAAAAAATGTAAAAAAAGAAGAACCCCAGAAAAAATCAGGTGGCCTTCTTGGTAAGTTTATTGTTGGACTTCTTGTTCTTGTTATAATTATTTGTGTTGTTTTCGCTGTTTTTATTCTTGTTAAGAGAAACGCTGATGACGATGAGTACGATGAAGACGACGAAGATTATGATGAGTATGATGATGATTCTGAAGAATAAAATTTAAAAACAATTTAAGCCCCGTAACATGTATTACGGGGCTTATTATTTTGATAAAAAATATAATTGAAATATAATTTGTTATGATATATAATTGTAGACAAATAAAAATTGGGGTGAAAATATGAGATATACATTTTTAAGATTTCCTGAAGGAAAGGGAAAAGCAGTTACTTTAAGCTATGATGATGGCATTATACATGATATTAGACTTTCGGAGATAATATCAAGATATGGCATCAAATGTACATTTAATTTAAACTGTGAAGCGTTAGGCACGGAAGGCAAAATGACAACTGATGACGTTAAGAAACATATCTTATCTAAAGGTCACGAAATAGCAGTTCATGGAGAGTTTCATAAGGCGGAAGGCTCTATTAGACCGATAGAAGGTATTACAGATGTCCTTAACTGCCGTCTTGAACTTGAGAAAAAATATGATATGATTGTGCAGGGCATGGCTTACCCTGATTGTGGAATAACACGTTTTTCTAATGGGGCATCCTATGATAAAATAAAGAATTATCTTGAGGAGCTTGATATTACATACGCACGAACCCTTGGCGGGGATAATAATTCTTTTATGCTTCCCCAGGATTGGCACGCGTGGATGCCAACAGCGCATCATCAAAACCCAAAGCTTTTAGATTGGATTGATGAATTTATAAATATTGATATATCAAATAAGGTTTATTGTGCTTCAAGACAGCCAGGGCTTTTTTATCTTTGGGGACACAGCTATGAATTTGAAAGAAATAATAACTGGGATCTGCTTGAAAAAATTTGCGAAAAATTTGCAAAAAGTAAAGATATTTGGTTTGCAACAAACGGAGAAATTTATAACTACGTAAAAGCATACAGTTCTCTGGTTCGCAGTGCAAATGGGGAAATAGTTTATAACCCCACTTTAATAGATGTTTGGTTTAATGTTGATGAAAAATTGTATCTTATAAAATCAGGTGAAACAATAAGACTATAATGCGATGAGGTGTACAGATAAAAGTTTTGTTTAAAAAAGCTTTGCTTTTAATTTGTTTATGGATTTAATCTACAAACCAGCATTCATCAAATTCTAATATAAAACCCCGTAATACAAAGGGTTTAGATTAGTAAGGATATTTTTTAGTCTTTGACAGAGAGTTTATGCGCTCTCTGTCATCTTCTCGCTTTCGGGTGCATTGAACAGCCCGATGAAATTATAGATAATATCAATTTGCTGTGTTGTTTGTTCATTTTCCTTAACTCGTTCATGAATAACAATTTTTTCTATGAATTCACGGAGTATTGCAGCATTCAGTTCGGTTATATGAGTATATTTTTGAACAATATTCAGAAAGCTGTTTATGTTGACCGCTTTTTCGGTTTCTTCGACGATTTCTGTTTCCAGAGCGGTGATAGATGCGCTAAGCTCTGATTGTTCCTGCTCATATTCAGCAGACATTTTGGAAAAACGGTCATCGGACAGCTTGCCGGAGCAATTATCTTCATAAATTCGCTTGAACAGACCATCAAGTTCTATGTATCTCTGCTTAGCTTTTTCTGAAATGCGCTGTTTTTGCTTCAATGATTTTTGTTTTTGCAAAATGGTATCGTTCATCACTGTGCGGACAAATTCGTCTTCAAAATCTCTGGCAAAGGATAATGTTTGATTCATATGCTCCAGAACCAATTGCTTGAGAACAACTACCCTGATAGAATGAGGCGTACAGTTCTTTAAGCGGCTTTTGTAAGAAGCACACACATATCTCTCTCGTTTAGGCTCAAGTCCTTTTCCTCTGAGATGGTTATGCTTCCGTTCGCAATCGGCGCATTCCATAAGACCTGAAAACATGCCTATTTCTCCGCTTTTATTGGGGCGTCTTTTGTTAGCACGGATACGCTGTACTGTTGCAAAGGTATCCTCGTCAATAATCGCTTCGTGTGTGTCCTTGAATAACAATCGCTTATCCTCTGGTATAACAACAATCTTTTTCAGCTTATAGGACGGTTTTTGAAACTTGAAGGTTTCTGTATGACCCATATACACCTTCCGCTTCAAGATTCCCGCCACGGACTGATTCGACCATAGATACGGATAATTCACAACCTTGGGTATGTTATATGTGCCATTTACTATATTTTCATAGGCGTGAGGGGTCAAAATTCTGTCCGCTGTCAACATTCCCGCGATTTGTGAAGGACCGTATCCTTCCATGCAAAGATTGAAAATGCGTTTTACCACCGGAGCAGTTTCTTCGTTCACAAACAGTTGTTTGCTTTTATCCGCATAATATCCGTAAGGAATAATACCGCCTGTACGTTCCCCACGTTCGGACTGCATACGTTTGACGTTTTTCACCTTCTTGCTTGTATCTTTTGGAAAAAACTCGTTAAACAAGTTGCGCACAGAAAACATATCATCTAAGCCATATTCGCTGTCGGTATTATCATTTACAGCGATGAAACGCACATCATATTGAGGCAAAACAAGTTCGACAAATTGACCTGTCTCAATATAGTTTCTGCCCAAACGTGAGGAGTCCTTTACAATTAGTGTACAAACCTTCTTAGCCTTAATTGCCTCAGCCATTTCAATAAAAGCAGGTCTGTTAAAATTAGTACCCGAATATCCGTCATCTATCCAGAATTTCGAGTTTGTAAATCCGTTTTCCTCTGCATATTTGGACAAAATAGATTTCTGATTTGCTATACTATCAGACTCACCAAGGTTCTCATCATCTCGTGACAATCTGCAATATAGTGCTGTGATTTTTTCTGACTGTAACATTTATCCTCCTTCCTGCCTTACAGTCCATATAATTTGTGGTTTTGTATTGTAATTATATTATACTGTAAGGCTTGGCTCGCGTCCAGATATTTTGGGTTATTTTTTGATTTCTTTTTTGATAAGTCGTTCTACCTTATCCTTTGCGGTGCATTTTGAGGTTTTGCTGAAATTACCGATAACAGTATATACCGTTTTTGCGACTGGAATAATCAAAGTCATGTTTTCAAACAGTTGTTTATCAACTTCACCTCGTTTGCATGGCGAATTATTAAACAATCTAATAACGCTTATCAAAAGCACCATTGCAATCAATGAAAAATACATTACCCAAAATTCTATGTAGTTTGTAAAACAAAAGCGTAAATAGTCCATTATAATTCCAAGTCCTCCTCATCTTCTTCATTATAGTTTTTATGGTGTTCCTCCAAAAACTCATCAACAAGTGATAGGGTAATTTCAAAATTCATTTCATTTTGCTTGCGAATCTCCACAAGCTCATTGTAGACTTTGATATGCTCCTGCATATCATGTCTGCTTTTATAGGCTATAAGCATTTCTTCATCCTTTAAGCCTTCCAGATTATCGGTAGGTGCAGATAAAGATATGTAATCGTCACTATCGTTATAACCAAAGTTTAACATAGCTTCTGATATATGTAACGATGAATTTCTATCGTTATCTAACTGTTTATCTGCAAAATACTGCTCCATATTTTCCTTTAGATATTTTTCATTGTGAAGCTTGATATCACGCACCTTTCTGCCATCGGGTATAGTGTAGGTGATATACTTACGACTATCAGTCCAATTGACCTGATAGCCGTGATTCTCCAAATATTTAATAAATTCTTCTTTGTTGTGCGTTGTTTCAAGGGCATCATCAATGATATTCACAAGCAAGAACTTCCAACTTCCCCCCTTCATAGCAATGCGTGATTCTCTTGTGCCAATACCCTTAACAGCTTTGTTTTGCTTATAAGGGGCAAGTATTGAAAAGCCATGCTCGGAGCAGATTTTATCCGATAGCTCTCTTAACTTTTCTATGGTGTCGGGACCGCCCTGAAACTTTTTACCGTTTTCAAAGCTGACACTGTTTATAATCAAATGATTGTGCTTGTGCTCCTTGTCAAAATGTGTAGCAACCAACACTTCATAGCCCTTAAAGTATTCTGCAAGCCCAAGCCCTATAGCTTGCACCTGAAAAGGCTCAATGTTTTCTTTGGGGTCAAAGCTTTGCACAAAGTGATAAAAGAATGTGCCTTTTGCTTTTTTATACATATTTTTTGTGGACATAAATTCGTTATATGCGTTTTCGGGAACGCAATCCTTGCCGGCAATCATTTTGATACCGTCCTTTAAAACCTTTTCCTCTTTTTCCACATAGTTAATTACACCATTCATGCAGAGTGCGTTCTGGGATTTGTAGCTTACATATGTAACTGTTGCCATTATCGTTCACACTCCAATAACTCAGATAATCGGTTGTAAATTTCGTTGTACTTTTGTTTTACGGAATTGAGGTCAATAGACTGAATTTTGCCCATGTTCGCCAAGGTGGTAAGCTGATTAAGATTTCGCCCATTAGCTTTCAATTCCTTGACAAAATCGAACAAGCCGTCAATAACAACTATTCTCTTTTTAAGCGCACACCGAGTAAAATATTCGGTAAGATTAAGCCGGGCATCACTTGCTTTTCGGAAAATCTTATCGTAATCATCAGGTGTAAGCCTTATTAAAAATTGTTTGCTTTTGTTTCTATTTTCCATAAAAATCTCCTTTCGGTTTTTAAGAGGGAGTGGGAAACTTCCCACAATATTTTGTGTCAGGGAGCAGCGAAGCGGCTATCCGGACACTCTGCTTGCCTTACCTTTTCGGTAAGTGTTTCTCCGCTGCTTTTTATAGTTCCGCCTGTAAATATTAAATTGGCTTTTGTAAAGCAGATGAAAAAATAAATTGCTTTTTACAACTATTTATCTGCACCTACCGTAACTATCGTTTTTACCGTTTTATCGTTATTAGCGTTTTATGGCGGTGCTGAATTTTCCTTTGCTTTAGCCGTTTCTAACGATGGTGCAGATACTAACGATAGGTTTATAAGGCGCTTTCCTGTAACGGTTTTATTTTCAACAGCAATATTTCGCTCAAGCAATTGCTGTTTATACTGATTTATTTCCTTCGTCAGCTTATTTGCTTGAAGCGGTAAATCATTGGAATATTCTTTCAACAGCTCCAAAAGCTCAGTTGCAGTTCCCAACCAATTTCTGTTTTTATTTATAAACTGAATGATTGCGTCCACAACATCACTGTTTCCAAAGGAAGACATTTTTTCATATTCCACAGCATCGTTCGATAACAAATTCCATTTGCAATCATCAAAGCAAACCACAAGCTGTCTTTCGGCTTCATCACGGCTTGTAATATTTAAGGTTGCTTTGTTTTCGAAACGGCTGTCCTTTACAAGTGCCATTGCACAATCTACCGCACCCAATATGCCCGTTGAACCCGTTAACATATTAAATGAGTCATTATCGGGTATTTTTCTCATATGATGCACCAACAAAATTGCAATGTCGTACTTATCCGCAATGGATTTTACGTACGCAATATCGCTATAATCAGAACCATACAAATTATTGCTGTTTTGCGGTTCTCTGATTCGTTGTAGGGTGTCAATAACGATTAAATTTGTATCGTTATGCTCCTTCATAAAGCTCGCAATTTGATTGTCAAGCCCACCGTTTAGCGTATTTGCCATAGTAGAAATATACATATTTTCGGGCGGGCAATCTGTCAACTTAACAAGCCTATTTTGCAAGCGCCTTAAATTATCCTCCAACGATAAATACAGAGTTGTTCCTTTTAAGGTTTCATATTCCCAAACCTTTTCACCATTAGAAATTTGAATACAAAGCCATAGTACAAACCACGATTTGCCTATTTTCGGACTGCCTGCTAAAATACTCAAGCCTTGTGGCAATAACGATGAAACGATAAATTTAAATCCTTAAATTCATCGTTATATAAGGTTTTGGCATCAGTCAAACTAAAATGATTTTTGGAAAGCTCTTTTACAAGACCAAAACGCTCAACAAGTATTTCGCAGATTTGTCTGTCTGAATAACCATTTTCGTAATCATTAAACAAAACAAAAATATCCCCTGTGCTACTGCATTGGGTGCAAGCATAGGAAGTGCCACCTTTAACAATGTATCTGCTATATGCGTCTACACCCTTTCCACGACAGGACTTACAAACAAAACGGTTATTTTGTTTTTCAATATTTTCATTTTCGCTGATATATCTGTCAAGTTGTTTTTGTACCAATGGTTTCATAGCTTCTAAATTGTACATTGTGTTCCTCCTCATTTTCCTCAAAAATATATAATTTAATTATTTATTTTTGTATAGCTTATTATAATAATTTCTTGACAGTTCGTCAATAGTTATGCTAAAATATATGTTATAGTTATACATTTTTGCTGAATATGCAATTATCTATTTTTGCCAAAAGGAAGTGTGAAAATGCTTGGAAGTGCTTATGTGAAAGACAATGAAATTTATTTGCATTACGGAGAGGATAATATTGGTCACAGAACGGGATTGATTTATCCGTTAGGCTTTCATCTTGCGAATACCACTTGGTTTGATGTTGAGTATGTTGATAGTTTATATAAATTTCTTATAACCTTCATTTTATCACCACAACAGGATTTTAAAGAGGCTACCTCATTTATTGATAAGCTGTCAGAAATTATAGACAATATAGATCAACATTGTTGTTACCTACACTTTTATACGCAGGCACTTGTGAAGATAATGCTTGATTTACCTACAAAGGGTGTAGATGCAATTTGCAATCTGAACTCTGTTGCAACAAATTCAGGTGATAAAATATATGAGCTTTTTGAATTTTGCAATGATACGTTGCCGAATGTATCAATTAATGAAACGCTATCTTTTTATAGATATATTGGGGAACAATCAAGAGAAATTTTAATAAATGATTTAAAACAGAAAAGAAAAATATTAAATGATGAATTTGCCTATATGATAGATGAAAAAGAAAGCTTGGAAGGATTATCACCAAAGCAAAAGCTTTTTGTTTTAGATATAATGCAAAACAGAGAATACTATACTAAAAATGACTTATGCTCACAATACCGCCCAAATAAAGCAATTTCTCCGTATATTAGTGTAGAGGAACAATTAAAAATATTTATGCTTGAAAATGATGTTGATATAGTGCAGATGTATAATATAAATACTATTGATGATTTAATAAGGTTTGAGCTTTTAAGCTTGGTTGATAATCAAACTAACATCAAAAAATGCAAGCATTGCGGATATTTTTTCGTACCAACCGGTAGACCAGACACCATTTATTGCAACAGAATAAATAAAGGTGAAGTAAAGCCTTGTAATGAAATAGGTGCTATGGAAGCTTTAAAAGATAAACGAAAGGATAACCCCGTATCGCAGGCTTGCGACTCCGTTTATCAGCGTTTTTATTCCGCAAGGCGAAATAATCGAATGGGAAAGAGTGATTTTAATAATCTGTCATTAGATATAAGCAAATTAAGAGACGAATACCTTGATAAACCTGATGAAATAGACGAATTTAATGATAAATTGCAACAATTAAAGGATTTCTATGAACCTAAGGTGAGCTATAAGGTTAAGAGGAAAAAGGGGAAATAGTCTGTTATCCGAGTTGTCAAAGCTATGAAGATTAATTTAAAACAACTATCTAAAAAGCGTATAATATATTTAAATGAAATTTATATGTTAGATTAGATTCAATTTTTATTGGAAATGATTAGATTCAATTTTTATTGGAAAATTGTTGAAATGTTTAGGTTTAAATGATATACTAATAATTATGATAGCATATTCATTTTTTATGCAATGCACCTACGGATTTGGCTATTAATGAATTCATATTGTAACATTGCATTATTTTTTGTAAAATTGCAATGGGAAATTATACCATCTGTGCTTTTGAGGAGTGAATTTGTATATGAAAAGATTTATAAGTGTGGTTTTATCGGCGGTTATGCTATTTGGCATGATGGGTTTTATGCCTGCCTTTTAGGAAAAGGTGCAGGCGGCAACTATCAACATCGGAGACTATGTGGTAATGGGTAAATATTACGATGAGCCTATCCTTTGGCGGTGTGTTGACATTGATGGGAACGGACCGCTTATGCTATCGGATAAAATTCTAACCATAAAACAATATGATGCTGCAGGAGATAACACCGCAAACGGGAGCTCCCACGGCAGACCATCTAACAACGGCGAATCTCGCAAGCTATACGGCTCTGACTACTGGGCGGACAGCAATATGCGTTCTTGGCTAAACTCGACCGCAAGTGCAGGGAATGTAAACTGGCTGTGCGGCAACCCACCTACAAATGACAAGGTGGGGAGTGGCTATAACGACTACGCAACCGAAAAGGGCTTTTTAGCCGACGGCAATTTTACTGCAAGCGAAATCAATGCCATAAAGACCGTAACGCAAAAATCACTTCTTAACGGCTATGAATATACATATCCTAATCAAGATCCTAATTATCATAGATATGATGACAGCATTTCTTATGATAACAGCATTTCTCTAGTAGTACAAAACTATGCTACTGCATATTCAGAGCAAGTAACCGATAAGATGTTTCTGCTTGATGTAAAGCAGGTCAACAAGGTTTATCAAAATCTTGGTAATTATTACATAGGACAGCCGACGCAAAAAGCGGTGGATAATTCGGAATTCAAGAGCAGCAAAATGACACCTACCAATAATTGGAATTACTGGTTACGTTCCCCTTACGCCGACGACGCCTCTGGCATCTATGTCCGCTATGTCGGTTCTGACGGCTATGTCTACTCTGACAGATCTGACGGCCGTTTCTACATCTACGACTCTTGGTACTTAAACCACAATCAAGGTGTCCGTCCCGCTTTCTACATAAATCAGTCATCTGCAATCTTTACATCTGGAAACGGTTCTGTGGGAAATCCATATAGGGTGAGTGGGAGAAGTAGCACAGTATTAGTGCAAAATATCAGCTTTAATAAAACTACAGAAATAATGATGGTTGGAACTTGTATTAATATAACAGCTAGCGTTTCTCCTTCAAACACAACAAATAAAAATTTGTCTTGGTCAACGAGTGACAAATCAGTTGCAACGGTAAGCAATGGAATAGTATCGGCAAATAAAGCCGGAACGGCAACCATAACCGCCACAGCTACGGACGGCAGCGGGGAAAGTGATAGTTGTGTTGTAGATGTCAATGTGGTTAATTATTCGGGTGAAGAAGATGTGTTAAGAAAGTTAGCTTTATCAAATTTAGTGTATAGCAAAAAATTCGATGATATGGTTATAAACAAGGGAAAAGAACCCAAAGTTATTGATAAATTTGGAACAAAATTTGATACTGGTGGTGAAATGTTTGTAGTTTATGGTATGCAAATATATTGGAATGAATTAAGATTAGCTACAATTTCCAATCATAAAATTTTAAAGACAAGAACGACGATAAGCGGAATGACAGCAGCCGCTTTTGAAGATGAAAATGGTGATATTATTATAGCTTATAGAGGTACAAAAGGCATACAAGACTTTTATGAGGGTTTATTATATACTTTGTTGAATTGCAAAAGTGCTCAATATGGTGCAGCACACCAGTTTTACTTAGATGTAAAAAATGAAAACCAAGGAAAACGGATATCGTTGACAGGTCATTCACTTGGTGGAGCATTAGCAGCTTATGTGTCTATCTTAGAAAATAAAAATGTCGGCAATGAAAAAGTAACAGCCGATTGCTTTAATGATGCAACTGGATGGATTTTATGGAATACCTATATGGATAATCCGAAAAACATTAAAAATTTTTCTGGGATCGACACAACTCCATACACGAGCTATGTCAATACAGATTTTTACCCCGAAGTTCCCACTATACCGCCTTACCCAAATTTTAATGTTTATGTAGCTCACCACAAGTTATCATATAGAAACAGATATTTATTCAATGGTAATTCTTACTGGATAAGTGATGGAGGTGCGCATGGGCTATCAAAGTTAATCAATTATAATAATGGAGAATTTAAATTAACGGGCAGTGTTAGTGATTCATCAATAATTAAAGTAACTATGGAACAAACAATATTTGACGTTCTGATAGGTTCAGTAGTTTTAGGAACAACCGGTTCCGAAACTTTAAAAGCACCGGTTTTATTCAAGGGTCCGGATTTTGGGTATGTCGAGGACATGTCAAGAATTTACACGGGAAACGGGGATGATATTGCTTACGGAAGCGCCTATTATCCTGATGTACTTTATGCCGTCGGGACCGGAACCAAAAAACTGATGGGAAAAAGCGGAGATGATACATACATTATTGACAAAACTGTAAATGACGCAAACATTACTATCGAAGATTCATCTGGAAATGATGTTCTGATTGTGAGGGGAATAAGTAGCTTAAATGATATAAATGTACAGGAGAACTCGAAACAGTATTATTTTGATTTAAATGCGAGCTGTAAAGTTTATGTGAATAAAAGCAGGGATAAAAACAACAAAATATTAATTAAAGCTTATAATGATGATGGTTCTTATATAGGTGAAAAGAAATGTGAAAAGTCAATGGTTTCTTTAATGAACTTTATGCAAGAGCTTATGAATGAAGATTCATACACCCTAAAATCATTGCGTATAAAAGGAGAGATGACTGTTTCAGTTTATGATACCAATGGGCAGCTGCTCGGAACACACAACAACAACGAAAATGATGTAATACCAACCGATTATGCATATTTTTATCCGACAAATACCGAAACGGAAAAATATATGGATATTGATTTGATTAATGGAAATTACACATTAAAGGTTACAAGTACCGGAACGGTTGATTATATTGTCTATGACCCCGAGGCTGGGGGCAGCATTTGCTATGAAAAAGAAGATATAGATTTATCGGACGGTTCAACATTGATTATAAACAGTGATTTCTTTAATACTGAACAAAAATTTGCTATTGAAAAGGACGGAAATTTAACATTATTACAGAGCGATGAATTGGTAAGTGTATCATCTGTTAATATTGAGCAGGATAGTATTAATATCAGTGCAGGATTATCTCAGACTGTAACAGCAACAGTATCTCCATCAAATGTTATAAGCTCAGAGGTCTCATGGTCGGTGATTCAGCCGGATGAAACGCTAACAGTTGCAACCGTATTTACTGATGATGAAGGCATCACCAAAGTAAGTGGAATAGCAGAAGGCACTGCAACGCTTCGTGCAACAGCAACTGACGGAAGCGGCATATATGCTGAAATTCCAATTACAGTTACACAGGCAGATGCACCAATAGTGATTGCACCCGGTTATGTTGAAGGTGAATTTACGGAGATTGTAGCAGTTACCGCCGAGTTGCCAACCGACTTTGATGAGATTTACTTTAATGGCACACTGGCAGGCATAATTGAAATCACAGAGGAAGGCATAAACAATGTATCGGTTTATGCAAGAAAATCTGAAACTGGTGAAATTACAAAAACAGCAAATTTTGAAGTTAAAATTGACAGAGAATTTCCAGTGT
>CAZYYT010000027.1:2185-3869 GCA_964651775.1 uncultured Oscillospiraceae bacterium | reverse complement strand
GAAGGTGTTTTGGATGGAAGTGAAAACTATATTGGTAAGCACATAACCGTATTTGATGAAAATATTGAAAAGGTAGTATTAAACGAAACCACCGAATGGACAGCCGAAGAATTGCAAAATGGTGTATGGTTTAACGATGTTGATCAGTATTTACTTACAGCAATAGATTTATCCGGAAAACAGACAACCATTTCATTTGAAATAAAAGAGATGCCGCAAGCTTCTGAAATTACTGCAGATAGCTTAGATATTATTACAGCTATCAGAACAGAATTTGAAGGACAAAAATATGATATGCCGGAGGAAAGACGAAATGAGCTTGAAACTGCAATCTCTTCACTTGAAACCCAGTGGATTATGGAAACGGGAATTTGGAATATAACATCTGTTGGCGATTCTGAAGGAACTGTTACCGTTAATGTGATAAACCGTTTGAATGATTATTCGGAAGTTCCTGTTCTAATCTTAGCGGCTTACAATGAAAACGGAAAACTTGTGTCACTCAAACACACAAATATTGAAAATGCTGTTGTAGATTATAATTTTGATATGATAGGCATTTCTGATATTTTATATTACAAGGCATTTTTATGGAAAGATAAAAAGTGTTTAATGCCGGTAGCGGAACCGATGGTGCATTATATAGATTAAGCTTGTGGGTTCATTTACCCTCAACAATAGTGAAAATGTATTCTAAAATTTGATTTTTCAAGATTGTTGCCAGTATTTTCTCTGCTCGAAAAAACAAATTGATTAAAAGAATCGGCTTATGATTAAAATATTAGTAAAGGCGGTATAGTTATGAAAAGTGAATTGTTAAAACAAAAGTTTGACTTATTTTTAAAAGTACAAGACTCTATAAATGCTGTAGAAAGTAGGTATACTACTGTATTTGTAGCGTTGGCTGCTGGTGCAGGTACTTTTGCTGCATTTGATAAGTTGGGTCAATCATCTTCAGGAACCGAGCTTAGTTTTTTCTATTGGGTAATTCCTTATTTGGTGGTAATTGGATTTTACTGGTTTTCTATGATAGCGAGACGTGCCGCTTTGCTTTGTGGATACCTGGAAGCTTTGGAAGAGGAACTGAATAAGGATTTTAACCAAAACATTTTAATATGGAACAGTCAATTTACAAATAAGTTTTTTATTCCTAAAAAATTCGGGACAAATGCTCTGTCGTTATGGGTTTTTTTAATACCTCTTGTGGCGGTAATAATATTTTGCTTTTATAAAGTATTTAATATTTATCACAATTTGATGTGGCTCGTAATTTCAGAAATGATATTTTGTATTGTATTTGGCTCTGTTTTTGCACGCGATTTGGCGACAAATGATAAAGCACGTGCGGAAGCAAAAAAATATGCATTAGCACAATTTGAAATTCAAAATTATCAAATATGATATGTTTAAATATCAGCAGATTTTTTAATATTTTATATGACTATTTAGTTTGCTTCGCAAAAGTTTTTATATAAGAAATAGTTTTTCAAACAATTATGCCCTTACAACTTTGACAATTGTAAGGGCATTAAACTATCTTGAAATTAATACCATCTGAAACAATGTCTAACAATTTCAAAGCAACAACAATCATGATTGGTAATAATATTAAACCAACAAGTCCTGCATTAGCAAATGCATCAGAGAATAATCCATTATTTGCTGCTTTGACATCAGCATATTC
>CAZYYT010000027.1:0-2175 GCA_964651775.1 uncultured Oscillospiraceae bacterium | reverse complement strand
TCTTCAGCAATAAGCATACTTATCGTATCTTTTGATTTACCCATCATATTTTCAATCATTTCATAAGCGTCATCATTAATTTTATGTGCCATTTTAAAGAGATTACCGTCCATCAGATGGTGAATATACTCATCATGATATTGTTCTTTCAAAAACAGTAGCCACATCATACCGTATTTGCCAATAGGTCTTTCATCAGCCGACTGGTCATTAGAGACTTGAATATCAGGATATAGTATTCCGTTTTTCTCAATATAGTCTAATTCAAACGCTTTCATTAAACTAACACCTCCAACTTTATAAGTAATTTCACACAATCCTTATATGCCTCAGCGTAAACAAATTCCATTTTTCGATATTCCGCTTCGACAAATATTCCAATGCACTCATCTATAAATTCAAAATCATCCTGATTGAACCTTTTTTCCAAATCTTCATATGCTTTGGCTTTCTTCTTTTTGAGCAGAATATATTCTTCCGATTCACGAAACCGTTTTGTAGCTTCATGCATTTTATAGCGTTGGTAATCATTGAAATCTACAGGTGTATTTTGCATCACATTCAACTCCTTTTCTTAATTTGTTATAATACAAAACCATAAAAAATAAGGATGCAAGGCAAAAACAAATTTGTTTTTACTTTATATCCTTATTAACCTTAACCCAACATATTACGGGGTTTTATATTATGTATTTATTCTTCCGCAGGCTCTTCCGCAGGTTCCACTGTGGGTTCTTCTGTAGGAACTTCACCAACTGCATCTGAAGGTGCAGCTTCTTTTTTGAATAGGTCTTTTACATTAGGAATAGCAAATGGAGATAACTGCTCATCATCTGATTTAATTTTGTTGTTAATCTGTATAACATTCTTAACCAAAATTAAAGATAACATTATGCATTCGTATACCATTCTGATAACAATTGGTCCAAAAATTATCATAAGTATTCCATAGCCTGCAGCCCAAGTGGAAAATGTTCCGTAACTGCCTTTATAGATGCTAAAGCTGAAAAGCATAAAGAAACCAAAGGCTAAAGCGGCTAAAGTTAATACAATGTAGATAAACTGAAGAAATTTTTCAATAATTAAAAAATTAAAACTTACAAGGTCGTGCAAGAACTCTCCAATTTTACCAAGCTTTGCGCATTTTGATTTTGGCACAATAAATATATATGCCAAAACTGTTAATGCAATTGTTGCTATGACAGAAAGAAGTGTCATAAGCGGAAAAGTGTTAATGTTCATAAAAATCCTCCTTTTTTATAAATAAATCATACCACTTGCGACAAATTATGTCAATAAAATAAAACATAAGTTATAGATGTTTACATTTTATTTGTTTAGTGATATAATAAATAGAATACGATTAGCTAATTATTAAGAAAGGAGATAGGTGAATGGGTAAGTTTAAACTTCATTCTGATTATAAACCCACAGGCGACCAACCTAAGGCAATAGATTGCCTTGTAAATGGAATTGAAAAGGGTGAGCCTGCACAGACCCTTTTAGGTGTAACGGGCAGTGGTAAGACTTTTACAATCGCAAATACAATTGCAAGGGTTAATAAGCCAACACTTGTTTTGGCGCATAATAAGATACTAGCGGCACAGCTTTGTAATGAATTTAAAGAGTTTTTTCCTGAAAATGCAGTGGAGTATTTTGTTTCATACTACGACTATTATCAGCCCGAGGCCTATATTCCTTCAAGTGATACGTATATTGAAAAAGATGCACAGATAAACGATGAAATTGATAAGCTAAGGCATAGCGCAACGTCCGCACTTTTGGAAAGACGAGATGTAATAGTTGTCGCATCGGTAAGCTGTATATATGGCCTTGGTGACCCGGAGGATTATAAAACACTTCTTCTTTCGCTTCGTCCCGGTATGATTAAGGATAGGGATGAGGTTATATCAAAGCTTATAGATATGCAGTACGAAAGAAACGACATTAACTTTATTCGTGGTAAGTTTCGTGTGCGTGGTGATGTTGTAGAGATTTTTCCTGTTAGCAGTTCTGAGAGTGCTGTCAGAGTTGAATTTTTTGGTGATGAAATCGAAAGAATAACAGAAATAGACGTTTTAACAGGTGAGGTGCTTGGTGTTAGAAACCACGTTGGTATTTTTCCTGCGTCGCACTATGTTACAACACCAGAAAAACGCGAAAAAGCATTAGAGT
>CAZYYT010000026.1:0-16573 GCA_964651775.1 uncultured Oscillospiraceae bacterium | reverse complement strand
CGACGAGGAATATGCGTCGGAATGCCATAACCTTGTTTCACAGCTTGGTGTAAAGGATATTACATTTACAGGAAATGTTGATGTGGTCAAATTTCTGGAGAATATTGATTTTACCTTGCTTACCAGCATATCCGAAGGGCAGCCGCTTTCAATTTTAGAATCGTTGGCAGCGGGCAGACCGTGCGTAACCACAGACGTGGGCTCTTGTAAAGAAATCCTCACGGGGAGAACGGGAGATACTCTTGGTAAATGCGGAATATGCGTGCCCCCTATGCATCCGCAAAGTATAGCAAATGCTATGGAAACCCTATGTGTAAATAAGGAATTAAGAGCTAGGATGGCAGGCGTAGGAAAAGAGAGAATTGCAAGGTATTACCTTCATGATGAAATGATAAAAAATTACGAAGAAAACTACAAGGAGGTGTTGAAAAAGTGGCAGGCATAGGGTTTGAATTAAAAAGGTTATTCAATAAAAAGGGAATAACTGCAAGTATAAAGGCATACGCTTATGCCACAATGGTATGTACGGGCCCTATGCTTTTAGGATTCTTTTTAATTGCCGGGGTCATTGTGTTATCAGAGCTTGCAGGTGCACAAAGACATGACAGGGAGCTGCTTGTGTCCATGCTTACATACGCGCTTCTTGCGTCGCTTACTGTAACCTCCTTGTTTTCAATGCTTACAACAAGGTTTATGGCGGATATGATATACGAAAAAAAGTACACACTTCTTATGCCGTCGTTTTATGGCAGTAATGCAATGATGCTTGTAATTGGCGGGACGTTGTATAGCCTGTTTCTTATGTTTTGTGGGGTGGACTTGGTTTACAAGATCCTCTCTTTTCTCTATTTTATGACACTGATTGTTGTTTGGACGGAAATGAACTACCTTACGGCAATTAAGGATTATCGTAATCTGATGCTCACCTTTTTGTTTGGACTGATTATTGCATATGTATGCGCCACTTTATTTGTTTTTGTGTTTCATATCCCCATTGTTTTGGCTATGTTTATGGCGATCTGTATTGCTTACGGTTTTATGATGATATGGTACTTTCTGCTGTTATACCGGTATTTTCCGGAAGGGCTTGGAACTTCGGTTGAGTTTTTAAGGTGGTTTGATACAAATCCGCAGTTGTCACTGATAGGCTTTTTTATCACCCTGGGGTTATTTGGCCATCTTGTTATCATGTGGACGAGCGACTTAAAGGTCTTGGTAGAGGGTTTATTTTACGGTGCGCCTACATATGACGTTGCTGCCATTATGGCATTTTTCTCAATTCTTATTACCACGGTAAACTTTGTAACCTCAGTGGAAACAAGATTCTATATAACTTACAGGAATTATTTTGCGCTTTTTAATGATGGTGGCTCTATAAGTAACATAGAGGAAGCGGAGCAAAATATGATGCGTGTTCTGCGTGAGGAGCTGGGGTATCTTGCCCAAAAACAACTTTTTGTAACCATTTCTTATATTATTCTGGGAACTATTCTACTTCCTCAATTGCCACTGGGATTTAATAACGAGATGCTTAAAATATTCCGTGTTTTATGCATCGGCTACAGCTTTTACGCCATCGGAAACAGCATTATGCTGATATCACTGTATTTCGCAGACTTAAGTGGCGCGCTAATAGACGCCACATTGTTTGCGGTTATATCCAATGCCACAACCATAGTAATATCTTTGTTTTTCAAGAACTATTACGGATTTGGATTCGTACTGGGTGCTATGGTGTTTTGTATATCAGCCTGGGTTCGTTTATGCTTGTATCTTAGTAAGCTGAAATATAATTTCCTGAGTAAGCAGTCCATATTTTTGGAGGTCAACGAAGGATTTTTTACAAGGTATGTGGAGAAATGCAGGATACACGCAGAAAAGGTTCAAAGAAATCGCAGAATTGAGTATGGGAAAAAACACCCTGATAAGGAGCGTGATTGGATTGAAGATGAATAAGTGTGTAAAATGCCTTGCGGTGCTTTTAGCGGTGGTGCTATTGTCCTCTTGTGGCAGGGAAGTGCCTAAAGAAGAAAAGCCCCCAACTAAAAATAACGGGTATTACGACATAGTGGTCAAGGATTCGACATCAATTTATAAAGATGATGACGACGACTCCGTCGTGTGCATGTATCTTACAGTTATGAAAGGAAATGATACGGACAACACGAATTACACATGGGAGGACGTAAACTCCCACTCTGTTTATTATTACAGCGAGCTGGGGATAAAACCATACGCCGTAAACGGAATACTTCAGGTGGGCGATGAAAACGGCCCCGCGATTGGACAGCTTGGATATGGCGAATTTGCCCCAAATTGTAGGGTTAAGATCAGGGGAAAAACAAGCTCGCGTTCCCCACAGAAAAACTATAGGATTGATATCAACAAAAACGAAGGATATTGGAGAGGTCAATCGACCGTAAACCTAAATAAGCATGTCTATGACGTAACGCGTATGAGAAACAAGCTTTCCTATGACCTGATTAAGACCATCCCTGGGATGATTGGCGCAAGAACCCAGTTTGTCAGACTGTTTGTAAAGGATCAGACTGTAAAGGACGGTTTGGGTGCCAAGTTTGTCGATTACGGTATTTTCACACAGATAGAGCAGATCAACAAAACCTATTTAAGGAATCATGGTCTAGATGAGTTTGGGCATTTATATAAAGCCGAGATGTTTGAGTTTAACAGGTACGAGGATGAGATTAAGCTAAGCACAGACCCTTTGTATGATCAGTCTCTTTTTGAAACAAGACTTGAGATAAAGGGTGATACCGACCATACAAAACTAATCGAGATGCTGACGCAATTAAACGATTACAACGTGCCTATCGAGGATATTATGGAGCAGTATTTTGATGAAGAAAACTATTTTACATGGCTTGCGTTTCAGATACTGACGGCAAACCGAGATACGACTACCCAAAACTTTTATCTTTACAGCCCCTTGCACTCGCAAAAGTGGTATTTCATATCATGGGATAACGATGCGGCATGGAGATACAATGAGAGGCTGACCTTTGACGGGCTTGATGGGAGCAACTATGAGTACGGCGTTTCCAATTATTTCGGTAGTGTTCTTCATCAAAGGGTCTTAAAATCAGAGAAGATGAGGGAGAAGCTTGATAAAAAGGTAAAATACCTGATGGGGGTACTTACCAAAGACCGACTGAAAAATATGATTAACTCTTACTTAGCTGTTGTGAAGTCGTTTGTCTTTCAATATCCTGATATTGAAAATTTATCGAAAACATCGAAGCAATATGATCAGATAATAAGTATGATGCCTGATGATGTGCAAGCTTGCTATGAACTCTACAAAGGAAGCCTTAAAAAGCCAATGCCGTTTTTCCTTGATATGCCCAGACAGATGGGTGATTCATTAGTCTTCGCGTGGGATATGGCATATGATTTTGACAACCAAAAAGTAGTATATAATTTTGACCTATCCCAGGATTGTAATTTCGCGTCCACTATTTACTGCGAAAGCGACGTTGAAATTCCGCAAATTAAAACGCAGACATTAAGCCCCGGGCAGTATTTTTACAGAGTAACCTGTAAAAATGAGGATGGCGAAACACAGACAGCAATGGAACAATATGTTGATGCAAACGATGTGACACACTACGGCGTACTTAGCTTTTATGTCATGCCGGATGGCGCAATACAAGGAGGCTGATCACAATGGCTATTCTAAGGCCAAAATTTAGGCACGAATTAAAATATTTGATAAATGAGGGTGAAGCCGAAGTTCTGCGCCAGCGTTTTAAGACAGTGTTTGATATGGATGAGCACGCAAAAAACGGTGAGTATTTAATCAGAAGCCTGTACTTTGAGGATTACTGGAACTCGGCCTATAATGAGAAGCTTGCAGGCATTTCGGCGAGAAGAAAATATAGGATTCGCATTTATGATTACAGCAGGGATGTAATAAACTTAGAATGCAAAATCAAGAACGAAAGTTATATCTATAAACAATCATCCAGGATTACTTATCCGGAATATCAAAGCATCATAAACGGGGATTTTGATTTCCTACTTGAAAAGGATGATAATCTGTGCAAGGAATTTTATTATCGGTTTACCAGCAGGTGTATGAAGGCAAAGGTTATTGTGGACTACGAAAGGGAACCTTATGTGATGAAAACGGGGGATGTCCGTATTACTTTTGATAAAAACGTACGTGCAACGTCCCCTTATTTCGATCTTTTTTCAGAAAATGTCACAAACAGATATGTATTATCGCCGGGATATCTCATAATGGAAGTTAAGTTTTCACAATTTTTGCCCAATATCGTGAAAAGAATGCTACAAACCACGGCCTCTGAGCATACTGCGGTATCTAAATATGTACTTTGTTGTGAAGCACAAGAATATTTAAATGGAATTCATTTTTAGGAGGAATCAATCATGGGTGTTCGTGAAGTGATTAAAAATTCTGTGTTGAATCTTGGAAGTTATTCCGGCGCATTAAGCTTACAGGCTATTATTACAATGGGCATTAGTCTGTTTGTTTCTTTTCTTTTCGGTTTTTCTATTTATTTTATTTACAATAAGTTTTACAAGGGTGTTGTATATAACCAAACGTTTGGCGTTACGCTTGTTTTGATGACGGTTCTTACGACGGCAGTGACACTTGCAATCAGCACCAATATTGTCATTTCTCTTGGCATGGTGGGCGCCCTCAGCATTGTGCGTTATCGTACAGCCGTAAAGGAGCCCCTTGACCTTGTATATTTGTTTTGGGCGATAACAACCGGTATTTCCGTTGGCGCAGGGATGTATCCCCTTGCACTTCTTGAATTAATCTTAGTGGTCGTTATAATACTGATGTTCGAGAAGAGGAACAGCGGTGGGCACGTTTACATTACGGTTGTCCACTATAAGGGAAACGAGGCGTATGATGAAATTAGACGGTTGCTTGCGAATATCAAATATCGTGTAAAATCAAGAACATTAAGGGGCGAAGTGTCAGAATTTACGTTTGAAGTGTTTCATAAAAATGAAAACCTTTCATTTGTTGAAAAAATTCGTTCTATAGAAAATGTTGAGGATGTTACACTGATCCAGTATGATGGTGAGTACCATGTATAACGTGTTTAAAGTAATGATGGTATCCATTTTAGGGATAGTAATACTAATAACTTGTGGCTGTTCGTATTTTGTGCGAAGTAAAATGGTAAAACGCATACATATTTATGAAATTTCTCAAGACATGTTAAATAACCCACTGATCGGTTATGCGCCGATGGCAGACAGTATAACCGATGTTGGGGATAATAACCTCGTTTATATCGATATTTTATGGAGTGAGCTTGAACCAAAAGAGGGACAGTTTGACTTTGCAAAAATAGATGAGGAAAACCATGTAGATAAATGGATAAGTGAGGGTAAGCACGCCGTACTCCGCTTTGTCATTGACATGCCTTCCGATGAAAAGCACATGGATATCCCAAAATGGCTATATGATAAAATTGAAGGGAACGGTACTTTTTATAACTACGACGGAAAGCATGGTTTTTCTCCTGATTATAATGATATGCTTTTAATCAAACATCATAAGCTGGCGATTAGAGCTTTGGGAAGTCATTATGGCAACTCTTCTTTTATCAGTTATATTGAGCTTGGCAGTCTGGGACATTGGGGAGAGTGGCACGTTAATTACGAATCGGGGATAACCAGAATGCCCACGGCCAATATAAGAGAGCTTTATATAAAGCCATACATATCCGCGTTCCCAAACAAAATGATTCTGATGCGTAGGCCGTTTATATCGGCAAGGGAGCATGGCTTTGGCTTGTTTGACGATATGGCAGGCCACCCGACCTCAAGCAGGGATTGGCTGGATTGGATACAAAACGGCGGAGATTATTCACAGGCACTGGAGGAAAACGCCCTTGTTCCTATGGCAGACAGCTGGAAAACAGCACCCATAGGTGGTGAATTCACCAGCTCTTACAATATGGATTATCTGCTTAAATTTAACCAAGAAGCGACAAAAGATTTACTAAGACGCTCGCATACAAGCTTTCTTGGCCCTAATTGCCCTACACCTTGCATAATAGAAAAATATGATTGCGGCGCACAAGCCGATGAAATAAAGAATATAATGGGATACAGATTCAGAATTCGGGAAGCCCAAATAGCAGGAGCCAGGGATAAGTCTAACACCGTGGTCACCTTAACGTGGGTAAACGACGGAATTGCACCGATTTACTGGGATTGGGATACTTTTATCTATCTTTATGACAATAATCAAAATTTCGTCGAAAAGGTACCTGTGAATATTCACTTAAAAGAGCTTCTCCCAGAAAGTGAAATCATTACCAACACAACAGTGGAAAATAGTTTAAGTAATGAAGATGTTAAATACATATGTATCGGCATTGAAGACCCAATGACTAGTAAACCCGCGGTGAAATTCGGAATGAAAACAGATTATATAAATAATACAGCTGTTATTGAAAAAATCGGGGAATAGCCTTTTGATGAGGAGAGAGGTATGAACAAAATAGCAATGGTTATGATTCTTTTACTGTTTATGATGACGGGCTGCTCCATAAAGGAAAATACACAAATGCAAACGACACCTATTGAATCAAGCACCAAAGAACAATTACAGGCTCAGCCGGCATCAATTAAAGAATCCATGAAAATCACCTTTTTCAAGTTGGGTAACGCCGACAGTATTTTGTTTGAAATTGGGGATAAAACAATGCTGATCGATACAGGTGAAGACGGTGACGGATCCAGGGTATCAGCGGTTTTAAAGGACAGACAAATACAAAAAATCGATTACATGATAATTTCGCATTTTGATAAGGACCATGTAGGGGGTGCGGCAAGGATTTTAAAAAGGGTTAAAACCGATAATGTTATCCAGCCCAGCTATACAAAAGACAGTGAGGGATTTAACCGTTATCAAGAAGCTTTGACAGAATGCGGAATAAAACCTGTAAACCTGACGGAGGAATTTGGCATTAACCTAAACGGTGCGGAAATAAAAGTTTTTCCGACTTCGGATTTGGACCATGCCGATGACAATAACGCATCGCTAATTACTGAAGTAAAATATGGAAGTAAAACATTTCTTTTTGCCGGTGATGCAAAAAGTGTTAGGCTGGCTGAGCATATGAATACATCGCCTAGAAAATTCGATTTTCTGAAAGTCCCTCATCATGGGAGGGTTAATAATCTAAGCCGAAAGTTTCTTGAAAGTATTTCACCGCAATATGGTGTTATATGCTGTGGTGGAGAAAAAAATGATACGTACGAGGTGTCAAAAATTCTTGAAGAGTTAGGGACTGGGGTTTATTACACCTGTGACGGCATGATCACACTACTCTGTGACGGTGAAGAAATCGTAATAAAACAGAATGGTTAATAAACATAAAAAGAGTAAGGCGAATTTAGACTACCGACAGTGTAGTTTTGTGTTTTTGTACTGAGGTTGCAAACATAAGGCTTTATTAAATTAATAAAACGACTTCTACTTAATTAAGTTCAGAAGTCGTTTTTTTGTGGATTTGTGCCTCTATACTACGAATCTATTACATTTCAGGTTGAAAAATCGACATTCTAGGCTAAAAAAGATAGTTGTCAGTCTTTTCTTATATAATAAAAATAGAAATAAGGAAGCCAACTATAGTTGACATTTATTGTATTAAAATTTTAAACTATACAAGGAGGACCTGTAATGAAAAAACAAGATAAATTACAGCAAAGCAGAAAGAGAAAATCCCATGGTGAAAGATTTATAGGTGCATTACTTACCATATGTATTGCATTAACTCTTTTTCCAACATCCGCTTTTGCGGGGTGTCCCATGGACGTACTCATCGGAACAAATGAATTGTTTGGACTGACTCGTACTTTTAACATTGGTCAGCCTTTTGACGGAATAGGTGAGCTTTACGAACATAAAAAATCGGGAGCAATTGTTCATAACAAAAATAGAGAGTGGTGGGCGAATGGCGTTTCAATTAAACAGGGGGACGTGTTTACTAAGCCTGGCCAATATTATATGAAACTAAGAACTGACGGACTTGTTGCAAACAGTTACTTTCAAGTAATGCCTAAACTTAACTTTTATGGATTTAGGGGAATAACTGTTGTTACACCACCTAACAAAACAAATTACCGTCAAGGTATCGACCCGTTTGATCCAAGCGGTATTGTGGTAAGGTGTAATTTTGCAGATGGCAAAACACAAGATTTGGGTTATGATCAATTAGAATTTTATGAGGTGTGGCCTAATTATAAACCTCCTCATACCTTTGTATTGTTAGAAAGTGAGCCTGTTATAGAACCCGGTTACCGCTTTTGGCGGGCGGGGGAAAGGCAAATACTTATTAGGGTGGGAGCTTTTTGTGCGCTGGTTCCTATTAAGGTATCACCCTTTGTATCTTCTGTTGGAATGAATCAGCAGCCTTCCGCAAATAAGTTTGGAAAAGGAAAAGTAATTCGCACAAGTGACTATTCTGTTCGCGCTACTTACCATGATGGTAGTATTGAGATTATTAGTGGTGATCATTTGAGAGTGACAGTAAACGGAGAGGACAATGTTTCACGAATGTTTGCAGGAAACGATTATGAAATTACCACAATTAAAAGCAGTGTAAAATTAAGAATGGGTGACTTTACATTGCCAAGAGATGCCGAACCCGGAATGTGCCGTGTATCTCCGGATAACTCCCCTTATGATGCACCATACAGGTCAGCCCCAAATGGAAGTGTAATAGGAAGTATTCCATTTGGTACAGTTTTAGAAGTTGTTTCAATAGAAGGCGACTGGGCAAAGGTAAATTATCAAGGTGGTACGTACTATGTGTGGGCGACAAGGCTTAAAAAGGCAGATATGCCCATTACCGTAACTTTAAATGGTAAGCCTATCACTTTTGACCAATCACCTATATATCATAACGGACGAACACTCGTGCCACTTCGTGCAATCTTTGAGGCAATGGGGGCAGACATTGTCTGGAACGGGGACACACAGACAGTAACTGCAAAATCTGGCGGGACAAATATATCTTTGACAATCGGAAGTAATAAATTGATTAAAAACGGACAAAACATAACACTTGATGTTCCTGCACAGCTTGTTGGAGGCAGAACGCTCGTACCCGCAAGGGCTGTAGCAGAGTCTTTTGGCGCAGATGTTAATTGGAATAGTAACACAAAAACTGTGATAATAACAAAATAAAACAGGGGCGATTAAATTATGAAAAAAACACTTATCGGAATTGTGCTCACCATAAGTATGGTAATGACAATTCTACCTACGGTGGCTCTTGGTAATGGCTTGAATACTAAACCAAAAGCTCTTGACAACACCACCCAAGAAGAATGGGATGTTTTACGTTATACAAATATAGAACGTGCTAAAGCGGGCCTTCCATTGCTTATAACCTTTGATAGAATGCAAAAAATGGCCGGAGTTCGCAGTGATGAGCTTGTGCAGGCATTTAGCCATACTAGACCTGATGGTCAAGATCCTTCTACTGTCTTTAAGGAATATGGGTTTAAATCTAACAGTTTCGCAGAAAATATTGCTTGGGGTCAAGCCTCTGCTAAGGAGGTTGTTGCTGATTGGATGAAATCCGAAGGCCATAGGATGAATATTTTAACCCAAAGCCTACGCTATATGGGATCAGGTTTTACCAATAAAAATAAGAAATACTGGGTGCAGATTTTTGCAGGAAGTAGTGTTTTAAGTGAAAGCGTGACCTATTATGAAGATTTGGGATATTTTAAAATCGAATTAAAAAACGGTATTACTGCATATGCACCATACGACCCCATAAGCTCGCCAACAGTTGACGGAAAAGTGACCTTTAATTATCCTGGGGCTGACTACAAAAAACCTGATACAGCCCAAGAAGATACAACACAAGAAGATACAACGAATAAAGAGATAAGCATACTTGCGTATCCATCAAAAACAGCCTATAGGGTTGGAGAGGCTTTCGACATTACAGGATTTAATGCAGTATCGTACGATGGTGGCAAAGAAGAAAACATTAATGATAAAATTACTTTTTACACCTCAAAAACCGTAAAGCTTACACAAGGCCGTAAGTTTACAACATCGGGAGCTAAAGTGGTTGAACTACGGTATAATGGTGAAAAAATTGATGAATATACCATTGTGGTAACTAATGAGGAAGTTATAGCAAAGGCAAAGCATCCTTTTACAGATGTTGTAACAGGATCATATTATGAAAATCCTGTTATTTGGGCATTAAAAAGTAGCATTACTGGGGGCACATCTCAGACCACCTTTGCTCCAAATGACACCTGTACAAGGGCGCAAGTGGCAACATTCTTATGGCGTGCCAAGGGAAGCCCAGAGCCAAAGCTTCTTTACAATCCTTTCACTGACATAACCCCCGACGACTATTTTTACAAGGCAGTGCTTTGGGCGGTGGAAAAAGGCATCACAAGCGGTACAAGTCAAAATGCATTTAGTCCTCATGATACTTGTACAAGTGGACAGGTGGTAACTTTTCTATGGCGGTCAAATAATAAACCGGTAACAAAGAGCAGAGGTACATTAGCTGAAAAATATCGTGGTCAGTATTATAGTGAAGCTGTGGCTTGGGCAGAGGGCAAAGGTCTACTTTCTGGCACAGGAACAAACTTTGTGCCGGACAATAATTCTTCCCGTGCCGATATTGTAACTTATCTCTACCGTAATGCGGGAAGCCCGGATATTAAACAATAAGCACTTTTGCAAACATCCTTAAAGCGGTTGCAATAATTAATAACTAAATCAACAAACCGACCTGTGTTAAATCAAGCGCACAGGTCGGTTTTATAGTATATCAGACGAAATAATTTTGAAATTATATCTACTGCAGATCTTTTATTGTCTCATCACACCAAGATATTACTGCTTCAGCGGATAGTATACCCTTTCTGAGAACCGCATTAATAAAACAAGCTCTCTCCTTAGCTATTTCCTCAATGCCTTGTGCTAGGTCACTTTGCATTTCAACATATTTTTCTTTGTTGTTTTCATAAAGACTTTTGTATTTTTCCAACATTTTGATAGTGTCCTCTTTAGATTGACTGCTTGAAAACAAGAATTTCAGCATAAATTCGGAGCGTATCGGCTGTTGCTTTGTATCCTCAGAAAGCCATGCCTTAAGTGCAGATTTTCCTTTTTCTGTTACACTATACAGGACTTTTTTTTCGTATTTTTCTTCTGTTACAATTTCAATCATTTCTTCCTCCAACAGCTTTTTTAGTGTTGGATAAATGTGCCCGTAATTTTCATTCCAAAATCCTGATAACACCGTATCACTGTATTTTTTGATATCATACCCGGTGCTTGGTGATAAATTTAAAATGCCTAAAATGGCATACATGGATTTGTTTTTCATTGACATTTATTCATTCGCCCCTTTCCATTCATCAGGAAATTTAATAAGCTTATCAACAACATGCTGTGAATTTGCAGTATTCTTCATTTCCTGAGAAATTTGCATACAATTAGCTTTAATATTTTCGTCTGCCATAAGTGCCTGTGCTTTGGCAAGCAAGCTTTCTATAGATAGGTCATTTATGTTTTCCATTATTCCCAATTGCATATCAACAAGCCGCTTGGCAACCTTATTTTGATCATTGACCTGAGGCAGTGCAAGCATAGGAACACCAAAGTATAATGCTTCATTCACGCTGTTAAAACCTGCATGGGTAATAAATAATTCCGCTCGATTTAAAATATCTAGTTGAGGGAGAAAATTCATAACCGTAAAGTTTGACGGAATTTCACCCAGCTGCGAAACCTTGTAATTTTTTCCGATGGACATATATATATGGTAATCAAAATTGCGAAATGCTGAAATACACATTTTATAAAAATCCAAGAAATTTGTGTTCAGGCTTCCCAGTGATATGTAGATAATTTTCTTTTTTTCTATTACAGGAAAATCCAATACGTGTGTTTCTTGTTGTCTGGCAATAGAGGGGCCGGCAAACAAATAATCTGGCTCGTGTATTTCACTATCACCATTAAAATTATAAGTGGTGTATACAATATTTAAATCGCCTTTGCTTGTAAATACCTGCCTTAGCGACGGTTCCACAATTTTGTATTTTTCGCAGATTCTTTTTAGCACCTTATAGCAGTTATCCAATTGAGGATGAAATCCTGCCACAAGCATGCGCTTTGGAACAGGCTCTTGACTCATGGCAAAGGATGAGTGAGAACACACAACGGGGATATTTATAAGCTGCTTTAAAAAACAAGCTCCGCCAAAAATTGAATCGCAGATTATCATATCATAATTTTTTTTACCGATAATATTAAGTATTTCAGGTAGCATTGCTTCATCATACAAAAGCATATATTCAAGAAGCATAAAAAATGGATGTCTGTCTGTAGGACGGTATTCTTTCAAAAATATTTGTAGCTTGTGGCTAAATCCAATCCATTTTCCTCCCATTTCTGAAACCTGATTTGAGAACTCTTCCGAGCAAAAATAGCTGACGTTGTTTCCTTTATCTGTGAGCTTTTTAACCAATCCAAGCGTAGGATTGATATGTCCATATAGGTTTGCATTAACAAATAAAATATTCATAGCTTTCTCCTTTATTATATATCACTCTGATATATAATATATATCAGAGTGATATATTTGTCAATGCTTATTCAAAATATTTGCTTCTATAAATGAAAAAAGCGACTACACAAGTAATCGCTTATAGTAATTCCTTATTAATTATTTTATGCACTCCACAAAGGTGCATGAAGCTAATACAATGTATTTGATATAAGTGTAGAGTATATGACTAAAATGTCAATGCAAAATGATATAAAATAAAGATCTTTTTCAGATATGTGTAACCCCCCCTGTGGTATTGAACTGCCCTGCGATTAGATTTTAGATCTAATTTTTTAGAAAAAGTTCAACTCCGTCAGGGGGATTTTTTTGCGATAAGAATCAAAATCAATTGCCCTTTTATTCATCAAACGTGAGTGGCTCCTTATCCGAAAGAGCAAGACCAATATATTCATTATGTAAATGTCTACCATTATACCACAGCATAAACTGCCCGGTTTTTTCATCACGTACTATCGACGGCTTATAGCAGGCTTCACCATCCCACATTTCCTTTGTCGGTGTAACAAGCGGATTATTTATGCAGCGTTTCCACCCAGTTATCCCGTTTTCAGATTTTGCAGCGCATATACAAGCCGTATCAATATCACGGTAGCCTATATAAAACATCAAGTATCCTAAGTCGTCTGTCTTTATTACCTGACAGCCCCCAACCCTGTTTTGCTCAAATTCTTTATCGCCCTTTATAAAGATAGGGTTTAATCTTGATTTTTCGAAATGTATTCCGTCACTGCTCTGTGCATAGCAAAGTACATTAGGCTCATATGTTTCACCTGCCGCATACCACATTTTATATATGCCGTCCTCCAACATAACGCATGGATTCATTACAGATTCCTTTTCATACGGGTACTCCGGAATCATTATCGGCTCATTTCTCACACGTTTAAAGCTTATACCGTCCTCACTTTCTGCATAGCCTATATAGCTGTAACCGCGCGCCTGACCCGTATACCACATCTTATATATTCCGTTATCATAAATGACGCAGTTGCGGTTTACATCATCCTCCCAGCCGCTTTGCTCGTCAAATGGAAGTGTTATCTGTGGCTTTTGCCAATGTATTGTGTCGTCACTAAAGGTTACGGCAAGACTCTTTTTTGTTCTCCACGAAAAATCCATACGGTATTTTCCATTATTAAAGGCAACGTATACATCAAAGCATACACCAAGCTCCTTCCCGCCTAATACAGGATTTTTTTCATATTTGATGAATTTCATTTTTAGTTCCTCCTTGACAAAGATATCTTTTTTCTTTATGATAGTATCATTCTAACACTAAAAAAAATATTTGCATTAACATTATGATATTAAAAGTATGCAATTTGTCATTTATTAGAATGCTATTTTTTGAAAGAAAGGATATGGTAATGATAATGAATATTGTCAACGAATACTGTGACTATTATAGGCGTGTGAGTCATACGCCTTCAAAAACGGCGCTCGACGCCCTGTTTTATGCAACCTGGTGCGGCAGGTATATATGCAAAAAGAACTTTCATGTACTACGTAGTGAAATGCCCGGGTTCTTAATGCTCTATACAATAAATGGCAGTGGAACCTCACGCTACAAAAGCTTCGAATATAAGCTTGGCCCCGGAAGCCTTTTTTTAATTGATTGCACAACACTTCATGAATATTTCCCCACTTCTGTTGTCGGATGGGAATTTGCCTATCTGCATTTTAACGGTATTTTTGCAGATAAAATGTATTCACTCATAACAAGAAATGACAGATTTATTATTAACCTTTCCAAAGAATTATCCATTCCGCAAAGGTTAGAAAATATAATGCTTCATTGTGAAAAAGAAATGCCCAACAGCGAAATTTGCGTGTCGGACATAATATCCCATATTCTTCATTTACTTATGGCGCCTGATTCCGGCAGTGCTTTTCACAAGAGTGTAAGAGAAGATATGGAAAAAGCCTGCCTTTACATAAAAGAAAACTACAAAACCTCAATTTCTGTTAATGATATTGCAAAATATGTAAATATGAGCCGTGGATATTTTTCAAAGGTATTTAAACAACAAACCGGAAAATCACCCTATGAATATATTCTAAGCTGCCGGATTGACCATGCAAAAAGGCTTCTTTGCGAAACCCATATTTCAATATCACAGATAGGCTTTGAATGTGGTTTTGAAGATTCATCTTCATTTATACGTTGCTTTAAACGTGAATGTGGTACAACTCCGTTTTCATACAGAAATAACTTTTTCATTTAATTTCTGACCGTCTTTTGTAATGATAAAACCTTTGCCATTTCCATAATGGTCGCCATCCTTATCATATGCAATACAATATCTGCTACCGTCAACATAAATTCCGTCAAGCTTAAAGTAGCTCCAAGCCTTTGGTAAAATCGGCTCAAATTTCAGCTTTCCGTCTTTTTTTCTTATTCCTGTAAGTCCTGAAATAACCAAATCACAAAAGGTTGAATGGTTATAATCCTTGCCACGCTCAAATCCACCCTTATCCTCTGGCCAACCCCAGTTTTCAAGAGCCATTCGGCTTGTCCATTCATTTTTATAGGGGTGCTTAACCTCGTCTATCCACATTATTTCCGCTTTGTCTTCGGTTATTCTTGTATGCTGTTCTGCATACTGATGCAACAACTTTATGTACATAGGCGCATACTTTTCTTTGTCGCCATAATCAAACATTATATATTTAAGTGCCGAAAGCACCTGTGATGTTGCAAACGGCCAGACATAGCCGTTCCATAGGCATTCATGCTCTACCTTATACATAAATCTTCTATCAGTTTGCTCTACGGTTGTAAGACCAAAATCGGTATAAAAAGCATTTTTATTTAGTAGCAAATCAAATACTTTTTCTTTACCAGCTTCCGGCATTTCAAAGCACCACGGAATATATCCTATAAGCTCTTTAGGTGTATCGGACGTATCATATTCTTCGATCCGTGGAAAATCTTCATTTTCCGGGTGAATTGCCTTGTAAAACCCGTCACGCCACAAGTATTGATCCATAAGCTTTTTTATATTTTCCGCTTTTTGTGTGTATTTTTCTGCTATTTCAGTTAAATCTGCTATTTTTGCAAACCTTGCTATTGCTAACGCATCTGCATACATATAGCTGTTAAGAGTCGGACGTATGCCCTTTGTGGGTTTTAAATTTTTTGTTCCGCTAATTGAATACTCCATCGCATCGCGGTCATCATATGACCAGAAAAGACCGCAGGACGTCATATGTGTTTTTTCCCAATTTTCATAATAACTGCAAAGATTTATGATAAATTTTTCTGTAATATCAAAATTGTTTATATTATAAAAATCCTTTATTGCAGAAACAAGCCATGTACTGTATTTATATGAATCTTCATTGCACTTTAAAAATAATTTTATATAGTCATTTAAATATTTATCGGAATTTTTCAGCCATCGGCCTTCAGCCAAATGATGCCCTACCGGCGCATTTATGGTATTATACTTACCACTCCACGAAACATCAGGCAAAAATTCGGTAATCATTATACCCTCGCGTGTGCTTTTTATATGCTTACGATATGTCCACCATCTGTAATAATACGTTTTCTCTATTATCTTATCCGGACACTCGAGCATAGGTATCTCATTTTTCATCCAATCATACGCCATATTATTCGGAATATCCGTTTTATATATTTCCTTATCCTGACTGTTAAATAAATCCACATAAGTTTTTAAAATATCCAATAAACTATCTCCCCACGCAGTAATTATATTTATATTATACAAAAATAAGATTTATTTTTCAATAACAAATTGTTCTCAAAAATATGCTATTTGTCTATTTGTAACTATATCAATGTTATGTTTTACCATCAATCAAAAAGTTTTACAGATCAATCGGAAATAGGGTCGGTCTATCCTCAAAAATCTCTAAAATCATTTTCACTCAAAGAACTATATTTTGACTTCTTAGCTGTTGATAACAATGGT
>CAZYYT010000025.1:0-16578 GCA_964651775.1 uncultured Oscillospiraceae bacterium | reverse complement strand
GCTATAAAAGAAAAGGGGCTTAGCGTCCCCGAGGATATTTCTGTCATTGGGTTTGACGTACATAATGCGATTGATGACAGAACCAGAAAAATCACCTCCATCCTTCAGCCGGAAAATGATATGGGCATAAAAATCGGTAACATATTAATTGAAAGGCTTGGTCTTCAAGAGCCAAAGAGAAGAACGCCAAAAGGTGTAATTTATATGGACCCATTTTTAGAAAAGGGCTCAACAGTTAAATTCAACAATGGTACAACCATTCTTCATTAATAACAATGACAGTAAAGTTGTTATCGAGGTTGATTACTACGATACAAACACACCAATGAAGATGATGTATAACTCAATCGTGCCCGAGGGCGCAACTGATAACTACGGATACGTTATGAAAGCCCTTACCCTTCCTGATTCAGGCAGTGATAGAGACTGGGTAACCGATGTTATAAGAATTGACGACGCAAGGTTTAGTGATACATCAATTTCATCTTGGGGTCACCTTGGATTTGGTTCTTCAGGCCCAAACTTCTACATTAAGATAATTTCGGTGATACAGGCTGACCTTTACGACTAATTAAGCCATAAAGCACCTTACTTAACGTAGGGTGCTTTTTATATATAATATTCATTTCTATTAGACATATTGTATAAAATTTATTGACAATATTTATTATTTATTATATAATATTTATGCGTATGCAATCGTATGCAATCGTTTGCAATTCTTTGCAATTGTTTGCAAAGAATTGTATACGCAAATCAGAAACTTTTGAGTAATAATTATTTGTATACATAGATAGAAAGGAAGGAATTGTATGAGAAAAATAAGGATTGCATCAGCGCTTCTTTCATTGGCAATGGCAGTTAGCATACTGCCTGTATCAAGTGTAACACTTGCTAAAGAAGACACTGAAAAAGAGTATTTGGCATTTACCGCACCTGACAGTGCCTATGTCAATATGCATGGAAGCCTTGAAAGCAGAAGCGCTTCGTTTATCGATGGTATTTCTCTTGGAATATCCGATACGAAGGACCCTAACTACTTTGAGCTTGTACAGCTTGACGGGCTTGAGGCAAGAAAGCAGTACAGCACTAACAGCACGTACATAAAGGTTGACAAAGGCTTTTATGAGGAGGGGGATGAGCTTCTAATTTCAATAGTTTTTTATGACTTTGGTCCATCCGAAGGTAAATACTACTTTGAATATATCAAAAAGGGTGGTGCCGGTGCATATCAACAAACGATTTACAAGCCCGGTCGTAACCCCGGTTGGAAGGCTATCACAGTTTACGCAGAGGACTTCGTGCCTGAAGGGTATGAAAATGGTGCAACCTTCAGAATTGTGAATGGTGCGTTCAATGCGTTTCGTAAGATTGAGATTATAAACCTTTCAAAGCAAAGACGTGAAAAGACCGTTCCACAGCTTAAGACGCTTGGTCTTTCAAAGCTCCGTTCACTTGAAAAGATTTCAATTCTTCCGCTTGATGACCCGACCTTTGCACAAGAAAAACTTTCAACTCCCGCTTCATCATACGATATTAAATCCTTCGCAAACAAGTATTCAATGAAAAAGGATTTGATTTCATCTGAAGAAAAGTCGAAAACAATGACACAAGCTGAAATGATTAAAATCTTTATGGATATTGCAGGCATTGATTATGAAAATCAAACCAGCATAGTAGATTACGCACTTTCAATCGGTTTTGTGGAGTCTTCGAGTTACTTTCTCTTTGATGAAGCACCTGCAACATACTTTAACCTTGGAAGCCTTTTAAATGACATTCTTTACTACGAGTCCTCTAAGGATAACCCATTTATCCTTGAGCTTTATAATAAAGGCTTTTTCGGAAAACTTACAATTGCCCAAATCGGAAGTGATGAGTTATCAGCCGTTTATTATAAAGGGGCAAGAAAAAACCCATACGTTGCAATTACTGATAACACAACGGGCAGAACCTTTAAGTACATAAACTTCTACGGAACAATGCTTATGCGCCCGTACTTCTCCGAACAGCAGTGGCTTCTTGACGGAAAGCGTTTCCTTTGCGGAACACCCACAGGTTATATATATCTTTACGATACTGAAACACAAATCATGCAGTTCCTTGCAAGGGGTGCACCATCAACCAATGACTCGGACGGCGTTGTCGGGCCCGATGGGATGATTTATTACCACAGTACATACAACGGATACAACACCTTTAATAGGATTGACCCGAATGATCCAAATCTTGAAAGCAAGGTTGTTTATACATATCCAGAGGGTGTAACAAGTGTTACGGAGTATATCGCGGCAGACGGAACCTACTTCGGTGGCGATATCCGTGACCCTTATGATAAGCTTGGCAAGGTTCCCGATCCGGATTACCACAAGGTTGTTACTTTCTTTATTAAGGAAGGAAATATTCCCGGCGTTCCGGATTATAACCATAAAATAGTTTACTATAAATTCCCCAACCCGGATATGGGTACACTTAACCACGTTCAGTCAAACCCCGTTTACCCCGAGCTTTCGTTCTTTGTTCACGAGGCGAATATTGCAGGCGGATACGAGTACAACCATATAACAGACCGCTGCAATGTTATAAACATTGAAACGGGAGAGCATATTAACTTTAACACAGGAATATTCGGTTATGGTGCGGCAACTCAGGTTCAGCACGAAAGCTGGTCACCCGATGGTAAATACCTCTACTTCGTAGGTGGTGGTACAATTGGCGGTAAAGGTAAGGGCGGCTACTACACGGGGCGCGGTTCAATCATACGCATTGATAAAGATGCTACGCACCGTCAGTATTATAACTTCCCCAATTCAGATCAGGTTAATATGAACCACTGTTTCCCCGGTGAAAATAACGACTATATTGCAGCGGACTCTGCTTGGGTATCAGTTGCAAACCTTAAAACAATGCAAAACTTTAATATTACGAACATCGAGTGGCAGTTCCCACCAGGAGAAAAGCACCCCTACCACGCACACGCGCAGGTTGCATGGGGAAAAGGAAACTATATGCTTAGCTGGGGTCACGTTCACGAAGGAATATTGGGTGTTGCGTGGTATGACTTTAGCGATATTGTTAAGTATGAGGTTGCTAAGGGCGGCAGATACAAGATTAACGATTATGTTGAATGCGTAAGCTACAAAACGCTTGTATGCGAATCGGATGAGGTTGTGAAAAATGGTGTGACTGCACGTCGCATTAAGTCAGGTAAGGAGCTTTATCTTGCAGTTAACACAGAAATTGCTGACACAACAGATGATGCAGTTAAGGTAACCTTTGATTATTTAGACAATGGAAAAGAACCTATTAAGTTTTGGTACACAAGAGGGGTTAAGAATCAGGATTCAGATGTATTTATGATTTACAATGCAAATACCTCTTTCAAAAGAAAAGGCACAGGCAAATGGAAAACCATGACAATAAATATCGACAGTGCAAACATGGAAAGCATCGGTGAATATGAAAGTGATTTCAGAATAGTCGGCGGTGCAAAAGATACCTATATAGCAAACATTAAGGTAGAAAAGGTGGAAAAGTAATATGAAAAAAATACTAACTAATATTATTTGCTGTCTTTTATGCATTTTGATGGCGGGCGTTCCCACCTTTGCGGAGGGAGAGCCTACCCCCACAATGAATATGAGCTGGCACGGTGATTATACAAACAACAAGCTTATCATTAAATTTACATCACCTGCAGATTACAACCAGCAGGTTTCGGCAGTAATGTATCTTCCATCTGTTGGAAATGCAACTCCTAATGATTATGTAAGAGTAAGCGAGGCTTATGCCCCTGCGGGCGTCTTAACAACGGTTGAGTTTCCTATTACCAATTCTCTTTCCGCTGCAAACGGGAAATATAAGGTAAGGCTTCAGGGTAGCGGACATATGTCAGCGCTTTGTAGGGAAATTCAGGTGGTTACAGTTAAAACACCTTCTCTCTCGGCAAACCTTGTAGAGAGGATAAATGCAGCCACAACAGCTGAGACAATGGCAACCCTTATTTCAGAAGCCAAGGATGCACTCCAGCTTACAGTTACTGACGATGCTTTGCTTCTTACAAAGCTTATGAATGCTTTAATTAAGACGCGTTCTCTTGAGTATGAAAATTCCTTTGCTAATCTTGATGAGGTAAGGGATGCTTACTTGAAGTCAGAAATCATCGTTTACCTTCACGAAAGCACGTCTACTGCAAGTGGTTTGAAAGAAAGAGTTGAGAAAAACGCTTCACTTATTGGTTTTGACACTACGGAAGCTGATTACATCGCAAAATCCGATGTTATATACAATCTTATCCTTTCTAATAAAACTACCTTCAAAGGTGGGATAAATGACTGTGGCACGCTTGTTAAGGCGCTTGAGCAGTACAGAGGCGTTTCAATAATAAACGCAGGCACGCTTGATTCTCTTGAGGCAGCGCTTGCAAAATACTACACTGATTTAGACATAACAAGCCAGCACTTTAATAAATATAAGGCATTTAGTGCGGCAAATAAAGATAAAGTAAATCGTCAGGTGTATAGCAAGGGCTTTTCAAACCCTGCTGCACTTAAAAAAGCATTTGAAGATGGCGTAGATAAGCTTTATAACGCACAGGGCGAAGACCAAGGTGGTGTGGGCGGCGCAGGCGGGTCATTGGGCGGCGGCGCAAGTGGTCCGGGCAGCGTTTCAGGTGGCACAACAAATCCCACTACACCTACTACTCCCCCAACTGCTAATAATGGATTTAGTGACCTTTTGGAAAGTCACTGGTCACACAAGTTTGTTTCACAGCTCCGCGTTTTAAACGTTATCTCGGGCTATGAGGATGGAACCTTCCTTCCTGATAAGACAGTAAGCAGAGAAGAATTTGTTAAGATGATTATTTCTGCGACAGGTCTTTTAGACAGCACTGCAAAATGTGATTTTTCAGATGTGAAAGAAGATGCATGGTTTTACAGCTTTGCTGCATCTGCAAATAAGCTTGGGATAGTTAATGGTGTTTCTGCTACATCCTTTGGCGCAGGCACATCAATCACACGTGAGGATGTTTCGGTAATTGCGGCAAGAATCATTGATAAGCTTGGCAAAACGCCTGAAAAGGGTACCCAAAAAGAATTTGCGGATGATTCTAAAGTGAGCAGTTACGCCAAGGAAAGCATCTACACACTTACTAAGCTTGGTATTATAAACGGATTTGAGGATAACAGCTTTAAGCCCAAGGATGCACTTACGCGTGCACAGGCTGCTAAAATCATTTACTTAATCCGCGAAGCCATATAATGATGAAAGAAGGAGTGATTAATTTATGAAAATTAAAAAGAGATTGCTGGCTTTTATTTTGTCATTATCAGTGTTAGCATCAGGCTTTAGTGTAATGGCATCAGAAAAAGTGGCTGTAGAAAGCCAAAAAGCACCTACCCCGCTTTCATCTACAGCGTATAATATATTAAACGCTTTTGGGTTTATTGGCGAAGATGTTTCGCTTTTAAATGGTGACAGTGCACTTTCAAGAGCGCAGTTCGTTGGTATTCTTTTTGATGTTGCAGGTTATCCGAAGGTTTCGTATAAGGCAGAGGACCTTACCTTTATCGACGTGACAAACGACACATTATATAAAGATGAAATTCAGTATTTTTACAATGCAGGCTTGATTAACGGAACATCAGAAAATGTATTTTCACCAAGTAAGCCCATCACCTACAAGCAGGCAGTGAAAATCATTGTTGACGTTTTGGGTTATAAGGAATTTTCAAACTCCTCATACGGCAGTGACATGACCGCATACATAAAAATGGCGCAGAAGCTTGACCTTATAGATAATGTTAAGGTAGGAAATGTAGATGGTTCTCTTACAGCATTAAACGGAATTCAGCTTCTTTATAATGCAGGTTCTACAAGGATGTTTGAGCCCGACCTCTACGAAAAAGATGGTAGCATTGTTTACACAAACTTTAACGGTGAAAAGCTTTTTGAAAAGAACAATAACATCTACTATAATGAGGGTCTTATGCAAGACAACGGTGTTGTATCACTTCTTTCAGAAGATTCAAACGAAAAGGCCGCAACAATAAGCGGAATCGAGTATCTTCTTTCAGGGTGTGACCTTACAGGCCTTGTAGGATGTAATGTTGAGTTTCACTACAAACTTGAAAACAATGTGAAAACACTTCTCTGGGCAGGTCTTAAGGCAAACAATAATATGCTTGAAATCAAAGCGGCTGACCTTGCCACAGACGATGGCAGATACGATATGGACACAATCGTATACAAAAGAAATAACAAGGAATTTGTTGTAAATCTTGATGAATTTGCGGATGTTATCTATAACAATTCTCTGTATAACAGATATACACTTTCGCACATTCAGCCTGATATGGGCTTTATCCGCTTGCTAGACAATAATGATGACAATAAATATGACCTTGTTATTGTAGAAGAGTACGAAAACGCTTTTACTAGTGGCTACTCTTCAAATATAAGCTTTATTTCAGACAAGTACAATAAGTCTATTAAGCTTTCAGATTATGAAAATATTAAGATTTACAAGGACGGCAAGGAAGTTTCTGCAGATGAAATTGGCACAGGTGTTCTTATTACATATGTATCTGATTTAAAGAATAATAACCTTGTAATCTACGTAAACAAAGATGTTATCCAAGGTGTTGTTTCAGGCAAAACAGTTGAGGACGGAAAAACAATAATCAATATCGAGGATAAATCATATACAATAGCACCAAGCTACGCTAAACTTGATGAATCTAAATATGTTAAAATTGACCCACGCGTTGGCAGAATGTACACCATTTATCTTGATAAAGAGGGTAACATTGCTGAAATTGAGGAAATGAAGGATGGTCATCTTGAATACGCATATCTTATAAAAGCAATGGCTTATGATGATTCGTATGCACCCCAGGATTCTGCGCAATTCAGACTTCTTCTTACAAACGGCTCCTTTGTAACAGCTACATCGGCAAAGAAGCTTAAGATTAACGGTGTACCCAAAAAGACCGGTGCTGACATCCTCTCTGACCCACGCCTTTGGGTTGATGGAGTGGTAGACACAACAGTTCAAGATCAGGTCGTTCGTATAACACTTAATTCCGAAGGTGAAATTACAGATTTTGAGTTTGCTTACGATAACACTTCAAATGAGTATGGCCACGATTTAGAGAAATTCTCACTTGACTTCCAGCAAACCGCAAGCTTTAACGATACAGACAACCTTCGTGCCATCGGAGAAAGATATTACCTAAACGGGAAAACAATCTTTTTTGTTAAATTCTCAGGTATAGATGTTGAAGAGCCTTTCGCAGTTATAGGTGCAGGTTCGTTCAAGCCTGAAAGCGGAACAGTTTACCGTGTTTATGATTCTGACGAAACACATGTTGCAGGGGTTGTATCAGCATCCCAGGACACAGTTTTTCTCAATGATACCTACATTTTCCTTGTAGACAAGGTTATTAACAAGAAAATTGATGGCGAATATGTTAAGCACGTTTGCGGCTACTACGGAGGCAGCTGGGTAGAAATGCCTGAATTCTCCGAAGGGATATTCCCGTCATCCCTTAAGCGCGGTGATATTATAAGAGTGTCGCAATACATGAACAAAGTTACATCGTGCACAAAGGTACTTAGCCTTGTTGATCGCCCCGCTCCGATGAGAAGTGGTTCGCTTTCAGGCTATCCATGCTTATTTTTTGGATATATGTACTCTATAAGCACAACAACACTTTGTCTTCTCTCACCAGAATCAGATATACCCACCTACGGCAAGGTTATTCCAACAGCTGTAAAAAGCACAAAAATTCCTGTTACTATTTACGACGTGGCTAATGACACAATTACTTCCGCAACCTTCCAAGATATTGCTCAGTTTAACACGCCGAAAAAGAACGGAGAATTTATTCCCGATGAAAACAGCGTAATGCTCTTTATCAATCGACGCAGTCTTTATATAAGTGAAGTTTTAGTAGTGTTATATTGATAAAAATTTGAATTGTAAGGTGGTAAATTATGAAAAAAACTAAAAATATTTTAGCCAAAGCACTACTGACCACGCTGACACTTGTTTTGTGCATTGGGCTTAGCATTAATGCAGAGGTTGTACAGGATTGGCGCCAAATTTACACTGAGGATTATACTGGTGTTGAAAACGGCCCCGTTTCTGCAGATTATATCCCAACACCTCATTATCAGTTTGGTGCAAACATAAAGGACGAGGCGCTTGCTGTTTCAACAGACAACCTCAGCTATATTCAGTTTAACGACATCTCCTCAGTAGGCGTTATTAACGCACCCCAAAACAATCATGGTATTACACAGCAGTGGTACAATCATCTTCCCAAAGCGCTTACAACCCCCTATACAATTGGTGGCGTTGATTATATGTACGATGGCGATTACGGAGACTCAGGTGTATTTTACGAAGAAATTGCAGGCAAAAATGCAGTTAAAATGTTTACCTACTCAGTAGGCAAAGGTACACTCCTTCGTACCAACAAACTTTGCTACGTTACAGACACTTCTCTTTACGCAGCAAATGAAAATTCCTTTGATGTTGAGATTGAGTACTATATGACCCCCTCGAACAAAGACAAATTACTTTCTTTTTCCTATATTCGTTCCGATATGGGTGCATCAAGTGTAACCCTTCCAAACGACAATGTTCAAACAGGCAAATGGGCAACATGGTCTTTTAGTGTAAATAACGCTGACTTTAGTAAAACCGTCTTATCCGGTTCTGACACGTACAATTTCAAGCTCAGTATTCCCGGTATTGCGGATAGCAAAACAAATATTGAAGCAATAGAAAACTATTATGAGGTTAAAGGTCGGGACCCGTATTTTGAGACATACATCCACAGCATCAGAATAAGTAGAAAGAACCATACCCCCGTTCCCGTATTTAAAGCAAATCAAAAAACAGTAAGTATTCCATTTAATGCAGAAGCATTTGGCGATGCAAAGCTTTCATTTGATATGCTTCTCCCTGCGAGTGAGCCGATTGGAACATCTTCATACAATTTAGGTGCAGGCGCATTTCGTATGGGTATTTCAAATGAAAACAAGCTTGACGCTGCAATGCTTGAGATTGAAAACACAGGTGAAACACAAAAGATATCCACAATTTCTTGTGACAGTGAAGGTATAGTTACAAAGAAAGAGATTTATTCGGGAAATATTTTAGACAAAACTCTTACATATACAATCCTTCTTGATTGGCGTGACAAAACCTACACTGTTGAAATAAAGGAAGGTGCACAAACCCTTGTTTCAGAAACACTTCCCTGCAATATTGATAATATCACATCAATTCCGGGCAACTGTATTGCAAGCTATTTCACAGTTAAATGTGCAGATGGTTCTACCCCAATTATAGGGTTGTATGACAATTTCACTCTTTCAGTTTTGGATGACCCTGCATACTTTGAAGCAAAGACCGATGCTGATGCAATTGATAACGTAATTATCACAAGTGGCATAGCAAACGAAAATACTACGCTTCCCCTTATAGGCTCTGTGAACGGCTCTGTATTTACCTGGGTAAGCAGTGACGATGCGATACTTGAGCTTGGTGAAGACGGTGCTTCTTTAACGCCTATCCGCGGTGATGCAGACCAGGAGGCTAAGCTTACTCTTACCTCTACACTTAGGGGAATTAAGTTTATTAAAGAATACACAATCACAGTTCCCGAGCATGAGGATAACAAAAAGGCTAAAGCCGACAGAGATGCTCTCACACTCAATCTTCCCCCATCACTTAAGGTTAAGGAAGACTTCACACTTCCCACAAAGGGCACAATTAATGGTGCCGATATTACTTGGGGTAGCAGTGATGTAGGAGCAATATCAGTTTCTAATGGCATCGCAACAGTTATGCGTAGTGAATTTGATGCACCCGTTACGCTTACTGCATCCGTTACAGTTGGCACCTTCACAGCAGAAAAAACATTTGATATTATAGTTACTGCACTTAATAACGTCCACGCTGAAATCGGTAACATTACAGAAACTGAAGCAGGCGGAATGCTTAGTGCAACTGTTACTGTAAATACCCCCGGCAGAACAGGTAATATTACCTTTACGGCATACTCAATAGATGCTTCGGGCGAAATCCGTGACAGAAAGACAGATACAACGAATATCACATCGCTTTATTCTCCGGTTACATTTTCTGTAAGTGGCCTTAATAAAGCACCGGGAGATACCGTTAAGTATTACTTCTGGGATGACGAAGGCACACCGCTTACAAACAACGCCCCCACATCTATAAGTGACCTCACTGCAAGCGGCAGAGTTAAAGGTGTAAAGCTTAGCTGGTCTGCTTCAAAGGATGATAACAATGCTATTGAGTATTATGCAATCTACAGAGATGGCACGCTTATTGATCAGACAGTTTTCACATCATATCTTGATAAAACTGCAGAATTTGATACAGAATATGACTATCAGGTTATCCCTGTTGATACAAACGAGCTTTCGGGTGGTTGCAACATTTTAGCTGCTAAAACAAACGTTAAGATGTATTTCATTGACTATGAAAAGAGCACCGACTCTGATAACTTCACAAGCGGAATTCTTACCCATAGCCCCGGTGGTTCACTTGTAGCTTGGAACATTACACAACTTGATGGTGTAGAGTGTGCAACAGCTATAAAGGGCAAGGCAATCGCCGTTCAGGCATCATCACCATTTACAGCTTTTGGTGAGGATATTACTATCGAGATTAGCTACTTCGATAACAAGGCAACCCTTGGTATTGGATATATGTCAGATCCAAATACAAAGGGCACTGTAACAGTTCCTGATGCAGGTAAAGATACAGGGGTTTGGAAAACATCTGTTATAAAATGTCCGACCGCATACCTTATTCAGCACAACAAAAACTCTTATGGTGACTTCCTCTTCTCATCAAGTACTGATGACCTTTATATCAGGAAGGTTAGGTTTGTAACATCTAAACTTTACGATTAAGGCTATTTTAAATATCCCTGTGCAATGCACAGGGATATTTATTTTCTCTTAAGATTGACAAAGGCATATTAATTTGATAAAATAAATAAATAAACTTATGTTGGAATGAAGGGATTTTTTAATGAGTAACGATAAAAAATTGGTTGAAGCTATTACCCCAATGGACGAAGATTTTGCCCGTTGGTATACTGATATTGTAAAAAAGGCTGACCTTATTGAGTATACAAGTATTAAGGGGTGTTGTGTTTTCCGCCCATATTCGTATGCTATCTGGGAAAACATCCAGCACACGCTTGACTCCATGTTTAAGGCACTTGGACACGAAAATGTATATATGCCCATGTTTATTCCCGAATCTCTTTTACAAAAAGAAAAGGACCATGTTGCAGGCTTTGCACCGGAGGTTGCGTGGGTAACACACGGTGGCGGTGAAAAATTAAGCGAAAGAATGTGCGTGCGTCCCACAAGTGAAACACTTTTTTGTGAGCACTATAAAAATATTATCCATTCTTATCGTGACTTGCCAAAACTTTACAATCAGTGGTGCAGCGTAGTAAGATGGGAAAAGACAACACGCCCCTTCCTTCGCAGTATGGAATTTTTGTGGCAGGAGGGGCACACCGCGCACGCCACAGCAGAGGAAGCGCAGGAAGAAACAATTCGTATGCTTAATGTATACGCAGAATTTTGCGAGAAGTATCTTGCTATCCCCGTTGTAAGGGGAAAGAAAACAGATAAAGAAAAATTTGCAGGCGCTGAAGAAACCTACACAATTGAAAGCCTTATGCACGACGGTAAGGCTCTTCAGTCAGGTACAAGCCACAACTTTGGAGACGGCTTTGCAAAGGCGTTTGGCATTCAGTATTCAGATAAGGACAATCAGCTTCGTTATGTATTCCAGACATCTTGGGGCTGTACTACACGTCTTATTGGTGCAATTATTATGGTACATGGAGATAATAATGGGCTTGTTCTTCCTCCCAAAATCGCACCGAAGCAGATAATGATTGTTCCCATTGCAATGCATAAAGAAGGTGTAAGTGAAAAGGCGCAAGCACTTTGTGACCAGCTTAAAAAGGCCTTCCGCGCTGATATTGACCTTTCTGATAAGACACCGGGCTGGAAATTTGCCGAGTATGAGATGAAGGGTGTGCCCGTTAGACTTGAAATCGGCCCGAGAGATATTGAAAACAACAGCTGTGTATTGGTAAGACGTGACACAAATGAGAAAATTCCTGCATCACTTGATAACATTGAAGAAACGTTATCTAAGCTTCTTGATGATATCCAGAATGCACTTTTTGATAAGGCGCTTAAGCATAGAGAAGAAAATACCTCCTCCGCAACAACTTATGACGAATTTAAGGAAACAGTCGAAAATAAAGGTGGCTTCGTTAAGGCTATGTGGTGTGGTGATGAAACGTGCGAAAACAAAATTAAAGAGGATACTGGTGCATCATCACGCTGTATGCCCTTTGATGCACAGCCGCTTTCCGACAAATGCATTTGCTGTGGAAAAGAAGCTAAAAAGCTTGTATACTGGGGCAGAGCTTATTAATAAAAAATAAACCCGCTGTAATATTACTGCGGGTTTTTTATAGGAGAGTATTATGAATAAAAAACTTATTAGAAATACTGATTTGTCAGTCTCTGAAATAGTGCTTGGTTCAGATTACTACGGAAGCACGTTGGATACTAAAACTGCCGGCAAGTTTATGGATATGTACTTTTCTCAAGGCGGAAACACAATTGACACTGCACGCCTTTATTCGGGCGGCAAAAGCGAAGAAATTGTTGGTGACTTTGTAAAGACATTTAGAGATAAAGTTATAATCTCTACAAAGTGTGCCCATCCACCACTTGAAAACATGGCAAAAAGCCGTCTTTCCAAGGAAGAAATAGAAAGCGATGTAGATTCAAGCTTAAAAGCCCTTAAAACGGACTATATCGACATTTTATGGCTTCATAGGGATGATGTAACCCTCCCCGTTTACCCCATCGCAGATGCCCTTATATCGCTTGTAAAGAAGGGTAAAATACGATGCTTCGGTGCATCTAATTGGTCAGGTGAAAGAATGGCTATGTTAAATGAGTATGCAAGCACTAAGCAAAGCTCTGGCTTTGTCGGTGGACAGATTCAGTGGTCAGCTGCAAAATGCAGACCGGGGTTTGACCCCACGCTTATTAAAATGAATGATGAGGAATATGCGTTTTATAAGGAAAGTGGCCTTCCCGTTTTTGCGTTTTCAGCGCAGGCAAAAGGCTTTTTCGAAAAGTATGATAAAAACTGCCTTTCTGAAAAAACAAAGGACAGATACTTAAGCGATATAAATGTAAAAACCTATGAAAAAATTAAAGTGCTTTCGGAAAAGACAGGGTATTCAATTTCCCAGATTGCACTTAGCTATCTTTTAAGAAACCCCGATATAGACGCCTTTCCAATAATTAATGCATCAAATGAAGATCAACTAATAGACTCACTTGGTGCAGTAAATATAAAGGATTATTTATTTTAAACAAGGGGATGTTTAAAAAGTGTATATCAATAAAACAATGTATATTTATGATTAATGCATTCATAAAGACGAAGAAAATGATAAATGTATGTAGTAAAATTTGAATTTTACGTTAATATACTGTTTTATTAAGAACAAACCTCACCTCTCGGTGAGCAAACGAGGGAAGAAGCATTATTCTTTCAATTCTCTTTTGCTCACATGTACACCTTCAGGCAAACCAAACCTGCGGTTTGGGTTGGTTTGTCCGTTCTACAGCTTTTTCTCCTATCAAAAAAGGATGTGATTTTTAAAAACCACATCCTTTACTTATTATTCTAAGAAATCCTTTAACTTCTTACTTCTGCTTGGATGACGAAGCTTACGAAGCGCCTTCGCTTCTATCTGACGAATTCTTTCACGAGTTACCTTGAATTCCCCACCAACCTCTTCAAGTGTTCTTGCGCGTCCATCCTCAAGACCAAAACGCAAACGAAGCACCTTCTCTTCACGAGGTGTAAGGGTGTTTAACACATCCATAAGCTGTTCTTTTAGAAGCATAAAAGATGCCGCTTCACTTGGTGCGGGTGCATCATCATCGGGGATAAAGTCACCAAGGTGGCTGTCCTCCTCCTCACCGATAGGTGTTTCAAGAGAAACAGGCTCCTGCGCTATTTTCATAATTTCGCGCGCTTTTTCTATATTCATACCCATCTCTTTTGCGACTTCTTCAGTGGTTGGTTCACGACCCAATTCCTGAAGAAGCTGACGGGATACTCTTATAAGCTTATTAATGGTTTCAACCATATGAACAGGAATTCTGATTGTTCTTGCCTGATCTGCAATAGCACGGGTAATGGCTTGTCTAATCCACCAGGTTGCATAGGTACTGAACTTATAACCCTTTGTATAGTCAAACTTTTCAACAGCTTTGATAAGGCCAAGGTTACCCTCTTGAATAAGGTCAAGGAAAAGCATGCCTCGTCCAACGTACCTTTTTGCAATGCTTACAACAAGACGAAGGTTTGCCTCTGTAAGCTTTTGCTTTGCTACCTCATCACCTTCACCCATACGCTCGGCATATCCAATTTCCTCCTCAGGGCTTAAAAGCGGCACCTTACCGATTTCTTTAAGGTACATTCTTACATGGTCATCAACATTTATACCCTCAGGAACAGAAAGATTTTCAAGGTCCTCCTCTTCCTCCTGTGCCTCAATTTTCTTAATTTCCTGGTCGATATCACCTGTTACGCCACCAATAACATCAATGCCAAGTGCCTCAAGGCTATCATGAATTTTTTCAATCTGCTCAGGCTCAAGCTCAATTTCCGAGAGCGCATCCTCTATTTCACTTTCGGTCAGCACACCCTTTTGCTTTCCTTTTTCAATAAGCTCTTTAATTAATGTTTTTTTATTTAATGCGTCTCCCATTTTATTTACCACCTTTTTGTTTTTTCTCTTTCAAAAGCCCTGAAATAAGCTCTATATTTCCTTCTTTTTGTGCTTTTTCAATCTTATCGCTAAAAATTTCCTCTTCAAGCACCTGCACGTAGTCATCTGCCGCAATTATATGATTTGAAACTGTTTCCCCCATCATTATAATGGCGGAAAGTTCCTTTTCTTTTCCTTGCATCACGCTCATAAGATAAGCATCACACGTATTTTTAGTGCCCCCTTTGTAATATGTAGCTATGTTTTCGTAAATCTCTTTATGTATTTCTTCAATAAAGCTCTCTTTAGAGAATTTATCTTCGTATTTTTCAAAGACCTTAGCGCTTTGTATAAGCATTGATAAAAGCCCTGCCTCTGCACGGCGGCGGCGAGAATTTTTAACCACCACACCGGCTTCCCCTGTGCGGTTACCAACAGCCTTCCTAAGACCTGCGGAAACTTCTTTTCGTGTGTTTTTGGAGTTTATCTTTCGTATCTCAGCGTTAATAGACTCAGCGCTGACACCACTTTTTATCGAAAGCTGATTTACATAAACCTCACGCTCAACTGCGTTAGCCATATTGGCAAAGATTACGGCGGCTTTTCTCACCACCTCAATCTTTTGTGCGGCATCACCTAGGTCTGCCCCACGAAGAAGTGCGTCAATCCTATGCTCCGTCACTGTTTTGGCTTTCTTTATAAGCTCCTCAAACTGATTTAAACCATATTTATTTATAAACTCGTCAGCATCTTTAATTCCGGGCATTTCTATAACGCGTAGGCGTGTATCAAACTTTGAAAAGATTTCTGCGGCACGCTCACACGCTTTTTGTCCAGCCTCATCACTGTCGTAGCAAAGATACACAGGACTTTTTGAAATAAGCCTTGCCTGTGCCTCTGTAAGGGCTGTACCACAGCCTGCAACCGCAGCATCAACGCCTGCCTGAAACAATGAAATAACGTCCATATACCCTTCAACTAATATATAATACCCACGTTTACTTTTTTTAGCATAATTAAGCGCAAATAAGTTTTTTCCTTTGTCATAAACAATGCTTTCCGGGGAATTCATGTATTTTGCACCCTCACCCGATATTATTCTTCCCCCAAAACCGATTATATTACCCCTCACATCGATTATTGGGTACATAATTCTGCCCCGAAACCTGTCGTAGACATGTCCCTTTTCGTTTTTTATGCAAAGGCCGGCTTCAACCATAAGCTCCCTCTTATAGCCTTTGCTTTGAAGGAATTTTAGTAGTGAATCCCAGCCATCGGGCGCAAAGCCAAGCCCAAAGGCCGCAATAGTTTTACCGGATAGTCTACGCTTTTTAAGATATGTCCTTGCCTCTTCCCCTTGGCCACATAAAAGACAGTCCCTAAAAAACCTTGCCGCATCACGATTCATATCATAGATATCTTGTTTTCTTTGCTGTGATGTGCCTTGAAGCTGATTTGAACTTTCGGGAAGTGTTATCCCCGCACGATCCGCCAAAAAACGAAGTGCATCGGGGAATTCCATCCCTTCCATATTCATAACAAACTGAATAACACTACCGCCTGCGCCACAACCAAAGCAGTGGTAAAGCTGCTTGTCCGCACTAACGTGAAACGAGGGTGTTTTTTCCCTGTGAAATGGACAACACCCCATAAAATTACTTCCGGACCTTTTAAGACGTACATATCCGGAAAT
>CAZYYT010000024.1:10303-18736 GCA_964651775.1 uncultured Oscillospiraceae bacterium | reverse complement strand
TGCTTCTAAAACATCTGCATAGAACCAATCATCAGCTTCTACATCTGGGAATGATACAGTACCATCAACGTCAGATGCATCAGGCTTGCAACCAAGCATACGATTAATTATCGTTACTGCCTCTGCACGTGAAATGAAGTTGTTAGGTCTAAATGTGTTATCTTCATATCCTGTAATCCAACCCTTGCTTGCAATTGCTGCAATTGTGCTCTGTGCCCAGTGGCCAGAAACATCAGCAAATGTTGATTCGCCTTCAAATGTTATACTATAAAGCTTATCAACAATTGTTGCAAATTCTGCACGTGTAATAACGTTGTTGGGTCTAAATGTATTGTCAGGATAGCCACTAATGATACCTGCATTAGCAAGGGTTTCAATTGCTACTTGTGACCATACAGAACTGTCTACATCAGCATAAACTTTTCCAGCCTCAGTGTTCTGGAATTTAGCCTTAGCTTCGTCTGATAACAATCTATAAAAGATTGTAGCAGCCTCACCCCTGGTAATATCTTTATCAGGATTGAATAAGCCCTTTTCGTCACCGATAATGTAACCTTCGTGCTTTTCATTAAGAAGTCTAATGTATGAAGCATTAATTTCAATTTCACCCTCAAGGTTTGTAACAATTGCATAAGCTTCAGCCTTCACGCATTACAGCAACTTCCTCACCATTTACAAGAACTGTATCTACAATATAGCCTGCCTCAGGAATAAATGCATAAATTGCTTCTGTCTGATCTGCAGGAATTGATGTAGGTCCTTGAATTGTACCATTATTTCCGGATACAATATGAACATTTGCTGGTTCTTTTTCACCTGGAGTTGTTTGAGTGGGTTCGATTACTTCAACGTTTGAATCTTCAGGTCTCTTACCGCCGCTATCAGGAATACTTATGATATTCTGTACGGTAATGGGATAGCTTTCAATGTATCTTTCTGTTTCAGATGATACAGCATCATCGGCACGAAATACCTTTACAACTGCGTCGTAGGTTTCCGGAAGAGAATTGTTTGTTATAACATTTAACTTACCACCAACAGTGTCATACGTAACTTCATTAGTATAACCAACCTGATCACTTTCAACTACAATATTAAAGTAGTTAGAACGAAGAGGAAGATTTGTTGAAGAAATACCGTATTCATCCAAACCTTCAACAAGGAAAGACAAACTCATTCCATCATATACAAGAATCTTTGCAGGTGTAAGGTTTTTAGCACTGATTGTATTGAACGGACCTGCGGGGTTATTCATCTGAACAAATTTGTTAAGGAAAAGGTTAATCCAGATGTTCTGTGCATCTGAAGTACCATCAAACAAGTAAAGAGCACGTTCAAAAGTGCCTTCGTTTGTACCGTTACCAAAGAAATTTACAATTACAGTTTCAGCTTCGTTACCATCGTAAGCACCGCTAATAACTACACCTAATACATCAAACAATGCATCGACCGCATTAGCCTTATCAGTAACAAAAATCTGTCCTGATTTATTGTTAATGGCACTTATCGCAGCGGGATTGTTCTTTACATAGCTTTTAATTGTTGATGCAAAATCATTTGATGCAAATTCGACAGCAAGGTCTATACCGAAGATTACAGCAAGATTTTTCTTTACTATATCAGAATTAATAACTTCTGTGTAAGAGTAATCAAATGCGCTGTTATTTGCACCTTCACCTACGGTTGAAAATACAAGACTGAGAACTGCCTTGGTAGCATCATAAAATGCTTCATTCTTATAATCAACAAATGCTGCTGCATTAGCGCTGACATATGATGCAATTTTTGTGCTGTTGGCACCGTAAAGTGCTGTAACAGCATCAATGTAATCATCAAGGACAGCACTTGCTTCCTGAAGTGTCATACCTGTTGTATCATATGTTACAGTGTCAATTGTATTGAGCGCATTTACAACTGATGACAATTCTGCAGGATTTGTATCAGCTATAAATCTAAGCTGAAGATACTTATTTGCCCTAACACCATAAGCACCTGTAAGCTTCGAGTTTACATATTCATAGTAGTTTGCCCAACCACTTGGAAGAGTCGAGAATGATGATGAGTAGAAATCATCCTTCGCAGTTTTAATCACATTCTGCTGATCTACTCTTACAGATAGGTTTGCGTCTTCACTTGTTGCATCGGCGTTTAATTCATCAAGGATATCCTCTGCTTTTGCAAAGAAACCGAGTCCTGAATAATATGATGCGTCATTTTCTCTTGCGAACACAATCTGAGAGAATGATGTAACAATCATCAAGCAAGCAAGTGTTAAGCCTAGAATTTTCTTTTTCATATAATCCCTTCCTTTAATATAAAAATATTTATATTTACATATTCTAATAATAACATATAGATTTGAGTTTTTCAAGAGAAAATTAAAAATATTTTAATAAAAATAAAAACCACATAATAGTGGTTTTTAATACATTTATTAGAGAACGCGCCTAGCTGTAACGTAGTTTCTTATGTAATAACTTGATGTCAAATTGTCTATAACAACACCACGATTACTTGTTGATGCATGGACAAACTGATTATCACCAATGTAAATGCCAACGTGATTAATCCTTCTGTCACCCCTATTTGAAAATAGCACAAGATCCCCTGCTTTAAGATTTTCCTTGACAACATACTCCCCAATGTTTCCCTGAGAGGTTGATGTTCTTGGAAGTCCTATACCATACTGTTTATAGACGTAAGATGTAAACCCGCTGCAGTCAAAAGCATTTGGACCTGATGCGCCGTATACATAGGCACTCCCAACATACTGCTTTGCTGTGTTTACAACATTTAATCCAGCTGTGCTGTCGACCGATTCATTAGATAAAGCAGCAACACTTTCCTTTGAAACATACTTTGAATACACAAAGCCTGTAGTGCCGTCGTTCATTCTAATGTTATACCAACCATTGTCAGCATAAATAATATCAAACGCTGTGCCATTTCCTATTGTGTTAACAATATCACTAGTTGTATTTGGTGAAACCCTAACGTTTAAATTATTGCAATTTACATAAGCTATTTCTGTTGCGCTAACATTTATGAATATAGTCATTACAAATATAATCGATATTAAACTAATAAGTAATTTTCTGTTTTTCATAAAAGCCTCCAATCTTGTTCTACTAATATTATATAACGAAAGAGAAATTTTGTCAAACTTTTTTAATAACTTTTTAATAATTAGCTTGTTTTTTTACGTTTTTTCCACCTATTTCAGTATTTTTGAGTACAAAAAAAAAGAGTAAATATTTAACAATTGTTAAATATTTACTCTTAAATGTTTTATTTCAAATCTGCTATTGTTTTGATTATTCCCTTAGTAATCGCTGTTGCAATAGTATCTTGTCCGGACTCACTTAAAAGGTAGCTTCTGTCATTTGCATTACTTATAAATGCAGCTTCAACGAGTGCTGCCGGCCTTTTCGTATTTCGGATTACATAAAGATTAGCTCCATTTTGCGTATTTTTAGGGGAAAGTCCAGTTAAATCCACGAGCTTATCATAAATATTTTTTGAAAGAAGAGTTCCTAGTTCGCTTGAAGGATTATGATAAACCTGCGTTCCTTTAATGCTTGAATTATCAATTGAGTTACAGTGAATACTTACAAACAAATCACAATTACTTTTATTTTCAATTTCTGCACGGCCGGCAAGTGAGATAAACTCATCCTTGGTACGTGTCATAACTACATTAACACCTTGTGCTCTAAGCTTTGCTTCAACAAGTTTTGCTAAGGCAAGGTTAATATGGCTTTCGTATGCTACAGCGTCACCTGCACTATTATATCCAACGGCACCGGGGTCATACCCACCATGACCTGCATCTATGACAACTGTCCCCTCACCTATTATTTTATCTTCGTCGTCTTCATCATCTTCCGGCTTGAATTCCGCATCAGTCTTATAAAAGCCATTTACTGAATTATATGTGAGTTTATTACTTCCGTCTACAGTTACAATACAGCCACTATTTTTTTTGGTTATAATAATCTCATATATATTTCCATCGTTAATAAGAATCTTTTGAGTTTCAAGCTGAAGATCTTTAAATGTAACGGAGTAACCGTTTGAAACAGAGTTCCCTACACCATCGTATTTCTGATCAAAATAAACACGCTTTAAGTATGTGTCGTACGTAATCTCATCATTTTCTGATGGAATAGCTTTTAAAAGTATACCATCACTGCTTGATAAAACGTGAACCTGAGTGGAGCGATTTATATCAAGCACAACGCGTGCCCTTCCCTCATAGTTCGAATATCTTACAGATTTCACACAATTACCGTTTAAGGAAACTGTATCCCCAACATTATTGAAGGTTGCACCATCAAAATCAAACACAACTCTTTCTGGGTTTGAATATCTGGTAATGTGTGGTGAAATACCATATTTTGCGTTAATATATATATCGTCAGATTCATTATTTTTAACAGCTGTTATTTTCCCGAATTCACCATATTTTTCAGGAATTGGGTCTTTAATTTGTGTTGGTGGAACGATAACATCAATTTCTGTGTCGTCAACATCTATTTTCTTGCTTTCAATAGAGACTGTTCTAGTATCATCATTCCATCCCACATTATATCCAAGCTTTTCAGCAACAAATCTAACGGGTACCATTGATTTAAGTGAATCAGCTTTATAACCGATAAGCATTGGAAGTGGTTGGCCTTCTTGAATAGGCGTAGCAACCCCATCAACGTAGGTGTTTCTATCACCAATCTTAATTAAAACAGATGTACTGCCTTCTTTAATTTCAACCTGACAGGTATCATCGTGCCAAATAACATCACTACCAAGAGCTTCAAATACCTCACGAACAGGCACCATTGTTCTATCTTCAATAATGACTGGCGCCATAGGAAGCTGATTAATTTTACTTCCGTTAACGTTTAATACAATTTCATCTGCATCGTAAACATGAAAAGCATCGTTATAATAAAGATGTTCCGCAAAAGCACTTGGACATAAATATGTAAATGTAAGAATTAATATAATAAAGAGTATATGTGATATTTTTCTCATTGTAACACCCCATCTTTCTACGTTATTCGACACAGTTCGAATATTTCCTTGCACTCATCACAAAATGTAATCTGTTTGTAATATTACTCAAACGTCAACTGTTCAGGTGCATTTTGTGTATCCTTAGGAACAGAAATACCATAATGCTCATAGGCCCTTCTTGTTGCACATCTTCCGCGTGGAGTTCTTGATATGAAGCCTAGCTGAAGCAAATAAGGCTCATACATATCTTCTATTGCGGAGGAATCCTCACCAATTGTTGCTGCAAGTGTATCGAGGCCAACAGGACCACCACCGAAGTTTAGCATCATAGATGTTATCATTTTTTTATCTGTTGCATCAAGTCCAAGGTTATCTATTTCGAGCATTTTAAGTGCTCTATCAGCTACTTCGTTAGTAATACACCCATCTGCCTTTACCTGGGCAAAGTCACGCACCCTACGTAAAAGTCTGTTTGCAATTCTTGGTGTACCCCTTGAGCGTGATGCAATTTCTGTGGCACCCTCAGGTGCAATATCTATATTCATTATTTGAGCGTTTCTTGTAATAATCTTGGTAAGGTCCTTTTTAGTATAAAGTTCAAGCCTTTCAATTACACCAAATCTGTCACGAAGTGGCGCAGAAAGCATACCTGCACGTGTTGTAGCACCAACAAGTGTAAACGGTGGAAGACTTAATCTTACAGACTGTGCACTAGGCCCTTTTCCTATTATAATATCAAGAGAAAAATCTTCCATTGCCGGATAAAGAATCTCCTCGACAGATCTTGAAAGTCTGTGAATTTCATCAATAAACAGTACATCCTGCGGTGCAAGATTAGTAAGAATAGCTGCAAGGTCCATCGGCTTTTCAATGGCAGGTCCACTTGTTACCCTTATGTTTACACCCATCTCATTTGCAATAATTGATGCAAGCGTTGTCTTACCAAGGCCTGGGGGTCCATAAAGAAGGCAGTGGTCAAGCGCCTCTTTCCTGTTTCTTGCGGCATCAATATATATTTTTAGATTTTCTTTGACCTTACTTTGACCAATGTATTCATCCATCACCTTGGGTCTTATAGTGTGCTCTGTTTCATCACCTTCAAGCTGACGGGCGGAAATAATTCTATCATCAAATTCCATTTGCCATTCTCCTTAGCGCTTCTTTGATTATATCTTCAGCAGTCATCCCGTTTGTATCTATCTGCATAATAGTTTTTTGAGCTTCCGATGGTGATGCACCAAGTGCAATAAGTGCATTAACAGCTTCCGTATCGGAACGAAGATTTGCTTTTTGGCTTACCATAGGCTCCTTAGATATAATTGCATCCTCTGTGCTGATTTTACCTTTTAGCTCAAGTATAATTCTTTGTGCCATTTTTGCACCAACACCGGGCGCGCGGGTTATTGTCTTAAAGTCATCACAAATAATAGCAAGTGAAAGCTCCTGCGCAGTTAGTGTACCTAAAATTGAAACTGCTGCCTTTGGGCCGATACCTGAAATTGAAATAAGCTTATGGAAAAATGAAAGACTGTCCTGTGAAATAAATCCATAAAGTTCAGGCTGCTCGTCACGAACGTGAAAATATGTATTAACGTTTACATCGCTACCTATGCTTCCTATTTTAGAAATATCGTTAGCCGACATAAACACATTCATTCCAAACCCGTTAACATCAATAACAACAGAATTCTCGGTTATATTTGCAATTTTTCCCTTTAAAAAAGATATCATATCAATTCACCTATCTTATATTAATTGTGCCAAAACTTGTAAGAGAGTTAAATCTAATACTATTGCCATGGCAAACTGCTATGGCAAGCGCGTCGGCAACATCATCGGGCTTTGGCACCGCGCTTAATCCAAGCATAGATTTCATCATCTGCTGAATCTGGTTTTTATCAGCTCTTCCGTAGCCTGTAAGGGCCTGTTTAACTTGAAGCGGTGTATACTCATAAATTGGAACATTTTTTTGCACTGCCGCAAGAAGAATTACTCCTCTTGCTTGACCAACTGCGAATGCAGTTTTAGCATTGTTATTAAAAAACAGCTCCTCAACACTTATTGCCTCAGGCTTATATTCATCAATGATTTCCACCATTTTATTGTAAATAATCTGTATTCTTTCTTCAAGCGGGGTGTGCGCCTTTGTGAGTATTGCATCAAATATCACCGGCTTGTACGAATTATTTATTTTATCTACCACACCATAACCTACAATTGCAATACCAGGGTCAATTCCGAGAATTCTCATTATTTAACCTGCTTTCTAATCATGCAATCTTTTTCAAGTGGCACTTCTGAATCGATATAAACAATCATTGCGGCATGATTTGCAACCTCAATATCATTCATATGTTCATCCTTTAGCACATTAATTTTTTTTGTAAGATAAGGCTTTTGCGGTCTTAAAATCTCAACCTCATCCCCTACAAAAAATCTGTTTCTTTGTGCCACCTTAGCAAGCTTTGTATTCTCATCATAGTCAAGCACAATACCAACTATATCATATTCTCTTATATAAGAGCTTGACCCGTATATTTGTGCACCTGTGTCGGGGATTCCGAAGAAAAAGCCTGTGTAATAATCTCTATGACTTACCTTTTTAACTTCATCAAGCCATTTTTCATCAAATTTATAGTTTAAGGGGTCTTCATAATATGCATCTATCGCACTACGATATGCCAATACAATAGTAGCAACGTAGAATTCACTTTTAACTCTTCCCTCAATTTTAAGAGATGTCACCCCGCTTGCAACAAGCTCGGGAACATGCTCTATCATACAAAGGTCTTTAGAATTCATTATAAAAGTACCACGTTCATTCTCAAAAACGGGAAAATACTCCCCGGGGCGCTTTTCCTCCATAAGAGAATACTGCCATCTGCAAGGATGACTGCAGGCACCGCAGTTACTGTCACGCGCTGTCATATAATTACTTAAAAGGCATCTTCCCGAATAAGAGATGCACATTGCACCATGCATAAATATTTCAAGCTCACAATTATTTGTGATATTGTCTTTTATATCTCTTATTTCTGTAAGTGTAAGCTCTCTCGCTAATACTACACGACTTGCACCCATATCATGCCATGTCTGCACTGTCTGGTAGTTTGTATTATTTGCTTGTGTACTGATGTGAATTTCAAGGTTTGGCGCTACTCTTCTACAAATTGAAAAAGCACCAATGTCAGATATAATCACTGCATCTGCACCAAGCTCGTATATTTCCTTAAAATACTCTTCAATTTCCTTGAGGTCACGGTTATGTGGAATGATATTTGCAGTTACATAGACCTTTTTCCCAAGATTATGTGCATATTCAATACCTTCACGCATTTCCTCTTTTGTAAAGTTATCCGCAGCTACACGAAGCGAAAACATTTCACCACCAATATATACTGCATCTGCACCATAATTAAA
>CAZYYT010000024.1:0-10293 GCA_964651775.1 uncultured Oscillospiraceae bacterium | reverse complement strand
AAGCTTATATAGGTTTCCGGCAGGTGCCAGAAGTTCAATCTTATCCATTAAAATAGTCCCTTCAGTTTTTTATAGATAAAGCAACACCATCACCAATCGGTATTATAGAAGTTGTCAGCTCCTCCGATTTTGTTATTGCTTCAAGATACATATGAACCCTTTTTACTATGGTGATTTTCCTATGCTCAACCTTTTCATCATCCTCAATCATTCCGTGATATAAAATGTTATCGGAAAGAAGCACACCATCTTTAGGCAGTAGTCTTAAAAGTGACGGCAAAAATTCTATGTACTGCCCTTTTGCGGCATCAAGAAAAATAAAATCAAACGTTCCGTCAAGCCACTGTAAAATTTCTACAGCTTCACCCTCAATTACTTTAACCTTGTTTTCATAACCTGATAAAAATACATTATCTATTGCGATATCTGCATGCTTTTTATAGCGTTCAATGGTAATAATTTGCGTATCATCCCGGGTATTTTCTGCCATAAGTATAGCGCTATAGGCGACTGCTGTACCAACCTCTAAAATACGTTTTGGTTTTTTAAGTGCAAGTAGCGTAACAAGAAGCTGCTCTGTCGCGGACTGTACAATAGGTGCGTAGCTTTCTTCGAGAGCAGATTTCCTACGAAGCTCATTTAAAAAATCACTACGATTAGGTATGAGCGATTCTAAATAATCCATTTAATTCACCTTAATATATAATTTCTGCCTTGATTTTGTCACTTTCTTCTTTACCTGAAAGTGCAGAAATAATTTCAAGAGCAAAATCATATGCAGCCCCCATTGATCTACCTGTTATAATGTTTCCGTCACGAATTACACATTTATTTTCATACTGTGCATCAATAAAATACTGTTCAAAGCCAGGATAACAGGTTGCTTTTTTACCTGCAAGGATGCCAAGTTTTCCAAGTATCATCGGTGCGGCGCAAATTGCACACACGAATTTTTTATTTTTAAAAGCATACATAGTAGTTTCTTTAACAAAATCACTTGCATCTAGTTTTTGTGTACCTTTACTTCCCCCTGGAAGTATTACTGCTTCAATTTTATCTTTTTCAACTTCTTCAATTTTGATATCTGCTTTAATTTTAATTTTGTGCGCGCCTGTGATTTCATCACCCGTTATACCAACCATTTTAACATCAAACCCAGCACGACGTAGAATATCTGTTTGTGCAAGTGCCTCTATTTCTTCACATCCATCAGCAAGAAATAAATATATCATTTTAACGTCTCCTTTATTTTTCGGTTATAAAATACTTTTCGGCTAAATATACAGGCTGATAAGATTCCTTGGCACGCCTTATGCCATCGATCCCCATATCTTCTTCACGATTTACATACTTATAGTCTTTCCATTCGTATTCACAAAACATCTTATTGATTGCCTGATATGCACCACGATAGCTTTCATCAGCAAGCTCAATCTGTATAAGCGCACATTCATCGCTTAATCTTTCACCAAAGCTCATTGCGGCAATTTCGCCATCAACCAAAAGCACAGCACCGGTCTGCGAAAGCTTTTGATAATTATCAAAATAAGCCTTCATAGCACCAAGCTCAAATGAGTTTTTGTTTTTTTTCTTACTTGATACAAGGTTGTATGCCTTTTCGGCGCATTTTTTCAAAAGCGCTTCATCTGTTATGTTAACATATTCAAAGTTATATTTATTAACGAAATAGTTATAGTGATTTTTTTTTGAGTGAAGCTTTTTGCCCGGAAGACTAATCATATTTTCAGTGAGATAAACATAATCTGCACTATCCCTATTTTCCGTAAATTCGTAGTTATCACCCAAAAGATTTTTTAATATATCTTTATTTTTTTTTGAAACAAGTGCAAAACTAAGCTTTTCATTACGTTGTGCTGCGAATGTTTTAAGTTCAAATATTGCTTTTTCAATATCCCTCTTGCCAATAGGATAAAGATACTCAGGCATTTTCCCTTTTCTGTTAAATCTTATAAAAAGAAATTCACCGTTATCTGCAATTTCCATATTGTAATACGCATCCCAGATAAATAGCGTTGCAAATGCACCCTCTGAATTATTTGTTTGATCAAGTGCAATATATTTATCAAAAATGGGCTTGTCTTCTATACTAATTTTTTTAAATTCAAGCATAAAATTCATCCTTAATTATTTGTATTTTCTTCCATTTAAAAGCACCTTAAGCCCAAATTTGGGAAGAGAAAGCATTCTCATAAACCTTGAAGGTTGTTTAAGAAGTCTATAAAGCCATTCAATTCCGTGCTTCTGATAAAACTCCGGTGCACGAAGTACTGTACCTGCAAACACATCAAGGCAACCGCCTGCACCGATTGCAAGCTTTGCATTAAGCCTGTCCTTATATGTATCGATCCAAATTTCCTGCTTGGGAAAGCCAAGACAAACCATCAAAAAATCTGGCTTTGCAACATTTATTGATTCAATAACCTCTTCATCATCCTTAAAATATCCGTCATGAGTGCCTGCAATTACAAGGCCCGGATATTTATCTTGAAGCTTTTGACCTGCAAGTTCTGCAACGCCAGGTTTAGCACCAAGAAGATACACACTTTTACCCTCTTTTGCAAGGATTGGCAAAAGGTTGCAAACAAGATCAAACCCTGCTACTCTCTCCTTCATTTTAGCACCAAGGATTCTCGCACCATGAATAACACCAATGCCGTCAGGAACTATTAAAGTTCCTCTGTTAAGTAAGTCACAATAATCCATGTTATTTGATGCATAAAGTATTATTTCCGAATTAGGCGTGTATATCACACTTAAAGATTCACCATTTATAAGCTCAAGAGATTTCTTGACAGCTTCAACCATTGATATATTGTTAACATTAACACCAAGAATATTGACAGTGTTCATATTTATACCCCACATTCAATCATAATAATCTAGAATATATTATACCATTAATTCTTACAAAGTGCAACAAAAAAAGCAATGAATTTAATTTCATTGCTTTTTTCTTATTCCATTTTTGCATTTTCAAAAAATGATGTATAATCTACTTTTCTATTTTTCTCATCCGAAAGCTGGTATTTCAAACCGAGCATAGAATACTTTGCCCCCGCCATCACATTGTAACGAAGAAGTTCCACCCTGTAGCTCCCCACAATTTTTGAAATTTCTGTAAGGTTTTTTTCTGTATCCGTAATGCCCGGTATAAGCGGGATTCTAAATACAAAATCTTTTCCGCTATTTTTAAGATATTCAATATTTTTAAGTATTAGCTTGTTACTTACACCGGTGTATTTAATATGTTCTTCATCATCAGCAAGCTTTATATCCTGAAGCACATAATCAAACTTATCGATAACCTTTTTGTAGGTTTCCTCACTTGCAAAGCCTGAAGTTTGGATAGCCTTGTGAATTCCGATAAGCTTATCGCAAAGCTCACATACAAACTCGCTTTGCATAAGCGGTTCTCCCCCGGAGATGGTTACACCACCACCCGATATTTCGAAGAAGTCTTTACTTCCCATAAGCTTTTTGGATAGTTCATCACTGCTTATAATTTTTCCTGCAACAGAAAGAGCACCATTTGGGCAAGCATGTATACATCTATTAAATGGCTTGCACTCTTCATGGGTGCAACCCTGCTCGCATTTTTTACAATGCGAGCATAGATTTTCTTTGTACATTAATTGAGGCTTATTTTCAAGCCCTTCAGGGTTATGGCACCACACACATCGAAGCGGACAACCCTTTAAAAACACTGTGATTCTGCCACCCGGTCCATCGTGAATGGAAAACTCTTTAATATCAAATATTATACCATTCATAATATCAAACTTTATACTGCTGACGAAGCATTACGTGGTCCTGATATGCTTTATCAAGCTCTACGAAATACGCACTCCATCCCCAGATACGAACAACAAGTTGACGATGCTTTTCAGGGTGCGCTTGAGCATCCTGCATAAGCTTTGTGTTTACTGCATTAAGCTGAAGCTGATGTCCACCCATATCGATATATGCCTTTACAAGTGTAGCTACCTTTTTAACACTGTCTTCACCTTCAAACATTGACGAAGCAAATTCAAGTGTAAGAGGACCACCGTTGATAGCATTTTCAAAGTGTGGCTTGGTGAATGACTTGATAACAGAAATAGGTCCATCAATTTTTGCAAAGAGGCTTGGTGAGAAGTTTGTACCAAATGGCTCGCCATTACGTCTACCATCGGGAGATGCGCCGATTTCGTTTGCGTGCCAAAGATAAAACATTGCAGATCCTGCACCTGCACGATATACACCGCCGCGGCAGTTCTTTCTTCCTTTAAGTGCTTTTGCGAATTCATCAAGAAGCATTACGGCCTTTTCGTCAGCCTCATCATTATCTGTACCCATCTTTGGTGCTTCGAATCTTAAGATAGGAAGAATCTCACTATGCTTTTCGAAGTCGGAGTCTACAGCTTCGATAAGCTCTTCTTTTGTGAATTTCTTTTCATCATATACATATTTTTCAATTGCTGCCAAAGAGTCTGCACCTGTAGCAACACCTGTACCATGGATACCTAAGTTGTTGTATTTTGCACCCTCGTAAATTCCGCCATCAATCATAATATTCATAAACGGAGAAGGCACAAACCATATATTTTTAATACCATTACAAATTCTGTCTGCTTCGGCATTAATTTCTCCTATAATAGCTTTTTCAAACTCTTTATAATTATCACACTTTAATAAATCCCTGTGAAGGCAGGTATCAACAACCTTCGGAAAAGAAAGTGCACCGATATTATCAACATCTCCGCCCACCTTAGGAATAATGAATTCCCAGCAAGCAGCCATAGCGTAGTTTCTTGCATCTTTAAGCTCATATCCAAGCTTAACAAGGCCATCGATTACAACGTCATCATTTGAATACTGCGGGAAGCCAAGACCTGCCTTTGTAAGCTCACTGCCAAGCTCATAAATCTCGATAGGTGTGTTTTTACCAACACGAAGGTTAATCTTCGGGTCGATAAGAAGAAGGTTGTTGCTTGCCTTAAGGCAAAGCTTTGAAAGAAGATTAAACACCTCTACCCCATTTTCGTCCATACCACCAAGAACCATACTCTGTCCGTTATCACCCTGTTGAACGCCAACATAAAGGTCACTGTCTTTATTAAATGACATGAAGAAATCTTCCAAAAGTTCAAGTGCAGTTTCCTCGGTATAGAGGCCCTTATCCATATCTGCTTTAAGATAAGGATACATATAAAGGTCAAAACGTCCTACTGTATTATGGTAGTTACCTTCAAGCCAAAGAGCAAAGTGAATAATTCTGAATGACTGAAGCGCTTCACGAAATGATGTAGCCCCATACTTAGGCACTCTATCAAGAATCTGGGCAAGCTCTGTATCACCCTTTTTTTCAGCAGCTTCCTTGTAACGCTCTGTAAGCTTAAGGATTGCATCAATAATGCGCTGACCGTATTCATCAGCAGTTTTTCTCTTTTCTAATAGGCCAACCTTTACAGCGTCCTCATAGTTAGGTGAAAGGTTTGAAATATATCCAAGTTCATGGATATAGTGCTTTTCCTTTATTTCTGCCCACTCGCCCTCTGTAAAGCAATCGGGAATCTTTTTAACTGTACGCATAAAACATATCTTCTCTTCGGGAAGAAATATGGGTGTTTCAAGGCCTGAAAGAAGCTCAAAACGTCTTGTCATTCTTTCCTTTGGTGATAGGCCAAGCGCCTTATATTCTTCTGCAATATTTTCATACTGTTCAAAATCTTTTCTGAACTGATGATGCTCTTTTGCAACAATGTAATCAAGTAATTTTTTACTCATAATATATACCCCTCCATTAATTCTACATTATCGTTAATGTAATTATAGCATTAAATATAATCTTTGTCAATACCTTAAGATAACTTTGTTGACAAAACTATTTCTTTTATTTCATCTTCCCCTTCTATAGCCTTTAAAAGTATATCAACAGTTTCGTGTGACATCTTTGTTTTAGATGATGTAATACTTTTAAACTTATATGGGAGATGGAATTTAGACAAGATATTATCAAAGCTAACTATATCAAGCTTTTTATCTGTGTGTGACAAAAGCTCCAGTGCAATTATATCACTAAAGCAAATTACACCTTCGTAATCCTTTGATAAAATTTCTTTGATCACTTTTTCATGGCTTTCATTTGAAATCTCAACTGTATAAATATCACCTTCATCAAATTTTCTTTGAAATTTATCAAAGCCCTTTTTTATTCCACTTAGTCTTTCACGCGCACTTGAAATATGCTCTGGTGCATTTAAAACCGCAATTTTGCCTTTATTTCTATCTAATATATATTCTGCCGCGATGAATCCACTGTTTTCATCATCGCAAACAACATAGTTTGTTTTAATATTTTCAAATCTGCGACCGATAAGGGAAAACGGAATTCCGCTTTTTATAAGAAACTCAATATTTGCAGTGTTTTTCTGTACGGGACAAAGGATAATTCCGTCAGCATTTTTACTTATTGCTGTAATTATAGCATCCTTTTCAAGCTTTTCATTTTCGTCAGTATTAAGCACAAATGTTGTGTATCCGCTTTTACGGGCGGTGATTTCAATTTCCTTAATCATTATGGAAAAGTGCGGGTTAGAAATATCGCCGATAATTATAGCAATTGACTTTGTTTTACCCGAGCGCATAAAGCTTGCAGAAGAATTATGAATATATCCCATTTCATCGGCAGCTTTTCTTATATAATCTTTCGTTTCTTCAGAAATATCATTTTTATCATTTAGCGCATGGCTTACAGTATTTACAGAAACTCCGCATTTTGCAGCAATATCCAAAAGACGTACTCTTTTGTTAGATGCCATATAAAACACCCTTTACTTTTATTTTATTCTATTCTATATTATTTGGTAATTCAAGTCAATAATTTTATGTTTTACTATGTACAAAACATTATCTATATGGTATAATTAAGCAAATTTTAGTTGAGAGGTATATAAATGAGCAGAGTTAAGGATATGACAAGCGGGAACCCAACAAAGTTAATTTTAACATTTGCATTTCCGCTTTTATTTGCGAATATAGGACAACAATTTTACACAATTGTCGATGCAGCAATTGTCGGGCGCGGTGTTGGTATAAAAGCACTTGCGGCTGTCGGTGCAACCGACTGGGTTTATTGGATGGTGCTTTGGGGGATGGCTGCTTTAATCCAAGGGTTTTCAACATTTATATCAAGATACTTTGGTGAAAAAAACTTTGACAAGCTAAACATGGCAATTGCAAATTCTACGCTTCTATGCATTATTTGCAGCATATTTGTCACAGTTATTGGGCTTTTGTTTGGCAAAGCAGTTCTTGAATTTTTAGATACACCCCCAGACATACTTTCCGATGCGACAATATATCTATACACGCTTTTATGCGGACTAATAATTGTAAGTGGATACAATATGGCATCATCGATACTTCGCGCATTCGGTGACAGCAAAACACCCCTCATTGCTATGATTGTTGCCGCGCTGACAAATGTTGTTCTTGACCTTATATTTGTACTTGTTTTTCATTGGGGAATATTTGGTGCAGCATTTGCAACTGTAATTGCACAATTCATTTCACTTATATATTGTTTAATAAGAATAACGAAGATTGAATATATAAGCTTTAAAAAGAATTATTGGAGTCCAAACATAAAAATGATGAAGGAATTTTTGTTTTTCTCTCTTCCTCTTGCATTTCAGGCTGTTTTAGTTTCTATCGGCGGAATGGTTGTTCAATCTGTAATTAATATCCAGGGCAGTATTTTTGTTGCGGGATATACTGCAAGCAATAAGCTTTATGGTCTTCTTGAAAGTTCTGCAGTGTCAATCGGCCATGCAGTTACTACATATACAGCCCAAAATTATGGTGCTAATAATATTGAACGTATAAAAATGGGGGTAAAGTCATCTGTTAAAATTGCGATTATTGCATCTCTTACAGTGTCTGCCTTTGCTTTTATCTTCGGCAAGTTTTTCCTTCAAGTTTTTATAGATGCAAAGGGTAGCGAGGCACTTCGTGCGCTTGATGTTGCACACACCTACCTTTTTTGGATGGCTGTGTTCTTATCAGCACTATATCTGATATACGTTTATCGCAACACACTTCAGTCGCTTGGCAACTCATATTGGACCTTGTTATCAGGTTTTATGGAGCTTGTTGCAAGGGTTATCGCTGTTAAGGTGCTTATAATCTGGCTGGATATTAATGTTTTATATTTTGTAGAACCACTTGCATGGATTGCTTCATTTCTATCAGTTATGATACCTTATTTCTTTAAAGTAAAACAACTTCAAAGTCAAAAAACAGGTCAATAATTTGACCTGTTTTTTGTCATTATAAAAGGTTTTTACGAAGCTCTTCACTGCTGTCCGGGTGCATATATGCAGGCGGAATATCAAAAATTGTTTTACAACCAAAGTTTTCTGCCTGATAGAGTCTATAGGCGGCCCTTGCATATGCTACAAGCACACTTGATGTAAATTCAGGGTTAGAATCAAGCTTAATGCTAAATTCAATAAGGTGCTTACTCTCCCCTGTATTTCCGCTTCTTATAACCATGCCGCCATGTGGAATCCCGGCGTGGTCACGGTTAAGTTCTTCCTCCGTTATAAAGTTAACTGTTGTATCATAGTCTGCAAAATAATTTGGCATTTCTTTAATTGTTTTTTCGATAAACTCAAGGTCAGCCCCATCCTCAGCTACAACATAACACTCACGAGTGTGCTTTTCTCTTGCAGAGAGATTAAGATTTTCGCCATTTCTAACGCTTTCAAGCGCACTTTCGACGGGTACAGTGTATTGTCTTGCATCCTTAACACCTTTGATTCTTCTTATAGCATCAGAATGTCCCTGACTTACACCCTTACCCCAAAAGGTATAGCCTGTACCATTTGGAAGCACAGCCTCACCAATAAGTCTGTTAAGTGAAAAAAGACCCGGGTCCCAACCAATTGAGATAATACTTACCTTTTTTGCTTCTTTGCTTACTTTATCTGTATTTTCGAAATGCTCGGGAATCTTTGCATGAGTATCAAAACTATCAATAACATTAAAATATTTCGCTAGCTCGGGTGTTTGTGTTGGAAGGTCAGTTGCGCTACCGCCACACAAAACAATAACGTCTATTTTATCCTGCATTGAAATCGCATCGCTTATAGAATAAACGGGCACACCTGACAAAGGCTTTATTTGTTGGGGGTCACGCCTTGTGAAGATACAAACAAGCTCCATATCTTTCGCGCTTATAACCGCCTTTTCCGTTCCTCTACCTAAATTTCCGTATCCTGCAATAGCTACTCTTATACTCATCAAAACACTCCCTTTTTTCTTAAGTTTTTATTATATTACAAACTTTAATTTTCGTCAATAGTATGACTTGTAATTTTTGCCTCTTTTTCAAAGTATACATATATGATATATCCGGCATACTTAATTTTTTTAAATTTACCTCCGGCATTTAACACGCTACTTTTTTTCATATCAGCTATACCTTTTTCAAAGGTTTTAACAAAGGCCTCTTTTTTTACCCACATTTCCAAAAAGGAATCAGCATTATTAGAAATATATTCTTTCTCATCTTTTGTAAAATACTTATCAATAAGCTTTGTCTTTTTATTTATAACCCTGTCTTCCTTTTCGGCATCTATACCAAAGTTAGATTCGTTAAACGCAATTATGATTAATTCATCTGTATGCGTTACACCTACAAATATATCATCGTCAATATAAGGCCTGCCCGTTTTTTTATATGTTACATCACACGCCTTACCATATGCTTTTTCATAGCTTTTCTTTATATAGTATATTGTGTTATTATCAGGGGTTTTTTTATATAAATATATTTTCATTATTTTTGTACCCCATTAAACTTTTCTGCATCACAAAGGATTTTTTTTGCATATCTATCCTCTTCTGAGAAGATGCACCCACAGTATTTTTGAATATAGAATCCTTCATCGCGAGCTTTTTGATTACCTGCACGAAAGTTTGGCCTAAAATCACGATACAAGAAACTAACTCCGTACTCCTTTGCAAAGCGTTCCCCTGCTGCCTTTATAGCATCATGGTTTTGGTACAGGCTTGACAAAAGCGTTGTTGTAAATGCACTATATCCGTTCTCCGCAGCATATTTTGCTGTTTTTCTAAGCCTATGCTCATAGCAGTAAGTGCATCTGCCTTCAATGTTTTCCGAAACATTTCTAACAAACTCTCTAAGTCCGTAGTCGTCGCAAACAATAAGGTGCATATCTATCTTATTTGCGTATTCAATTAAACAATCTCTTCTGCTCTCATATT
>CAZYYT010000023.1:0-18790 GCA_964651775.1 uncultured Oscillospiraceae bacterium | reverse complement strand
TTTAGAAGAGGAAGAGGAAGAGGAAGACTAAGCTATGCGTATAATGTTTATGGGTACGCCCGAATTTGCAGAAATTTTACTTCGCACTCTTGTTGAGGATAACAGAGATGTGGTTTGCGTTATAACCCAGCCCGATAAGCCAAAGGGGCGTGGCTACGAAATGAAAATGCCCGAGGTTAAGGAGTATGCCTTATCAAAAGGGATTGAGGTTTATCAGCCCGAAACCCTTCGTGATAACGCAATCCTTCCGCTTCTTGAAAAATATATGCCCGATGTAATCGTAGTTGTGGCATATGGGAAAATCCTTCCAGAATATATTTTAAATTTCCCTAAGTACGGATGCATTAATATACACGGGTCACTTCTTCCGAAATATCGTGGCGCAGCACCCATTCAGCGTGCAGTTGAAAATGGTGAAAAGGTATCGGGCGTTACAAGTATGTATATGGAAAAAGGGCTTGATACGGGTGATATGCTTCTTAAGGAAGAGGTTGTTATTACGCCACTTATGACGTCATCAGAGCTTCACGATATACTCGCTAAAAAGGGTGGAGAGGTGCTTTTAAAAACTCTTGATGCACTTAAAGAAGGCACACTTACCCCAATAAAGCAGGATGATTCAAAAAGTTGCTACGCGTCACAGCTTACAAAGGCAGAGGGCGAAATTGATTGGTCACAATCAAACAAAAAAATTGTAAATAAGGTTAGGGCGCTTAACTCATGGCCGATGGCATATAGTTATATTGATGGAAAAAGATTTGTTATTGACCTTCTTTATCCTGTGAATGAAAAAGGAAGTGCAGGCGAAGTTATCCGTGCAGATAAGGATGGCCTTTTGATTGCCTGCGGTGAGGGCAGCGTTTTAATCAAGGAGATAAAGGTAGAAGGTAAAAAGAAAATGACTATTGAAAACTACCTTCTCGGACATAATATAGAAAAAGGAACTAAAATAGGAAGAGAGTGATTTTATGTATGGATTTTATTTTGGGGGCAGTGGTTACACACTTGTGCTTATCACAGCGCTGCTTTCAATTATTGCATCACTTAAAGTGAACTCAACATTTAATAAATACTCAAAAGTCCCAACTGCAAGACATATCACTGCAGAACAGGCTGCTAGAAGCATTCTTGACGCTAACGGGCTTCACAATGTTGAAATAGAAAGTATTTCGGGCAGTCTTACAGACCATTTTGACCCAAGAACAAATGTTATTCGCCTATCAGACAGTGTAAGAACATCAACATCTGTTGCGGCAGTTGGGATTGCGGCACATGAGGCGGGGCACGCAGTTCAGTACGCAAACGGATATGTGCCTATTAAACTTCGAAATATCCTTGTGCCGGTTGCAAACATTGGCTCAATGGCAGGCCCGTATCTTATTTTAATCGGGCTTTTATTATCAAGCTCGTTTAGCAATGTACTTTTTAACCTTGGAATATGGTTTTTTGCGGCTGCAGTGCTTTTTCAGATAGTAACTCTCCCTGTTGAGTTTAACGCTTCATCACGCGCTGTAAAGGCACTTGAGGGGGGGATGTACCTCGAATCAGACGAGGTTCCCAAGGTTAAAAAGGTGCTTGGTGCAGCGGCAATGACATACGTTGCTGCAGCAGCTGTATCGGTTGCAAACCTTCTTAGATTTATACTTCTTGCAAGCGGAAGAAGGAATGACGACTAATGACTGTACTTTCAAAACCGCGTGAAGCGGCACTTAAAGCGCTTGTAGCTTGTGAAAAGGACGGGGCATACCTTAATATTGCGCTTCGTGATATTTTAGAAAGCTCTTTAGATGCAAGGGATAATGCACTTTCCATGCAACTTGCATATGGTGTGATGAAAAACAGGCTTTTTATCGATAATATCATTGAAAACATATCCACAGTAAAGCTTAAAAAGCTTTCTGTGTGGATTCACAATATACTTAGAATTGGAATTTTTTCACTTAGGTTTCTTGACAGGATCCCAGAAAGTGCAACCGTAAGTGAATGTGTAAAGTTAAGCCGTCGCTATGGCCACGGCGCATCGGCAGGCTTTGTAAATGCGGTGCTTAGAAAGGCAATAAACAGTGGTGATTTTTTGCCTTCAGATAAATACTCATTAAAGTATCTTTCTGTTTATTATTCCCTTCCGCTGTGGTTAGTGGAGTTGTGGCAAAAAGAAGGGTACAGTGAGGAACTTTTTTCTAGAATGAACGAAACACCAAAAACAATAGTGAGGTTTAACTTCTGCAAAAGCATGGTGCTTTCAAACGATTTTGTTAAAATTGATGGCACAAAAAATGCGTACATATATACCGGAAATGGCAGTGTTGAAAACACCGAGGAATACAAAAATGGCGCTGTAACCGTTCAGGATGAGGCTTCGCAATTGGCGGTTGAAGCGCTTGACATAAAAGAAAATAAAAGCGTACTTGATTTGTGCGCCGCACCGGGTGGAAAAACAACGTATGCCGCACAGCTTGTAGGCGAAAAGGGGTTTGTGACATCCTGTGATATACATGAGCATAAGCTTCCCCTTATAAAAGAAAACCTTAAAAGACTTGGGCTTATCTCAAGAGTAAGGGTTACTAAAAATGATGCAACCGCCGAAAATGAAGCTTTCAAAGAAGCTTTTGACTATGTAATTGCGGACGTCCCCTGCTCTGGCCTTGGCATTATAAGGCGTAAGCCCGATATAAAGTGGACAAAAACGATGAATGATATATCCTCGCTTATCCCAATTCAAAGTAAAATTTTAGATAATGCAGCAAGGTATGTAAAAGAGGGTGGAAAGCTTTTATATTCCACCTGTACAATAAGCCAAAGAGAAAATGAGGAAAATATAAAATATTTTCTAAAAGATCACACCAATTATAAAATATCAGACGATAAATATCCAAATGGCAGACAATTCACACCGCAAAATAGTGGTACCGACGGATTTTTTGCCGCAGTACTTGAAAGGAAGTAACGCTATTGAATTTGGGTGATCTCACCTTAAAACAGATAAAAGAATATATGCTATCTTCGGGCGAAAGTGCCTTTCGTGCAAAGCAAGTGTTTCGTTGGGTCCATCAAGGGGCAGAGAGTGCCGAGGAGATGACGGATATTTCAAAACCACTTCGTGAAAAGCTTAATCGTGATTTTGAAATCTATCTTCCAAAGGTGGCGCGTAAGCTTGTTTCAAAGGTTGATAACACTGTAAAATACCTTATGAAGCTTTCTGACACAAACCTTATTGAAACCGTTGTTATGGATTATCACCACGGAAAAAGCATTTGTGTGTCAAGTCAGGTTGGTTGCAAGATGGGGTGCAGCTTTTGTGCATCCACTTTAAACGGACTTGTAAGAAACCTTACCCCCTTTGAAATTGAAGGGCAGGTTATCCGCGCACAAAAAGACCTAGGTGAAAGAATATCAAATATCGTTATTATGGGCATTGGTGAGCCGCTTGATAATTATGATAATGTTATTAATTTTATACGAAATATAAACTCCGAAGATGGATTAAACATTGGGTGCCGGCATATAACGCTTTCAACGTGTGGATTGGTTGATAAAATGTATAAGCTGGCGGAGGAAAACCTTCCAATAAACTTGGCGGTTTCACTTCATGCACCTACGGATGATAAGCGTAAAAGCATTATGCCGATAGGGAAAGCATATTCTATAGAAGAGCTTCTCTTGGCATGCGATAATTATTTTGAAAAAACACACAGACGTATTACATTTGAATATGCACTTGTGAAAGATAAAAATTCAAGTAAAGATGATGCGATTACGCTTGGAAAGCTTCTTCAAAAAAGAAACTGTCACATTAACATTATCCCCGTAAACCCAGTGGTTGAGCGTGGAAATGTTCGAACAAGCACAAAAGAAACATCAGAATTTATAAAAACACTTGAAAAGCTTGGAATAAATGCTACGCTTCGCAGGGAGCTTGGACCTGACATAAACGCATCCTGCGGGCAACTTAGAAATAATGAACTTTAATTAGGAGGTGAAGAGAATGCAATTTTTTTGTTTGTCAGATTGCGGGAAAACCCGAGAAAATAATGAAGATTTTGCCACTGCCGAGGTTTTTGAGGAATCTGTTATACTTATTCTTGCCGATGGCATGGGTGGCCATAAGGGTGGAGAAGTAGCAAGCGGAAAAGCTGTAAAAACAGCGCTTGAGTACATTACCTCAAAATATAAGAGCACGCATACACCTGAAAAAACACTATCGGTTTTAAAGGATGCAGTAAAAAAAGCTAATAGTGATGTCTACTGTGCCTCTGAAAAGGATGCAGATCTTCACGGAATGGGCACAACCATTGATATATGTATAATAAATGGTGTAAACGCATACATCGCACATGTTGGCGATGGTCGAGTTTACAAAATAAGTAAAGATGGTGAAATAACTCAAATTACGCGTGACCACAGCCTTGTTGAATATATGGTTGAAACGGGCGCCATAACACCTGAAGAGGCATTTAACCATCCGCAAAAAAACATAATAACCCGTGCGCTTGGAACAAACCCTTCTATTGATGTGGATACGTATACAGCGCAGATAGATAAATCCGATAAGCTTCTTCTTTGTAGTGACGGGCTTAGCAATATGGTTGAAAAAAGTCAAATTGCAAAGCTTATTGCAGGCAGTGAAAATCCTAAAGAAGCTGCAACAAGGCTTGTTGAAGAGGCTAATAAAAAGGGCGGTACCGATAATATAACGGTTATTGTTGCCGGTTAAGGAGGAGTAATTGTATGGATGGCAAAATTTTAGGTAACAGATATGAGCTACTATCAAGGGTTGGCCTTGGTGGAATGGCTATTGTATATAAAGCAAAGGATAGGTTTCTTAACAGATTTGTTGCGGTGAAGCTTCTTCGTGAGGAATTTAGAGATAATGAGGAATTTATCCGAAGATTTAATATTGAATCACAGGCGGCGGCAAGCCTTTCACACCAAAACATTGTACAGATTTATGATGTTGGTGAGGAAGAGGGTCATCACTATATTGTGATGGAACTTTTAGAGGGAAGCACCCTTAAAAAATATATAGATGAAAACAATGGCAAACTTTCTTGGAGAGAGGCCACAAACTTCACTATGCAGATTTGTCGTGCGCTTGACCATGCACATTCAAAGCACGTTGTGCATCGTGATATTAAACCGCAAAATATTATTATAACAGAGGGTAACAAGCTTAAAGTTGCCGATTTTGGTATTGCAAGGGCGGCAAGTAACACCACAACAGTTAATTCGCTTAATGCCGCCGTTGGCAGTGCACACTATCTTTCACCGGAGCAGGCACGCGGTGGCTATACAGACGGAAGAAGTGATATATATTCACTTGGCGTTGTAATGTATGAAATGTTTACGGGCAGACTTCCGTTTGATGCAGACTCAGGCGTTTCTGTTATTGCGAAGCATCTAAACGAAAACCCCATCCCACCGTGTGAAATAAACCCAGACATTCCGCGTGGCATTGAGGCAATTATTATGCGCGCTATGATGAAAGAGCAGCGCCTTAGGTATAGTAACGCTGCAGATATGTTAGAAGACCTTATAACCGTATATCAAAACCCAGGCGTAAAGGTATCAGAGCTTAACGCATATCTTCCATCGGATGGGGGCGACGTATGCGTAGCGCCAGAGCAAAAGCCCGTGGCATCAAGAAGAGATCGTAATATTAAAACTAAAAAGAAAAAGAGAAACAAAACCATAGGTGTTTTAATATCACTTATTGTTTCTTTTGTTGCTATACTTTCACTTGTTATATTTCTTTTATTTTTTAACAAAGGGACAGAGGCGCAAATCCCCGATCTTACGGGCCTTACCTATGAAGAGGCATCACGCACCGCAACGGACGCAAACAAGGGAAATATTGTGTTTGAGGTTGTAAAGGAACGTATGGAGCATAGCGACAAAGAGCGTGATACCATAATCTCACAAACACCGGAGGGTGGAACAAACACAAAAAGTTCAAAGAAAATCAAAGTTGTTATAAGCCTGGGTGCTGTTGCAATTGAGCTTGAAGACTACACAGGTGAGGAATATGATGTTGTTAAAGAGCTTCTTACAGACGTTGGCATTAAAGTAATTAAAAAGGATATCGACAGTGATACCTATGAAGAAAACCTGATTGTAAAACAGCTTCCGTCAGAAGGCACTGACCTTTCAGAGGGTGAGGAGGTAACGCTTTACGTATCAAAGGGGACTCAAAACACTGTTGTGCCTGATGTTTTAGGAAAAACCCGTGATGAGGCGACTATTCTTATAGAAAGAAACGATCTTAATATTGGTCAAATTTACGAAAGGCCGAGCAGTAAATATAAAAAAGGACAGATATTTAAGCAAGGCATAAAAGCATTTGAAACAGTGCCTACGGAAACTAAAATTGATTTATATATTGCAAATGGTGAAAAAGAGGAAACCACAAATCCTGATGAACAGCCAAACAAGGAAAATCCGACAAAGACAGTTAATATCACACTAGGAAATCTACCAAAAGATAGGGAAAAGGTTAACATTCGACTTGTATTAAACGGGCGCCCCTATTATGAAAAAGACTTCTCAACTGCAGAAGGAAAGGTAGTTATCCCAATTGAAACAGATAAAACGCTTAGTCTTGACGTGTATTACGACAGTGTATATATAACTACGAAAGAGGTTAAATATTGATTGATAAAAAATTAGCCGATGGCGTAATAATCAAAGGTATTGGGGGATTTTACTACATTGCGCACGATGGGATGATAACGGAGTGCCACGCAAGGGGAAAATTTCGTAAAACCGATATTTCGCCGATTGTCGGAGATAATGTCACAATTGAAATTAATAACGATAACACCGGAAGCATAAATATAATTCACCCACGAAAGAATTTTTTAATTCGGCCCGGGGTAGCTAATATTGACACACTTGTTATTGTAAGTGCGGCAAAAAGCCCCGACCCCGATTATTTCTTGGTTGATAAGCTTTTGGTTACTGCTGAAAGCAAGGGGATTGAGGCTATTATATGCCTAAATAAGACTGATCTTGTGGATGATGAGGAGAAAAAGACCTTCACCGAAGTTTACGAAAAGGCAGGCTACAGGGTGATTACCCTATGCTCAAAAACAGGTGAAGGCACAAGTGAAGTTGCTTCTTTAATAAACGGGAAAACCGTTGCATTTGCCGGACTTTCAGGTGTTGGGAAATCAAGTCTAATAAGGAAAATAACTGGCATTGACCTTAAGACCGGTGATGTAAGTAAGATTGAGCGTGGTAAACATACTACAAGACATGTGGAGCTTTTTCCATTTTCAAACGGCTTTGTTTTTGACACGCCCGGCTTTTCAAGACTGGAGGAAACCGAAATTCACGCTTCAGATTTGTGGCAGTATTTCCCCGAAATAAGTGAGTATGAGGGGCAGTGCCGTTTTCGCACGTGTAACCATCGCGGGGAAAAAGGCTGCAGAGTAAGCGAAGCGGTTCTAAATGGTGAGATTGCAAAAAGCCGCTATGAAAATTACGTAACGCTTTTTAATATGCTTAACGAAATAAAGGATTGGCAAAGGAAGGATACTAACTTATGATAAAAATAGCACCATCAATATTATCGGCGGATTTCGGTAATCTTCGTGAGGACGTTATACGTGTCGAAAAGGAAGGGGCAGACCTTTTGCACATTGACATTATGGATGGAAACTTTGTTCCAAACATAAGCTTTGGTCCTGCAGTGGTAAAATCAATCCGTGGTGCATCTAAGCTTTTCTTTGACTGTCATCTTATGGTAAAAAATCCTGATATTTTTATTGAGCCATTCGTAAAAGCAGGGGCAGGTTTAATCACTGTTCACGCTGAATGCGTAGAAGACCTTCCCAAAATGATTGAAAAAATTCATTCTTATGGTATTAAGGCGGCAGTATCAATAAATCCGAAAACACCGGTAAGTGCAGTGGAAGGTGTTTTAGATAAAGCTGATATGATACTTATTATGAGCGTTGTTCCCGGCTTTGGCGGACAAAAATTTATGGGTGAAGTGCTTGATAAGGTGCGCGCAATCAGAAAAATGCCGTATGGTGAAAAAATTACTATCGAAATTGATGGTGGCATAAATATGGAAACTGCGCCCCTTGCCGCGGCGGCAGGTGTTGACATCCTTGTTGCAGGCAGTGCAGTGTTTGGCAAGGAATCCTATAAAGATGCCATGGACGAAATTCGCATGGCGGTGGAGAAAAATGCATGAAAATAAGGCAACTGTGAGAACAAGTTGCCTTTCACTTAGAAAAACACTACCTAAAAAAAGTGTTGCGATGACCGACTTTTTGGGGCTTCAACAGATGAAAAAAGCAAAGGTCGTATTTTGCTACGTTTCAATGGGAAGTGAGATTGGTACAACGGGGCTTATAAATGAGCTTTTGAAAACTAAAGATGTGGTTGTTCCATATTGCATTGACAAAAACGGGAATATGATATGTGTTAAAATCACCTCACTTGATGATTTAGCTTTGGGGATGTTTGGCATTTTAGAGCCAATTGACCATACCCCTTTTGATAAAGAAAAGATTGATGTTGCGATACTTCCCGGTTTAGCATTTGATAAGAAAGGCTATCGCATAGGCTACGGAAAAGGCTACTACGACAGATTTTTAGCAGATATTTCACCATATAAAATAGGTCTTACTTATAAAGAGCTTTATTTTGAGGCTATCCCACATGGAAAAACAGATATCCGTGCAGATTTAGTAATAAAAAAATGACTTCAAAGCCACAATAATGGTTTTGAAGTCATTTTTTATTAATCAAAGGCAAAAATTCTTGCTTCATTCTCTTCCATTTTAAGCACGATTTCATTCTCATTATAGGTGTTTTGGCATATAAGCTCACGACAAACTTGTTTGCCAGTTAATTTAAGTGTACCATTTATGTCGCTTTGCGAGAATATGCCTATAAATCTACTGTCGCCATAAACTGCGCAGTCAAGCGGGGCATAAAGGTGGCAGTTTGCCATTTTTGCAATAAAACGTATCTCCTCTGCCTTCATAAATGGTTTTACATTTAATATATGAGTATGCCCTTCTACAATTTTGATTGAAGAGCTTTCGTTTGCTATTTTAAGCATTGGAAAATCAAACGCGTCGTCTTGGTATTCACAAACCTCAAAGCCTGTCAGATTTTTCACATTTTCAAGTGAACAACCACTGCTTCTTACACCTGCCGCGTAGTTGAACATAAAAACTGCGTCCTTGTTAAAGTTAAATTGGCTTAGCTCTTCTTTTGATAATGCAAAATCATAAGCAAAAATTACAAGCTTGTACTGGGAAAGGTCAAGTGTTTTAAGGTCTGACAATCTGTACATATCTATAAGCGTGCCTGAAAGGTGTGCCTCGCAGACAAAGTCCTCCAAAAACGCAAGTCTCAGTTCTTCATTAACGCCAAGCTTGTACATGCTTTTCTCATCAACAACGACTAAAACATCGCTTATTGAGTGGTGATTTTTTTTGCGCATTTCGTCATTAAAATCACTGAGTGCGCCAATTTCTTTTATAATTTCGTCGTCATCATACCAGCCATCACCTAGGTCCATCCACCAGTAGCCTGAATCGTGTGACAAATTTTTTGCCACTTCACGCCACATAACTGTGCGTGTCTCGTCAAGTGAGTTGCATTTCATAAGGTCCTCACGCGAGAGATGGGTGCGAATGTCAAGCTCTTCTACCCACACCTTTTTTCTGTTGACAGATTGTGTGGTACACATTTCACCCGATGGCTCACCACAATTACGCCTGTAGTAAGGAATTGGCGATGCAAAAAAGTCAACAAATTCTGAGTCAAGCAAACGCTCAATATCCAAATGTCCTGCGTAAGATGCGTTGCCTACATGGATAAAGTATCCATAAAAACATCCAATTAGCTTTCCGCTTGTTTTTTCTTTTGCTATCTTACTAAAATGTAAAATAGCATCGGCAACGGATTTTGAGATAAATTCGTCATAATCCTCGCAAATTGCGTCTTCCTTGTTGCCTCTGAAAAAATCAAAAATATTTTCTTTGTGCCCATAACGCTCATCCGGGGAAGGAAGTTTTACATTATCCTCCGAAATATCCGGCTGGTCCCATTTTAGTGCAAGATTTTCCTCGGAGCCGTACTTTGCAAAACCAAACTTGTAAAAATTACGTAAAGAGTTTATTCCATAATCGCCATAATGATTTGAGGCCCTGCCCCAATGAATGGATTCTCCGCTTACACCAAAGCCAATATGGTAGCCAAGAATTCTGTTTCCATAGGGGCCATTTTCAATATGGTCAATAAGCTTTGTAAGTGCCACCCCTGCATCAATAAGCCATTTATGTGATGACAGGCTTTGTCTGCCTATAACTCCGCCCACATTTGGCCTTGTGTCAACAAAATTATCACCCTCAGGAAGGTAGTAGCCCTGTGGAGCCTCGTAGCCAAACCAATCGTGCTTTGGTGTGCCGACAAGTGATTTAATTTCATCAGCAGTTCTTGGTCCTTCATAGTATACAAAAACATCTTCAGGGTTTTCATAGCACCAATCCACAGGTACATTCAGCTTAATTCTTGGTATATAAAAGATATCCTTATCCACACTGAAAATACTGTCAAGCGTGCGGTCAGTAAGGGAATAATCGTACTCATTTAAGCCCATCCATCCTGCGTGTAAAATGGAAGTGTGAAGCTTTACACCCTGCTTTGCAAAAAGAGAGTGCAGATGCTTGTACTTTTCAAAATTTTCGTAAAAGACAAGTGGCTTTCCATCTTTATTTTTTAATGGCGGGTCGTATCCAAAGCCAAGCCTTGACCAAAAAATAGGGTTATTTCTCAACAAATCATTTTCATCTTTAAAATTCGTCATATTGAGCCCCTTTCTTATAGATTTACGACCTGTCCTGTAGCAATGCTTTCGTAACACGCATTCATTGCCTCTATCGTCTTTTTATGCCATTTAAGGTTGATAAGTGGTGTTTTGTTGTTTCTAATGTTATCTACAAACTCGTCAATTAAGCCAACCCATTCGTCAAAATATGTATACTGAACGATATATCTGTCGTTAGGGCATCCATTGTGATACACGTTAGGACCAAAGCAATCTGCCATTAAGCTTCCCTTTTCACCATTAAGGGTAATATTTACTTCCATTCGTTTGGGGAACACTTCCCAGCCCGGTCCCGGAACTTTAATTCTTTCTTCCATTTTAGACCAAGACGGGTCAAGAGAGAAAATTGTTCCGTTCTTCATTTTTCCAATAACTGAAAGCATATCCTCTTCTTCAAGATCTGGACGGATATTTGGTGCAACTTCAGCATAAATCGAGTCAAATTCACTGCCCGTTATATGACGAATCATATCAAAAATATGCGGATGGTCGCAAAGTGCACCACCACGGAAGCGACTATCGCCATCTTTAATTGGAACTCTCTTTCCGTAGCTCTTTTCGGGAACGCCCTGCCACGGGAAAGCCCAAACGGGTGAAAGGGTAATGTTTGTTGCATTAAAGGATTTAATCTCACCAATTTCTTTATTATACACCAATTCTTTAAGCCTGGCAATAACGGGATTGTAGTGCATTTCAAGTTCAACCTGACAAACAAGATTGTTCTTTTCAACAATATCAATCATCTCGTCATATTCAGCCATATCGAATGTTGGAATCTTCATAGAAAGAATGTGAATTCCTCTCTCGGCACAAAGCTTTACCTGCCGAAGATGGTCGGAATTTTCACTAGCAAGAACAACAGCCTCAATTTCAGGATGTGCATTGAGCATTTCAAGTTCACTGTCATAGCAAAAAATACCATCAACACTATTTAAGAAAACTTCTTTAACTTCATCATTTGCTGTTGAAACCGCTACCCAATCGAGCTTTGGATTTTCTTTTAAAACCTGATAATATTTTCTTGTATGACCATGCGTCATCGACATCATAGCAATTTTTAATGGTTTCATATTAAAGTGCCTCTCTTTCTTTGCTTTTTGCAGATTTTTTAGCTAACTCAACAAGTGATTTGAGATTTTTGTCTATAGCCTTGATTTCAGCATAATTTTTATTTTGTGCAAGGGAAAATGCAGCTCTTACAACTGCAATTTTTTCCATAGAAAGGCCATAAAGCTCAAAGTCTACATCTGTAAACTTCTTGTTTTTTTCACCGAAAACATAGATGGAATCCTCTTTTAATTGTGCATCTACAACAACATCGCATGCAGTACCTCTTTGAGAAATAATTTCGTGCTTATCCTTTGAAATTTCACCTTTTTTAAGAGTTGCGGATATTTCAATGGTGCAAACAATACCATCATCGGTCTTGGCAATAGCGTTTAACACATTGCCATTTTCCATAACCATAATTGTTTTGATTTTTTTTTGCAAAATAAATTGGCAAATGTCAAGCTCGCGATAAAGCGCTTCGTAAATATCAATCCCATTTTCAATAATTCTTGCAATTCTGAAAACACTTATTCCTACCAATGTGCCATTATTTGCTATGTTTTTAAGCTCCGTAAATCTTCTTTCATTTCTATGCGAAAGAATGGGGTACTCCTCATTGTCAATAACAACTGTGCTTAAATTTTTAAGCACTGCGTTTGTATCAACAGAGTATTTGTCTAACAAAAAATCAAGTTTTTCTTGTAATTTATTCATCCTTTTTTCCTCCTAAAGCATTTTCACGCGTGGTTTGTATTTTTCAAGATAAGCAGCATTTTTTTCGTCACCGCCGGGTGTATTTGCACTTGACCATACCGGTGGTGTAACACCTTTTTCTATACACTGACGCACAGTTTCAATTTCAAGTAAATGCGCAATATAAAAATCAATGATATTTGATGTTGGTGCAATTGGCGTATCAAGTCCCGGTACTGTTACAACAGCATCACCAACGGGGTTAAAGTCTTCAATGCAAACATCAGCGTAATCGTTTAAGTTTGTTTTATTGGGATGGCGGATAAAGTGGTCTTTTGGCATTTCGTTTTGCCAAGCCTCACTTGAAACGGCAATTATTTTTACGCCATTTTTTTTGGCTTCCATAGCGGCATCAATCGTTGCAGGGTTAATGCCTATGTTATGAAAAATTATCAAAACATCATCCTTTTTAAGGTCATAGTACTTTATGATTGAACTGCCAAAGTTTACAGTTCTTTCAAGCTCAAGATATTTAAGCGCCTGATTAAAAACTGAAAGACCTGTTTCCATAAGAGGGTTTATGCAGGCAAGTCCGCCGGCGCGGAAAAACATTTCACCAACAGGAAGTGTAGTGTGTCCGCCACCGCCATAGACATTTACGAGCCTGTCGTTTTTTATGGCTTCACTCATAAGGTCGGCAGCTTTTCGTATGTTTTCACTTTGTGTTTCGTTAACTTTTTTAAAGTTTTCAATTAAGTTTTGAAAATATCCATAGTCATTCATTTTCGATTATCCTTTCAATTTCATTTTTATAAGGAATTGCATTTATAACCATTTTTTTTGTAACACTTATGCCTGAGGCAACGGTTGCATATTCTGTAGCCCTGTAAAGCTCCATCCCCTCAGCAAGGCAGGCACCAAGCACACCGCTGAAGGTATCACCGGCACCCGTGGTATCAACCGCCTTTGCCTTAATTGAGGGTATAAAAGCTTCACCATCAATTATACACCCCTTATCTCCCAAGGTAACAACGCTATGTTTAAAGCCTGTTAAATGAATAGCTTTTGATTCTTGCTCGTTTGGTGTTACAAGGTAAACATATTTTTCTAATGCTTTTGTCATTTCACTGGCCGGGGCGGGGTTTAAAATTACCCTTTTATTATACTTTTGCGCTAGTTTGACGGCAGCCAAATTAACTTCTTTTAAAACCTCTTGCTGAATAAGAAGTATATCAGAGTGAGCAATCTCAGTTTCAAAGCCTTCGACATCTTCTTTGCTAAGCTGTGCGCCCATATACTCTGTCACTTGGTTTTCACCTTGCTTATCCGTCAGTATGAAAGCAACGGAAGTGTGCTCCTTCTTAACTGCCATTTTGGCAGTTATACCCTCATTTTCAAGAATACTTACGCACTTTTTCCCATCATCATCTGCGCCAATTGCACCAAGGTATGTAACGCCTGCTCCCATTCTTGCGGCGGCAATTGCTTGATTAAATCCCTTTCCGCCACATTCGCAATTAAAAGAACTTGCCATCACAGTTTCACCTTTATCGTGAAAGTGGTCGGCTCTCATAAAATAAGACATTCCGCAAATGCCTATAACTGCTATATTAGCCAAGCATATACCTCCTTTATAAGTGCTTTATTCTGCCTATGTATTCTTCAATAAATTTTTTGTTATATTCTCCGCCACCAAGTATATTTGAGCTTTTATACACGGGAACCTTTATGCCGTGTTGAACACATATATTTGTGGCTTCCATCAAAACAGATTGTAAAATGAAGGTGCCCACATAGGTAGAAACACTTCCCATCATATTGTCATTTATTTCGATAACTGCATCGCCACGCACAACGTTAGAGTCTATAAACATATCGGCAGCCTCGCACAAATGCAAATTACTGCTGTGGCGTGATTTTTCGTCTTTGTAATTAAGTGATGTTATGGCAATCGATTTTATTCCTTTTTCCTTTGCACAAAGTGCCATTTCAACGGGAACACCATTTATCCCTGAAGATGAAATTATGAAGATACAGTCGTTTTTCTTTAGGGAGTATCTGCTGAAAATATGCGGTGCCAAATCCTCCATTTTTTCCATAGCACTGCTTTTTGCACTTCCATTATGAAGCATAAGGTCAGTATCAAGCATTGCGCTTACGTTTACAAGACCGCCTGCACGATAAAAGCTATCAAGTGCAACAAGATGTGAATGCCCACACCCGAAAACATAAATTAAACCATCTTTTTTTATCGTATCGGCAGCAATTTCAGCCGCTGACACGATGTTTTCCATCTGATTTTTTTCTATGTACTCCAATAGCTCGGTGATTTTCCTTAAATATGCTGACACAATCATTTCTTTAACACCCTATTGTAGTTTCTGCCGATATTATCCCAAAGCTCAAGCGGGTCCTTAGCGGCAACGGATGTTTTATATCCGCCACGATATGTCCATGTGGCAAGGCGGTCAACGCCAAACTCCTCATACATGTCAACAACCTTATCAATTTGAGAAAAGTCATCAGGGCGTTTATTGTATCCCATAAGCCATCTTTCAGATTGCTTGCCATATTTCTTCGCCATTTCCACAGTTCTTTCAGTAATTTCACGGAAAAAACTTTCGGGAAGGGCCCAGTTAATTATCGTTGTGGAGAATACATCAAAATATGGGCATGATGCAACCATATCCCAGTTATCGTAACCGCGAAGCTCCGTAACATAGTAGGAGTTAAGGGTTGCGTGAACACAGCAGGTGATTTCAAGCTTGGAGTTGTATTCTTTTATAGCCTTTGATGTGTCGTAAAGTGTGTAAAATGCTTCGCGCCATCTAAACTGCTTAACATCATCATTCATAAACTTGGGCATTTCGTAGCCATAGTATTCTTCAAATTTTTTCATACATTCGGGGCATCTGCAAGCCCAGTCATCACCTGCACCTCCCGTAATAGATGCATATGACTTGGGATAGGCATAGTGCGGCTCATCCCAGAAAAATCCGTCAACTTCTATGTTTTTTGCAAGCTTTAAGCACAAATTTTTAAAGTAATCACGGAAAGAATTTGTGTTAAAGCAAGCCGCATTTAAAGCCTCACCAGTATATGCAGAAACCTGGCGATGATGAATATTGTTTTGCAAAAAAAGGCTTACCTGCTCACCACCAAAAAATTTGCCAATTCCCCATAGGTCAGCAATAACGCGAAGACCAAGCTCGTGAGCTTTTTGTACAATGTTATTGATATTGGGAAACCAAAAGTCCATATCAAATTCAGTAATTGCAAGAATTACAGTGTCGCAGCCATGCTCCTTCATTTCGATAAAGTCTTTTTCAGCGTGTTCAACATAATTAATTCCGTAATAGCTTACAGCAGTGTGTTTAATAGACATATCTAAATCCTCCAATATTAATTTTCAATTTTATTGTAGCATTGGTGATTGGTATGTACAATCTAATTTTCATAACAAAGTTTACATTTTTCCGAACTAAAATATTGACATATTTACCGAAGTAAAGTATAATTTTAACGGGTGATTTTATGTTTTTCAAAACAAGTGACATTACGCTTTATATAGCCTCCGTTTTAAAGCTTAGCTGGGAAGAACGAAATGAAAATTCAGACCTCAGGCCATACCACGCCATCTCATACAGAATAAAAGGCGATGCGCAGTTTGTGCATGAGAGCGGAAGCACATTTGCTAAAACAGGTGATATTGTGTTTGTGCCTGCGCGTTACAATTACACGCTTAAGGCATCGGGTGAAAAGCTTATTGTTGTGCATTTTTCGTCAAACAGCAATCTTCCGGGCTCCATACATTGTATGACTCCTGAAAACGCAAGCTATTTTGAAAGAAAGTTTAGTGAGCTTTACTTAGTTTGGTCGAAAAAGCAGTTTGGCTATGAGCACGAGTGCAAGTCAATTCTTTATAAAATACTTATGAAAATAGAGCAGGAATTTGCCCACACGAAAATTTCAGACGGCTATGATAAAATTTTGGAAGCGGTGGAATTTATCCACGATAATTTCGCAGACAGTAATTTTAGTGTTGATTACCTTTCAAAAATGTGCGGGATGAGTGATACCTATTTTAGAAAGCTTTTCGTAAAAAGATTTAGTTGCACACCCATACGTTACGTAATTAAATTAAAGCTTAACTTTGCAACAGAGCTTCTTCGCTCAGGATACTATACTGTGCAGGAGGTTTCGGATAAATGTGGCTTTACAACAGTAAATTATTTTAGTGCATTTATGAAAAAAGAAACCGGAAGAACGCCCTCCGATTTCTTTAAATGATTTTAGCTATTTGTTTTTTCAAGCTGCTCTATAGCCAGGATAAGCGCATCTGCCACCTGGTCGGGGCAGCTTGTGCTTCTAGCACCACATTGGATACCCTTTATTTTCTTAATAGCCTCCTCAGCCTTCATCCCTGTGAGAAGTGATGTAATTCCCTTAAGGTTTCCGCTGCAGCCACCTACTATTTCAATGCTTTTTATAAGGTGATCTTGATCAAGCTCAACTACAGTCTTGCGAGAGCACACACCTTTATTTATATATTCCGTAACCATGTTTATTCTCTTTATTTTACTTCTGCATTCTTTTCATCAGACGCCTTTTCGTTTTCAATTCCGTCAACATACACATTTACAACAATGTTTTGGATGCCTGCATATTCTTCAACTGCAGTTTTAACAGAATCCTGAACTTTAAGGGCAACGTCGTTGATCTTTACACCGAATTTAACAGTGATGTGAACATCAATTTCAGTATTGTCATCCTTAGTTTCAACCTTAATACCCTTTGAGAGATTTTTTTTGCCTAAAAAATCACCTAAAGACGAGCTTGACCAAAGGCCTGCAACTCCCTCCACCTCTCTTGCGGAAATTGCTGATATTCTGATAATAACCTCTTCAGATATATTAATATTGCCATTGTCAGTTGCGATAAATTCCTCTGTCAAATCAATCATTCCTTTCTACTTAAAGGGAGACCCCTTTTTGGTCTTCATATAGTATTATATCATATTACGAAAAATAATCAAGTATCAACCTAATTCATTTCCATAATTTTTATCTTATCCTGAGATATGCCACTTTGCTCCGTCACTATTTCAGAGATTTTTGCAGTGTTTGCACTATCTAGTGAGTCTGTTTTAACGACAACATTTGCCAAGTTATTGTTTATATAGCAAACTGCATCGTCAAAGCCTTTTGCGCGCAAAAGATTTTCAATGGCAGTTTCTGTTTCGGTATTTTGTGCAAGTAATAGCATGCCTTGTTGTGCGGCACTTTTTGACTCACTGTCGGCGCTTTCATTTTCAATAAGCGCATTTAATGTTTCTATAGATTTGCTGCGACCTGCTTCCCTGTCTATTCGTGCTTGTGAAAAAAAGTCAGCCTCTTCTACGCCTTTTGAATCTACAAGCTGTGCCTCACCAAGATACTTTTGCCCTGTGTCTTTAGAGTCATTCCTTGCATTAAAATACCCTGCAGTGCCAATAACAATTGCAAGCGCCACTATAATAAGCTGTTTTTTACGTACTACCATCATCATTTAAGGTCAGTCCTTTCATAAACTACAATTTTATGTGCGGCAATCCCAAGTGCCGTCTGTGTGCTTTTTATTAAAGCTTCCTTTATGCGATTTGTGCCGCCACCGTCCGCCACAATTAAAACACCACGTATTCTAGGTGTTGTTGTTTCTGAGATAAGTGGCTCATCCCCATTTTGTTTGTTCAAAATAACGGTTTTCTTATCCTTGCCGTTTGTGTCATAGCCAAAGCTTTTTTCCCCATCGTTATCCTCAACAATCATTACATCTACATTGCCCGCACCCTTTATTTTAGATAAAATTTGTGAAAGCCTTTCTTCAAGCCCATCTTCTTTGACAACCTGTGGCGGACTTTCAGGTGTTTTTTTTAGTACAGAAAGCGAGCTTCCCCCAACAACCAAAAGAATGCCGATTGCTAATAATATATATATTAAAGTATTCCCGGTTTTATCCCCAAAAAATTTATTTATTATCTTCATATACTATTTTTATCCTTTCCCTTGAAACATCAAGCTCATTTACGATGTAGTTTACTGCCTTGCTCTCATCGCCATAGCACCTTAATGTGATTGATTTTATTTCACCGTTTTCATCAGCTTCAACAAACGCTTTTGAGTTGTGCACCATTTGTTTTTCAATTATTTGCTTTAAATT